>NC_009922.1:1874134-2186490 GCF_000018325.1 Alkaliphilus oremlandii OhILAs | reverse complement strand
TTATCATTATCGTTGTTGCTGTTCCAGAAGGATTGCCGATGATGATTGCCATGGTACTATCCTTAAATATGAGAAAAATGCTGAAAGATAACGTACTCGTTAGAAAATTAGTTGGGATCGAAACAGCAGGTGGGTTGAACATCTTATTTTCAGATAAGACAGGTACCATTACGAAGGGGCAGCTTGAAGTTGTAGAATTTATCACTGGAAATATTAAAAGATTTAACAGCTATAATTCCATTGATAGTAATCTAAAAAAGATTGTACATTTATCGATCACAGAAAATACGAATGCCCTTGTGAGTGAAGAAATCGATGAAAAAGGACACCATAAAATAATTGGTGGGAACGGTACAGAAAGAGCTGTATTAGGATTTATAGATCATAAAAATGAAAGTGCAAAACATGGGGTAAACAGAGTAAAAACCATGCCTTTCAGTTCAGATAAAAAATATTCAGCAACTCAGGTTAAAGGGGAATACAACTTAACTCTGATTAAGGGCGCACCAGAAAGAATGATTGCAAAATGCAATTCTTATTATGATGAAAATGGAAATAAACAAGCTTTCAATAACCACGCTGAACTTGAAAATCTAATGGATGAAATGGCAGCGAGAGCGATTCGATTATTAGCCATCGCAACGACAGAAGAAGATTTAAATGAAGATGGCGAGTTCAATAATTTGACCTTAGTAGGAATTCTTGCAATCAGAGACGATGTAAGGGCGGAAGCAACACAAGCGATTAAAGAAGTGCAGGAAGCTGGAATTCAAGTTGTTATGATCACTGGAGACCGAAGAGAAACTGCAATCTCTATTGCAAAGGATGCTGGTCTCTTAACAGAAGAAAGCCATTTGGTTTTAACCTCGGATGAACTTCAAAAGCTATCTGATGAGGAATTAAAGAAAATGCTGCCAAATATCCGTGTAATTGCAAGAGCATTGCCAACGGATAAATCTAGACTGGTAAGACTTTCACAGGAACTAAACCTGGTTGTTGGTATGACTGGAGACGGTGTAAACGATTCACCTGCGCTTAAACAAGCAGATGTTGGATTTGCAATGGGCTCTGGAACTGAGGTAGCAAAAGAGGCTGGAGATATCGTTATTTTAGATGATAACTTCCAATCCATTGCTAAAGCTGTACTGTACGGAAGAACCATCTTTAAGAGTATTCGAAAGTTTATCATTTTCCAATTGACAATCAACGTGTCTGCTGTATTGATTAGCTTTATCGGACCATTTATAGGAATTCATGAAGCTCTTACAATCACTCAAATGCTATGGATTAACTTAGTTATGGATACATTGGCTGCCATTGCATTTGGTGGAGAACCTGCATTGAAGCGATATATGAAGGAAAAGCCGATGAGAAGGGACGAAAATATCCTTTCAAGCCAAATGAAGTCCGCTATTGGCGTTGGAGCAATCTATACAGCGGTGGTTAGCATTTTATTCTTAACATGGAAAACCATTGGTAATATGTTTATTGATGGCAGCCAAGGGCTACACCATATGACTGCATTCTTCAGTTTATTCGTTCTAATTGCAGTGTTCAATGGTTTCAATGCGAGATCATCCAATAAAAACATATTCGAGCATATTGGACAGAATCCAAATTTCTTAAAAGTTATGGGATTGATTGTAGTCGTTCAAATCCTTATGACTTATATCGGTGGCGTAATTTTAAGAACAACCCCACTTGATTTTAATGAGTGGTTAATGGTCCTATTACTTTCAGCATCGATTATACCAATTGATTTAATAAGAAAATTCTTAGTAAAATCAGACGAAGCTTAATAAAAAATTTGTTAGAATACCTCTATTCATAAAGATTTGGATAGAGGTATTTTTTGATTCCATAAGCTTTTCCATTTACTAAAAACTAGATTTGCGATAAGATGAAAGAAAGGAGGGAATCATGTTGAAAAATTGGATCAAAAAATTATTGCAATCCATTGAGGCAGCAAATAAGCAAAACTTTGGAACGAAACGTATGGATTGCTGCGATTTAAATAAAAATAGTGGTGTTCCTAAGGAAAGTAAAAATAGATAAGGTTTTAGGTGGTAAGGAGGACTTTGTTTTGAAAAAATTTATGTTGATATTGCTTGCATTCATTATGGCTCTAAGTCATGGTGCCTTAAGCTATACGTATGCAGCAGAAGAGGATCATACAGTTCATCAATCGGAGTTAGTAAAGGCTAAGGTTTTAGAGGTGGAATATTTAGAAGTGGATCCAGACAATCCAATTTTTAAGGAAAGTATGATGGTAAAGATTGAAATATTGCAGGGTGAACATAAGGGTCAAACCTTTGACGTCGTACACCATATCACAGGTACATATGGCTATGATATTTATGTAGAGCCAGGAGATAAAATATTAGCAACCATTGAAATGTCTGATGAGGGAAATTTGGAGGCCTATATTTCTGAGCATTTAAGATCCCCCTATATTTACATTGTCATTGGCATATTTGTGGCTTTAATTTTGATTATTGGCAGAATGAAAGGACTTAAAACCGTGATTACCTTGATGCTGACGATTCTATTGGTAATTAAGGGATTACTACCTGGATTACTGGCAGGCTACAATCCAATATTGTTAACGATTTTGATTGCTTTCGTTATCACTTTGGTCACCATATTAGCGGTGAGTGGAATTAATAAGAAAAGCTTTGCTGCTATCATTGGTATATTAGGCGGAGTTTTCGTTGCTGGATTAATTGCATATCTTGTAGGAACAGAAATTAAACTAACTGGCTTATCCAGCGATGAGGCCGTGATGCTCATGTATATTCCGCAAGGCATCGCCTTTGATTTCAGAGGACTTTTATTTGCTGGGATTATTATCAGCGCCATCGGCGCCATTATGGACGTTGGTGTATCTGTGGCATCAGCCATGGAGGAAGTAAGGAATGTAGATCCCAACATATCTACCAAAGCTTTAATTATGTCTGGGATGAATGTTGGCAAAGATGCTATGGGAACCATGGCAAATACGTTGATTCTTGCATACACAGGGAGCTCTATCCCAATGCTATTATTATTCACAGCCTACGGTGAGGATTTCACTAAAATTATTAATTTAGATATGATTGCTACAGAAATTATAGGAGCACTTGCGGGAAGTATCGGTCTTGTACTGTGTATTCCATTAACTGCAGTGGCCATGGGGATGTTGAACGAAAAGGGTGATTAAAAATGGAGTTGGTAAAAATTCTATCCGATGTACAGAATATTTCTGAGACCATATCCAGTGTAATCAAAGTGGATGTAACCGTTGTAGATCGAAATTTAGAGAGAATTGCAGGAACAGGCTGCTATGGTCAACGGATTGGGGAGATTCTAAGCGATGATTCTGTTTTTGGATTTGCTCTAAGGCAGGGAAGTAGCTTCATTATAGAAAACCCGGGAGAACATAATGCCTGTTTAAAATGCCAGAATATTGACTTCTGTGACGAACATGCAGAGGTTTGCTGTCCCATTAAAATTGAACATGAAATCGTCGGCGTAATTGGGCTCATTGCTTTTGGGGAAGAGCAAAAGAAATCGATTGTAGAAAATCAAGAAAACCTCTTAAGGTTTTTAGATAAGATGGCAGAATTAATCTCCTCTAAGCTTTTGGAGCAAGAAAATACAGAGAAGATCAAACTTTTAGCTAAGGAGCTGGAGATTGTTCTAGACACTGTGGATAAAGGCATTTTAGCGGTGGATAGTAAGGGGTTCATATTGCGATATAATAAAAAAGCTGTTCAGCTATTCAACATAGATGAAGCCTTGATTCGCAACTCTCATATCAAAGAATTTATAGGGGACTTTGACTTTCTAGCTCTCATAGAACATAATATCGGAACAAAAAATGTAGAGTTTGCATATAGCAAGGGAAAATATAGTGTTCGTGGTTTTTTCGATGGGAATATCATCAGTTTAGGAAATAAAAAGGTTGGTATTTTATTTACCTTCAGTAAGGTATCAGAAGTACTGAATATCGTCAACGATATTACTGCTGGTAGTATTCAGACCAACTTTGATGATATTATAGGCAATAATGCGCTATTTCAAAATGTAAAATTTGAAGCTAAAAAAGCAGCCATATCCAATTCGACCGTATTGATTCAAGGAGAGAGTGGCACAGGCAAAGAGCTATTTGCTAGAGCCATTCATTTTCATAGTCATCGAAGCAAGGGGCCTTTTATCCCCATCAATTGTGCAGCGATTCCAGAGCAGCTTTTAGAAAGTGAGCTTTTTGGCTATGCAGAAGGGGCATTTACTGGTGCTATCAGAGGTGGAAAGTCTGGAAAATTTGAATTGGCCAATAAAGGAACGATTTTTTTAGATGAAATTGGAGACATGCCACTTCACCTACAAACAAAGCTATTAAGAGTGTTGCAGGATCATGTCATAGAAAAAGTAGGTGGGAAAAGCCAAATCCCCATTGATGTTCGAATTATTACGGCAACCAATAAGGATTTAGAAAAGAAAGTATTCGATGGAGAATTTAGAGAAGACTTATTCTACCGAATCAATGTGATCCCCATTCATATTCCGCCACTGAGACAAAGAATTGATGATATCCATATATTGGTCGATTATTTGCTAGAAAAGTGTAAAGGGAAGCTAGGAAAGAATATTGAACATATAGAGGATCAGGTCATGAAGATTTTAAAAGAATACCAATGGCCGGGTAATGTAAGAGAGTTAGAAAATACCATAGAATATGCAGTGAATATGTGTGGAACGGATATTATAAAGCAAGAAGATCTCCCAAAAAGATTAATTGTTGAAAAAAACAGATCAAAAGAAATCGCAGCAAAACCCATCCTTTCCATTAAAGATTTAGAGAAGAGAGAAATAATAAAGGCATTACGATATTATCAGGATAAAGAACAAGGGATTTCAGGTGCAGTAGAGGCCTTGGGAATCAGTAGAGCCACATTATATCGAAAAATCAAAGAATATAAGATTACCCTATAGTTTTATATAAAACACAACCAGTCTCAAAATGAGAAATAATCTCAATTTGAGACTGGTTTTTAGCATTTTTGTATCATTTTGAGATTAATAATATTTATTTTTCAGTAAACTTCTTGAAAGGTTTGAAATTTCAACAGAAACTCTGACGTAAATTTTGGCATAGTAATTGCTACTTATATAGTTAAATTAGAATTTTGTGGAGGATGGGTCATGGAATTGAAAAATTTAATCATAAAGACATTGAAAGAGGAAGTTGTTCCAGCAATGGGTTGCACAGAGCCTGTAGCAGTGGCTTTAGGATGTGCTAAAGCAAAGGAACTCCTTGGTGATATGGATATAACCAAGGCGGAAATTTTGGTCAGTCCTAATATCTATAAGAATGGATTGTCCGTAGGGATACCCAATACGAATGAAGTCGGTCTTTTCATTGCGGGAGCACTGGGTATTGTCGCTGGAAAAAGTGAAAAGGACCTTCAAGTATTATCCGGAATTGTAGAAGAGGATGTAGTAATAGCCCATGAATTATTAAAAGAAGAAAAAGTTACAATCGATATTAAGCCTACAATTGAAAAAATATACGTAGAAGTAAATCTATATGCGGAGGAAGGAAGTTCTACTGCTATTATTCAAGGGAGACATAATGAGTTTGTCTATTTAGCGCAAAGTGGAAACATCCTATTGAATGGATTACAGGAGGCAACTAGCAGCACAAAATCTACCAATCCATTGTTTGAAATGAAGATTCGAGATATTATCAAAGAAATCAGTGAACTAGGAATGGATGAAATCGGATTTATGCTGGAAGGATTGGAAATGAACGAGAAGATAGCAATGGAAGGATTGAAAAATACCTCTGGTATATCCGTTGGACGTACAATTTATGAAAATATACAGAAAGGCATCTTGGCAGATGATTTGATGAATACCGCTATGATGCTGACTGCCGCCGGTTCCGATGCTAGAATGTCCGGTATCCGTATGCCCGTAATGAGTAGCAGTGGCAGTGGGAACAATGGACTAACTGCTATTTTGCCGATTCTGGCATATCATAAAAAATTTCCAGTAGAAGATCGACCTTTAGCTCAGGCATTGGCAATTAGCCATATGACCAATAGTTATATTAAACACTATATTGGAAGGTTATCTGCATTATGTGGCTGTGGCGTAGCGGCTGGAACGGGAGCTAGCATTTCCATCGCTTGGCTCATGGGAGCAGATGCAGAAAAAATTGATGGCACGATTAAAAATATGATTGGAAATTTAAGTGGTATGATTTGTGACGGCGCTAAGGTGGGCTGTGCTTTAAAACTAGCAACGTCTGCATCGGCTGCAATACAGTCTGCACTGTTGGCTTTAAATGGTCATGTCATCCCTAGCAAGAATGGAATCATTGGCGATACAGCGGAAGATACAATTAAAAATTTAGGTATTTTATCCGAAGAAGGGATGTATTTTGCAGATCATACTATCTTAAAGGTTATGAAAGCCATGGAAGGCGTATAATCTTCCTATAAAAATAATCAAATAAAGTTTTTATTTTTGACCTAGGTCAAAGTGCCTCCTATATATTATTTGTATAATAAAATTACAAATAAAAGAGGAGGTTTTTTCTATGACCAATAAAACGTATCAAATGGAAACCATATCATGTCCAAGTTGCATCACAAAGATTGAAGGTGCTTTAAAGAAAGTTGCAGGGATTACTCAATATGAAGTGTTATTCAATACATCAAGGGTTAAAGTTTCATTCGATGAGAGCATTGTTTCATCGGAGGAAATTAAAGGAAGAATAGAAAATTTGGGATATGATATCCTATCAGAAAAATAAGAAAAGCTGGGAAAGAAGAGCTAAAAGGGGGCAGTCGTTTATGTTTAAGCTGACAAAAGTTCAAACAGTATGGGTCTCTGGTATTCTTGCACTGGCATCCTTTATCTTGAAAAAAACCTTAGGTTATGAAATACTTACCATTATACTGATGCTTCTGACGACAGTGATTGCGGGTACGCCGATCTTCAAAAAGGCAATCGGCGCCCTACGATATGGTATTGTAGGGATTGATGCTTTAGTTACTGTAGCTGTTATTGGTGCTATTATTATAGGAGAATATTGGGAGGGTGCCGCTGTAACTTTTCTATTCATACTAGGGGATTATTTGGAATCAAGAACCATAGAGAAAACCAGATCCTCCATTAAGGCACTTCTTGATTTGGCACCGGATACGGCTAGGGTAAAAAGAGATGGAATAGAAGTGGTGATTTCCCCAGATGAGGTGGTACACGGAGATCTGGTAGTAGTAAAGCCCGGTGAGAAAATATCTGTAGACGGTACGCTGGTAGAAGGGGCTGCTTATATCAATCAGGCCGCAATTACAGGAGAATCTTTTCCTGTTCGCCGCATTGTAGATGAAAAAGTGTTTTCTGGAACCATTATTGAATCCGGCTATGCCATTGTTCACGCAGACCGAGTCGGTGAAGATACGACCTTTGCAAGAATTTTACAGATGGTTGAAGAGGCACAGGATAAGAAGGCAAAAACACAGAAATTTTTGGAGAAATTCTCCAGACACTATACGCCGACCATCATTGTATTAGCAGCTCTTCTATATTTTATAACAAAGGACATAGAGCTGGCATTGACGCTACTTGTAATTGCTTGCCCAGGTGCTCTCGTCATCTCCACACCTGTTTCTATTGTCGCTGGAATTGGAAACGGTGCCAAACATGGTGTCTTAGTAAAAGGCGGAGAAGTTATGGAGAAGCTAGGTACCGTAAAAGTAGTGGCTTTTGATAAAACTGGAACGTTAACGATTGGTAAACCCGGTGTTACGAAAGTAAAATCCTACCAAATCAATGAAAATGAACTTTTAAGGATTGCAGCGATTGGAGAATCCTACTCGGAGCATCCCCTAGGTAAAGCCATTGTTTTAGAAGCGACTAAAAGGGTTGGGAATATTACAGTTTCTCCTGAAGGTTTAGAAATTATCACAGGTCAAGGAATCATTTTCATCTATGAAGGTGTAGAATATTATATTGGTAACAGAAAATTATTAGAAAGTAAAGGGATTCCTTTGGGGAGCCACGAAGAATATTTAATCAGTGAAGAAGAGAAGGGCCAAACAGCAGTAATTGTAGGCAGCAAAGAAAGTATTTATGGTATTATTTCTATTGCAGACACCATCCGAGAAGATGCAAGAGCCTTGGTTGAAAATCTAAAGTCACAGGGCATCAAAAAAGTTATAATGTTAACAGGTGACAATGCTAGGGCGGCAAAAGCAGTGGCAGATACCGTTGGTTTAGATGAATATTACAGTGAACTTTTGCCAGAAGATAAAGTAAAAACTTTAGAAAGACTTCAACACAAGTATGGAAGCGTTGCTATGGTAGGTGATGGCGTCAATGATGCTCCTGCGCTTGCATCTGCGGACTTAGGAATTGCCATTGGAGGGGCTGGAACCGATGTTGCTATGGAAACAGCCGATGTAGTTCTAATGTCAGCGGAAATAGGAAGACTTTCCTATGCAATTGGTCTAAGTAGAGCTACGGTGCATAATATGAAACAAAACATTTACTTTGCACTGATGGTTGTAGCTGTACTTTTGGCTGGTGTGCTCTTTAAAACAGTGAATCTATCCTTTGGTATGCTCGTTCATGAAGGGTCTGTATTATTGGTAATTTTAAATGCAATCCGTTTGCTGAGATATAATAAATTAAAATGAGGAGGGGTTCGAATGAAAGGATGTCATCACCAGAAGCGTCAGAATGGATGTATTGAAAGTGTTCCGATTTTTGCAAGTATGAACCATGATGAGATGCTGGAAATTGCTCATATTGCTTCATCGAGAACCTTTGAAAAGGGCGAAACAATCTATGGTGCAGGTGATGAAGGTGGCACTCTTTTCGTTCTTTACTCAGGCAGAATAAAAATATCGAGATTCAATGTCAATGGCAAAGAGCAAGTGATACGAATTGTAGGACCCGGAGAGTTCATCGGTGAGCTCTCTCTATTTAGTTCTCTCCCTTTGACGGATCATGCACAAGCTTTAGAAACATCAACAGTATGTGTACTTGAAGGAGCACGACTAAAAGAGCTGATGACAAAATATGCTTCCATCGCCTTTAAAATTTTAGATGAACTTAGCCGTAGATTAGAAAAGGCAGAAAATTTGATTGAGAATATTAGTTTGAGCACAGTAACGCAGCGTGTTGCCCAGGTACTCTTGGAACTTTCGGAAGAGCAAAATGAGATTCTGCTCAATATGACGAAAGGAGATTTGGCTTCTCAGATCGGTATGACGCAAGAGACTTTAAGTAGAAAATTAGGTGCATTTCAAGAAGAAGGACTTATTGAGTTAGTTGGGCACAAAAGAATCAGAATAAAAAATAGACAGGGACTAGAGAAATTGAACGGGAATAGTTAGAGCCTATAGAAATATAAGGTACTGCATAAGCTACAGAATCGTTTATTAAAGAAAATCCATGGATGTAAGAAGGTTTCATACTTCTTTATCCATGGATTTTCTTGATTCAATGCACATTCAAATTGTTGGTTCCATTTGCTCATCAAAACAAAAAAGACGATTCTATAGACTGTGACTAGAAAAAACGATTTTTTTGGACAGATTTATAGTTGAAAATCATAAAATACTTTGTTCTCCTCTTTTTCTAAGAGGATGTTTAAAGGATGAAATAAATCGGATAATTGTTATTCTCCTTTAAATTAAAGATGCTTAATGGTAGACTATTTATAGAGATGAAAAATGGAAAATTTAGCTAGAATTATTGAAGAAATTGAGATGAGTGTATAATTAAAGGGGGATAATCCATATGACGAAAATAACAAATGACTTAAAGATGGTACCTTTGAGGGACCAACCAGAATTGCTAGAAAAAGCTGTTCTTTGGTTTAGCAGCAAATGGGGGATTCCAGCAGAAGCTTATAGGGAAAGTATCAGTAAATGTATTGAAAATCCAAAAGAAGTTCCGCAGTGGTATGTTGTACTGGGTGAAATGGACAATATTGCAGCAGGACTTGGGATGATAGAAAATGATTTCCATAAGAGAACAGACTTAACACCCAATGTATGTGCCGTTTATGTAGAACCTCAGTATCGTAACAATGGGATTGCTGGAGCCATGTTGGATTTTGTACGCAGGGATGCCTTCAATTGTGGCTTGGAAACTCTATATTTATTAACAGGTCATGATCAGCTTTATGAAAAGTTTGGGTGGAAATTTTTATGTACAGTGGAGTGTGACGATGGGGAGGAAGGACGTATGTACGTTATGGAGACTCTTGAAAAATAATATATAGATTGGAGCTTAAGATATGTTAAGGAATATGACTGCAATATATATTACGTTTGAAAATAAGATGCTATTACTGTATAGAATTGGCTCAAAGGTTGTACAACCATCCTGGTGCGGCATCGGTGGTCATTTTGAAAAAGAAGAACTAAACAATCCAAAAGCATGTGTTCTAAGAGAACTGTTTGAAGAAACGGGCATTAAAGAAAATGATTTAGAAAATATTGAGTTTAAGTATGCTGCGCTTCGTCTAAAGAACGGTGAAATTAGACAAAATTATTATTATTTTGCAAAATTGCGGAATGCAGAAATAGATATTCACCAGTGCAATGAAGGTAAGCTCCAATGGGTTGATATGGATCATATTCTAGAGAAGAAGATGCCATTTACTGCAAAGGAATGCTTGAAGCATTATCTTTCTGCCGGTCGATATGATGATAAACCATATGCAGGCATTACTACAGAAGAAGGAATTAACTTTGTTGAATTAAAAGAATTTTAGCAGGATTCCTCTGATTAAATACAGATTAAGAATATTGTTTAAATTACTATTCCAAGGATGTGATGGGATTGAAAAAAGTAACGGTTGTGTATTGTCTATTATATAATAAAGAGACGAATGAAGTGCTTATGGTTTACAATGGTGATTCCAGTAGATGGTCTCTGCCTGGTGGTGCGGTAGAGTCAGGTGAAACCTTAGAGCAAGCTGTTGTGAGAGAAGTTTATGAAGAAACGAATCTTTCTGTAAAAGTTAAACAGATAGCTTGTGTAAATGAGCGATTTTTTCAAGATAAAGATGAGCATGTTGTTTTTATTACATTTATCGGGGAAATTATTGGAGGAAATATCTCAATTAATCATCCGGAAGAAATTTCAGAAATCATTTGGGTAAATATTAGGGAAGCGGATCAATTAATGCCTTATTATCAGTTCAATATCAATAACTTTATTCATAATTCTGTTCCATATATTTTTCAAGAGTGAATTTCATAAGAAATGGAAGGATAAAACTTATTTTTCAACCACTTTCATTAAAATCTACAAATCGGCACCTGGAAAATGAGGATGAATGGATTTGATATACTGACTATAATAAAAGTAGACTATTATAGTCATTATGAAATTAAGGATTTACAATTAAATCTGAAAATAAGCATAGTGAAAGGGGATAGAACTAAATTGCATATATTAATCGGGATAATGTTTATCGTTGTAACAGCTACTATTTATTCAATTGGTAGGAAAATTCTTAATAAAGAATTTAATTTAGAAATACCAATAATACCTGAAAGGTATTATGATAATCGACAGCTAACAGTAATTCAGGCAATATTAACCATATTTAGTTTTACAGTTTCAATAGTTATATTTCAATTAATAGAAGAATATTTGACATCTAGGTAATATCATTATACAATCTACTCTTTTGTGATTATAGTTATAGAAAATATGATATAATTTCCTTATTAGATTAATTATGTTAGTTGGAAAGTATGGAACAGAGATTTTATTATTATAAAAATATGTTTGAAGGGGGATATTGATGAAAGTTATAAATCGATTAATGGGCTTTACTTATATAGAAAAGCTGAATATAGCAATTAGTATCATATTTATTGCCAATCAAATTATAAGATCAACCTTACTGTGGTTCGTTTTCTTTATACTTTGGGATATCTTGCTCTTTAAACTTTTCATTAAACAGAGAAAAGAGAAAAAGTATTTGTTTTCATATGTGTTTCTTGCTGCTTTAATTGGAATATTTTGCTTAAAGGCTTGGTTTGTGATAAATTTGTACCATAGTATTATATGATGCACTATTTTTTAGACGTAGCAGTAGATTTATGTAAAGTAAGAGTTATTTATATAATAGGGGGTTGTGCTATGAGAAAGGAATTTGAAATTCAAGGTTGTGTAGAGGTTCCCATAGAATTATCAGAAGATGAATTTTTCAATAAATTCATTGCCTTTATTGAGTCCAATAATTGGTCATTCGGCGGAGGTATTAACGAAATTGTTGATGGATTCTATATTAATGCTGATGGAACAAAAGGTAAACACGTTCTTGATGAATAAAAAATCATTATCTTAGATGGTTCATATTTCACATTATTTATATTAGATTTAATAACATAAGAACGAATAACTATTTAAAATACTGTATTATTCAGAAATGAATTTGTGGTATTTTTTATGCAACACTACAAGATTTATATGCAGTTGCATCTAATGAAGATTATGCAATGTAATTATTCAGATAAATAACAGAAACAGTGTTTTTTAAAACCTGAACAACACAGTATTGAAAAAAATAGAATTACTACAATAACACAGAAAAAATGGTATAATTACCCTGATGTGTCCATCATATTAGATGAAAAATATAAAGCGAGAGGAAAAATAATAAAATGAAACTTTCAATTTTATTACCTACTTATATCGTCTTGACAGCACTGGTAGAAAAGTTTTTAAAAAATAAGTTGAATATTGGAGATCCAAAAGGGTTATTCAACCATTTCAATAAATTTCATAAGTGGATAGAAGTATTAATTATCACAGGAATCATATTATCTTTTTTTATGAATGCACTTTATGTTTTTATTCTATTTATTCTGTTATATGCTTTCCGTGCTTTTATGGAATGGAAGTTTGATAAAGGCTCAAAGATGTATATTTTAAACATTTTATATAGTAGTGAATTTTTATTGCTTTTAATAATATTAATATTATTTGTTGAAAGGGAATCCTATGCTATTTAGCTAAGAAATAAGAAATTCGTTTATTTTAAATATAACCATATGATTACGCACAAAGCCTACTAATAATTAAAATTAGTAGGCTTTATGCGTAATCTTATTTATTTTTCATAGCCTTCTCTGCAAATTCAGTATTAACAATCTTATCATAAGGTACTTTTTGGTTTAGCTCACCTGCTTCTGTCATAACGTCTTGAAGTCTATTCAGTCCGTCTTCTTTTAATATAGGATCCGTAGCCCATGCATCAATAGAGCGGTATCTTTCAACTACTTTCGTTAAAATCTCTAAATCGGCATCTGGGAAGTGAGGCTGCATGGACTTAGCAACTTCTTCATCACTATGTGAGTGAACCCATTGCATTCCCTTATATACGGCGTTTGTAAACTTTTGAATGATCTCTGGATTTTTTTCGATATAGCTTTGTTTCGCACTGTACGCTGTAAAAGGAATATATCCACTATGTGCGCCTACTGCGTCAACTACATATCCCTTTCCTTGCTTTTCTACTTGAGAAGCTACAGGCTCAAATAGCGTTGTAAATTCAGCCTCTCCACCAGCAAAGGCGCCAGCCATTACATCGTATTGAATATCCGTTCTTACAGTCAAATCTTTTCCTGGAATTAAGTTGTTTTTCTTTAGAACGTATTCCAAGGTCATATTTGGCATTCCACCCTTACGTCCACCAAGCATGGATTTTCCTCTAAGGTCTTCTAAGGTAAAATTAGGATAGGGGTCCCTAGCAACGATAAAAGAACCATCTCTCTGTGTTAGCTGCGCAAAGTTGACCGCATAATCTTCTTTGCCTTGATTGAACACATAGATAGAAGCTTCCGGTCCCATAAAACCTATTTGTACTTGGTCACTCAGTAGAGCTGCCATGGTCTTGTCTGCGCCTTTACCGTCCATAAGCTCTACATCCAATCCCTCTTCTTTAAAGAAACCTTGGGTAATTGCTACGTATTGTGGTGCATAAAAAACAGAGTGGGTTACTTCCATAACTTTTATTTTAGTAAGATCTGTTTTATTACCACAACTCGATAAAAATAGACTAGAAACCATGAGCAAAACAATCCATAATCCGATTATTTTTTTGTGCTTCAAACGAATCCCCTCCCGATAAAAATAAAAAACTAAAAACCTATGTAATTTAGTATATTCCAGTATAAATTTTGTGTTACTTCATTAATGAATAAGAAGAAAAAAATTGGCATAAAATCATACTAAGTGTACTAGGGAGGGGGAATAATATTGGTGAATATCAAAATTAATTATGGTTTTAAAAGCAGATACGGTTATATCAAAGGGGAAATCGATGGCTTTAGCTGGTTCGCACTGGTACATAGGGAAGAGGTTGAATTTGGAATTAATCCTGAAAACTTAGAAGCTGGAAGTGGTAGGGTCTCGCGGTTATGCCTGTATCGAGATATACCCATGTCCAGCTATACCAAACGGTTAATCTATGCAAACTATAAAAGAGAATGGGATGTATTTAACAGAAGTTATGAGGGTATGATCATGGATTTGGTTGAGTATTTAGATAGAATATACTCCATTCGTGCCGTAAAATGAAAAAATTAAAATATAAATATTGGGGTGTGCATTTTGTAATTTTAAGTATATATGATATATTATTATATAGAAATAGCTTGAAAGAGGTGGACAAATGAATTTACCCAATATATTAACTTCTGTTCGGTTTGCCCTGGTACCATTATTTATCGGTGTTTTCTTTTCGTCTCTGGAGAATAGTCTGAATTATTCAGTTATGATATTTATCATAGCAGGAATTACAGATGTTTTGGATGGTTATATTGCTAGAAAATATAATATTATAACGAAATGGGGACAAGCCATGGACCCTTTGGCAGATAAACTGATGCAGCTCACTGTACTTGTCTGTTTTACAATAAAGAACTTTGTTCCAATATGGGTGATTATCATATATGGAATCAAGGAAGTTTCCATGATATTTGGTGGTATCATGATGTACACGAAGAAGGATAAGCTGGTGATTCCTGCAAATTCTTACGGAAAGATTGCAACGGTGGTTTTTTATATTGCTATTTTAGCCATTGCATTCAATTTTCCTTTTGGGAGATTTTTAATGTGGATTGCAGCAGCCCTCACTTTATATGCTTTTGCACGTTATTTTATTTTAGCAACTGAAGCGATGAAAAAATCTGTTGACAAAACTTGTTAATTGGTTATAATATATTATAAATTTATAAAGATATCAACAATGATGAAGAGGAGTAAATAGTACACCTTTAAGAGAGAAAACCCAAGTGCTGAAAGGTTTTTAAGGAAATGGCTATTGAAGGTAGCTTCTGAGTTTCTACATTGAATGGAGTAGATGTAGACGGTCGAAACCGTTATATTGAAATTAAGTGTCTATTTACATATATTTTGTAGATAGAAATTAAGGTGGTACCGCGAATATATCCTTCGTCCTTATTTATTTTTGGACGAGGGATTTTGTTATTTAAAAAATAAATTTTAGGAGGCGTAAGCGATGGAAAATAATTTGGAAAAAAATTATAATCCTCAGGAATTTGAAGGTAGAATATATGAACATTGGATGAAGAATAACTATTTTAAGGCAGAGGTGAATCCAGACAAAAAACCGTTCTGTATTGTTCTGCCGCCACCGAATATTACGGGACAGCTTCACATGGGTCATGCTTTAGACCATACGCTTCAGGATATTTTAATCCGTTGGAAAAGAATGCAGGGGTACGAAACACTATGGCAACCAGGTAGCGATCATGCAAGTATTGCAACGGAAGTAAAAGTTGTTGAAAAGATCAAGGCAGAAGAGGGCTTAAGTAAATTAGAAGTTGGTAGAGAAGGTTTCTTAGAGAGAGCGTGGAAATGGAAAGAAGAATACGGCGGAAGAATCGTAGATCAAATGAAAAAACTAGGCGATTCCTGTGATTGGTCTAGAGAAAGATTTACTTTAGACGAAGGGTTGAGCAATGCGGTAACGGAAGTATTTATTAAATTATATGAAAAAGGATTAATCTACAGAGGAAATCGTATCATCAACTGGTGTCCAGACTGTAAAACATCCCTTTCCGATGCAGAGGTTGAACATGAGGAAAAAGTAGGACATTTTTGGCATATCAGCTACCCCATTAAGGATAGCGATGAAGTTCTAGAAATTGCAACCACAAGACCGGAGACCATGCTTGGGGATACTGCTATTGCTGTACATCCAGAGGATGAAAGATATCAGCATTTAATCGGCAAATATGCGATTCTTCCTCTAGTGAACAGGGAGATTTTAATTGTAGCAGATGAATATGTAGACCCTGAATTTGGAACAGGTGCAGTTAAAATTACACCATGTCATGATCCGAATGACTTTGAAGTAGGATTGAGACACAATCTTCCTCAAATCAATGTGATGAACGATGATGCGAGCATCAATGAAAAAGGTGGCAAATATGCAGGGATGTCCAGATATGAAGCAAGAAAAGCTATTGTAAAGGATCTGGAAGAAGCAGGACTTCTCGTTAAAGTGAAGGAGCATAGCCACAATGTAGGTCAATGCTACAGATGTGATACGGTAGTAGAACCAATTACATCGGACCAATGGTTCGTAAAAATGGAGTCTCTTGCGGCACCGGCTATCGATGCAGGAAAAAATGGGGATATTAAGTTTATTCCAGATCGATTTACAAAAACATATTTACATTGGCTAGAAAACATAAGAGACTGGTGCATATCGAGACAGCTTTGGTGGGGACATCGTATTCCAGCGTATTACTGCCAAGATTGCGGTCACATTGTAGTTGCCAAGGAGGCACCTACAACTTGCGAGAAATGTAATTCAACCAACTTTAAACAAGATGAAGATGTATTGGATACCTGGTTTAGTTCAGCGCTATGGCCTTTCTCTACATTAGGCTGGCCAGAAGCAACAAAGGAATTAGAGTATTTCTATCCTACAGATGTATTGGTAACAGGATACGATATTATTTTCTTCTGGGTAGTTCGTATGGCATTTTCAGGATTGGAGTTCATGGAGAATGTACCATTCAAACATGTGTTTCTCCATGGACTTGTAAGAGATGCAGAGGGCAGAAAAATGAGTAAGTCCTTAGGGAATGGTATTGACCCACTAGAAATCATCGATCAATACGGAGCCGATGCTTTAAGATTCACTTTAGTTACGGGAAATTCCCCGGGAAATGACATGCGTTTCCATATGGAAAAGCTAGAATCTAGTAGAAACTTTGCAAATAAGCTATGGAATGCGACAAGATTCGTACTAATGAATCTAGAGGTAGACCATATCGAGAAGAGCAGTGTAGAATCGAATTTTACCATTGCTGACAAATGGATTATCTCTAGAATGAATAAAGTTGCAAAAGAAATGACAGAAAACATGGATAAATTTGAACTAGGGATTGCGGTACAGAAGCTGTACGACTTCATTTGGAGTGAATACTGTGACTGGTATATTGAACTGGTAAAACCGAGATTATATGGAGAAGACACGGAAGCAAAAAGAGCGGCACAATATACTTTAACATACGTATTAGAAAATATATTAAAGCTATTACATCCATTTATGCCGTTTATAACGGAAGAAATATGGCAGAACTTACCTACGGTACAAGGCAGCGTAATTGTAGCACCTTGGACTGAATTTAGCGCAACGGAAATTGATGCGAATTCAGAAGCAAAGATGGAGTTGATTATGACTGCTATTAAGAGTATCCGTAATGTTCGGGCTGAAATGAATGTTATTCCTTCTAGAAAAGCAAAGCTGATGGTTTTAGCTACAGATAGCCAGGTTGCAAATACCATACTAGAAAATGAGAAGTACTTTATGACTTTAGGAAGTGTTTCGGAAATAGAGCTTGTAGCAAATAAAGAGCAAATTCCGTCCGATGCTGTATCTACAGTGATTCAAGGTGCAGAGCTATTCTTACCTTTAGATGATTTAATTGACTTTGAAAAGGAAATTGAACGATTGGAAAAGGAAAAAGCAAAGCTAGAGGGAGAAATTAAGAGGGTTGTTGGCAAGCTGTCCAACGAGGGCTTCGTTAGCAAAGCACCGGAGCATTTGATCAATGAAGAAAAGCAGAAGCAAGCGAAATACGAGCAAATGCTAAACGGTGTCGTAGAAAGATTAGCATCACTGAAAAATAGGGGATAATTAAGGAAAACTGATAAATGACTGTCTTAGAATGAATATACATTGTGAGACAGTCATTTTCAGTATAAAAAATATTTACACAAGGCGATGATATTCGAGATGGATTGATTATTGCAAATGATGTACTGTGTTTAACCCTGTATAATACGGAAGAAAATAAGGAAGATATACCAACACCTTCACACCCATTAAAAATTAAAGTACAAGATAATGAATTTCTTTCATTGGCAGGTTGTGATACATTACAATACCGCAAGCTTTATGATAATAGGACTGTTAAAAAAACGTTTGAATTTACAAAATAGATAATGAATTAATCTGTATGAAAATAACACCAGTTTATAAATTTAATTAAGCTACTGGGTCTTTATGGAGGAAGTCTTGAATTGAACAAAGATTTTTTAAAACTATAGAATAAATTTCAACACTTTGAAGTCTAATCCGAGGCTGATCTACCTCTTTTACCTGTAGGGCAGGACGAAGATAATACATTGAAGTATCATGTTGTACTGCTCCTATGACTTCTAGATTATCAAAACTTTTTACAGTATCAAGGATAGCGTAATTGAAACTATTTTTATAGCTAAAGCATCTATTGGAAAGTTGGCATAGGATAAAAAACAATATACTGAATTTAGCACCTTAGTGCTGTATTTCTTGAAAAAATTATCATGTAAAATAGTGTAATTTAAAGTATAGACATAAACTTGTCAATTAATGTCGAATAAATTATAAAGGAGAAAAATGTAGATTATCGAAATAATAATTTAGATATTCAAATTATTATTAAAAAGTGTGGTGTAAAAATGAAATTATTAGGAAGTCATAAGGATTTATTAGACTATGAAAAAATAATCTCTAAAGAACTCGACATATGTGATTTAGTAAGTGACATTATATTATCAGATGAAGAAGAAGAGAATATTATTTTCTATATGAGAGATTTCATTGTAAATGGTTCATATAAAAGAGTTAAGTTTAGCCTTTTAGTATTAGTTGTTAATTTAGCCTATAAATATTATGATGAAGATGGTTTCTGGAAGCATTTTTATGACGTTTTCAATATAAAAGATGATTCAGTTAATGCAATGGACATTGGAGAGGTCTTGGAAGAAGCGTTAAAAGAAAAAAAGCTTATTAAATATAAACGAGAAGGTACATTTAGATATGTAGGAGTAATATTAGAACAAGTAGGTGTAGCTAGAAAACATATTAAGAATTTTGCTGAAGTTATTCAGAAAGTATTAGGTAATGAGTCTTATTACATTGAAATGCAGACATCATTTGAAAAATATAAAGCAATTATTGATACTTTTTATTGCCATAGATACTTAAAAGATTTTTTGAAGGATGAATCTGGATGGGAGTACACGTTACATATAACTAAGATTCTAAATTTTCTTGAAAACGGATTATTGAACTATAATGAAATAATTAACTTAAAAGGTTTTGGTATAGACTTTTGGAAAGAATTTTTTAAATATTATAATTTGCCGCAAAATTTATCAAATCAAACTTCAGATAATAATACGCCTATTTTAGGTTTTGATGCCGTGTCATTGCAAATATATCTTAAATTATATAACAAGAGTTTTGAATTTCCTGTTAATATGAAACAGAAAGTTTACATTGAAAAACCAAATGGTGAAAGAATTATGTATTTCAATGAAACAAAAGATTTTAAAAGTTTATATATAGGTGAAATAAATAACTATCGATTTGGCGGTAAATGGATAGTTCATGGATGGGATTACAAGAATACTCCAGTGGTATATTTTCATGAAAAGTATGGTTATATACCTGATAATCAATTTATGGTATCGGGGAAGTATTATTTGTTAAGCAAGAAAAAAGAACTGCTTGATGAATCTTCTATTATAGATACTCTAGGGAAAATACAAATTGAATATGAAACTTTCTATATATATAAAGTTCTTGTAAAAGAAATATCTACACAAAATTTACAGATAAATATTGACTGGAAAAGAGATCCTGATTTACAAGTATTAGATAGTGAGTATGATATATTTTTTGATGAATTGCCTGAATTAGGGATTGAAAACAAAGAATTATTATTAAATAGAGATTATATTTTACTTTATGATTTAGGAGACGGCCCTAAAAGAATTTGGGATTTTAACACATTCTTAGAATTAAAAACGGAAGTAAAAAATAAAAAATCATATTGTGGAAAATTATGGGCACATCCTCTTAAAAGAAGTAAGAGCGATGCTAGAAATTATGAAGAAATAGTTTATAAGTTCTGCGTAATCCCCAAAACAAATATATTGTTGCCAGATAAAATATATGCAATAGACAAGAAAATCAAGATTTCGATTAATAATAATCCATATATTAAATTTACAAATTTAGAAAAATCTTTAGAAAACCCTATTGATCGAGTTATTCCAGCTTATGAAAAGATATTAAAGGGTAAAATTATTACTGAAAATAAAGAGATAGACTTTACCTACAGAATAGATAGACTTGAAATAAATATAAAGAATGAGGATGATAGTACCTATATAGATCCTAATAATATAAAAGATAGGGATTATATAGAAATAAAAGGACAGCCAAATGAAATATGTAATTTATACATTTCTAAAGATAAACAACTATATATATTAAGCGAAAACACTCGCCTAGATGAAAATGGGTCTTATACAGTTCAGACACGAAGAATGAGCCATCTATTTCAATTCATAGGAACTGATATAGGTCGTTTATCTGTAAGAATGGGCACGCACATTTATACATTTAATAAAGGGGTTATTGCATATTCAAAGCTTCTAGATGATTTTAATTTTATTAATAAGCTTTATGATGATATAGATGATATAGCTGAAATAGATAAATATGCAGAAGAACAGGTAAGACTTTTATATTCTTTTGTTTCAGAAATTCCAGTTAATACTTATCCTACTTCTGTTAATAAAAATAAAGTATTTAAAGAAATTATTAACATTATAAAAGTCTTAGATTATGATGAAATAGTGAATTTAACCCTACCATTTGAATCTTTAGATAAAATAGATACAAAAATAAATAGTATAAGAAAGACTTTGAAATGGGTAATTGATGCAAGGATTATTCTTGAAAAAGCAGATTATGAAAATAGACAAGCATTATTAGAAGAGTATAAAACGCTAACTTGGATACCTAGTTTTAGTAGATGGAAAAAGCAAATAGAAGAAACATATGAGGCTTTGTCACAAAAAGCGGATTTACCAGAATGGCTAATAGAATGGACAGAAGACGTAATTAATGGTGATATTGGAACATATAAAAGTGGAATTATTAAAACTAGAGAGGGGAAATTACTAACTGAAGCTTGGAAAAAGTATCAACAAGGCAGGCTTTATGACGTTATAGATCAATTAAATAAAGTTATAAATATAGATGATGGTATTATTAAAGATTTAAAGACAATCCTTACCTGTACTTTATTTTTAAAGAATGTAAGAGTTAGTTCATTAAGTGAGTTGCTTATAAATTATCATCCATCAGAAGACCTAGAATCCGTAGTAGAGATTTTTAATAATTATCAAAAGCTAATTAATTATAATCAAATTAGTAATTATAATAAATCACCTGACTCTTTACTTAAAAATCTTCCATTGTTAACAGAAGATGCTAATATGCTTATAAATCTGAAAAAAATTTTTAGTTATGTTACTAATATCTCAGATTTAGAAAATGATGAGGAGAATTATACTTGGATAGAGTTACTTGCATTATATAACATTTGTGAAATACAAGGTATAGATAGAAATGATTATAAGTTAAAACTTAAAAAAGTAATGGACACTATCCCAGCTTCGCCAGAGACACAAAGAGTTTTTAAAGCTTTTTATTAGGAGGAATTTATACATGGAATATATACAAAAGTTGAATGATCTATTCAATAAACAGAGTTTAAAGAACAAGCTAAATAAGGGTGATTCACAACAAGCATATAAATATTTACAGATATATCTAGAAGAAAGCGACCACAGTGATTTATACAATTATTTAATGACTTTTGCACCAGAAGTAGGAATGAGTGTATTTGCTAAATATTTAAAAAAATTAGATGGAGAAACTAGAAAAGTTCAATTAAGCAAGTTTTTCAATAGCGAGTTATTTAAAGAGAACAGAAATAATATGAGTACAAAACGAGGCATGGCCCTTGTTGCATTGCTTTATAAAGAACAATTTTCGCAAGATGAAATTGAAGATGCATTAGTTGAAGTGTGCCGCATAATTATGAACACAACTAAAAGTGGTATAAATAGTCAAATTATTGAAAATGTGTCTAGAGAATTTATTGATTCTGTTGATACAGGATTTTTTGAAAATTATAAAGTAAGTAAAAATATAGACAAAAACGATTTCTGTAATATTGAACAAATTTTTTGTAATGTGGCATTTCAAAATATAACTGATAAAGTAAATGTATCTCCTAAAAAACAATTATCTATATTATATTGGCTAATGAACTTTAATAATACAACTACAGTTAATACTGAACAAATAAATATAATGATTAATAAAATTAGAGCATGGCTTCCTGAATTTAAGAGAGTTGTTATAGAAGATGGGGCATTAATGAGACAATATAAAATAGAAAAAAATCAGATAGCAAATAAGGATAAAGAGGCAGAAGAACAAATATTATCAGATACTAAGGAAGAAAAGAAGGTAATAAAAGATAGCAAAGACCAAGAAAATATAGTAGAAGAAGGTAAAAAAGAACAAATATCTATTCAAAACAAAGAATCAGATGAAACAAGTAATAAACAAGAGCAAGATTTACAAAAAGTAGAAGTTACAGATTCTGTATCAAATATAGATGAACAAATTGATAGTCAAAAGCTTACTAGTAAAGAAGATATAAATACTATGAAAGAAATAGATTCCATTTATATGAGCTTAAGAGCAGTTAAGGAAAAGTTTAGAACTATGGAAAAAGATATAGAAACTACTAAGGGAAATTATCAAAATTATAAATGTCAATATAATAACCTAAAGATGCAGAATGCAGAACTGATTAAAACAGTATCTTCTTTAAAAACTGAAATTAATGAAGAAAAGATGAAAAATATAGCATTAAATAGCCAGGCTACAAAGATGAAGCAAGATCTAGAAATGAAGAATAAGCTTGAAGAAGAGTATAAGATCAAGATGAAAATATTACATGAAACTAACAACATGATAGATAATAACTCGCTTCAAGAATTTAAAAATAAGTTGGCAGGTAAGCTAAGTAATGTTTATCAAGATTTTATGGAAGTACGTAATGAGCTCATAGATCCGGATATGGGAGAAATTTTAAAAATTAAAATGGATGAAATTTTTAAAGAACTACAAAAACAAGGAATTAAGCTATCATAAGAGGTGAGAATATGTCAGGAATTAAACAGTATTTTGGCATTGATTTTGGCACAACAAATACTGCCATGACTGGAATTTTAAAAAGTGATGAAGGTAAAAAAAATATAAGGTATGGAGATGAATATGGAAGTCCATTTCCATCGTTAGTAGCAATAGATAAACTAACGGGTAAGGTTTATTGCGGAAGAGATGTGTGGAAGGAAAAAAATGAATTATCTGAAACTTGCGAAATAATTAAGTCTATAAAGTCATACTTAGGAACAGAAAAGATATGGACTATTGCAGGGAAAATATGGACACCTGAAATAGTTGCGGGACATCTTTTTATGGCCCTGAAAGAGAATGCACGAAATAAGTATCAAAGTGAGGTTAAAGAAGCTGTGGTCTCTGTTCCTGTAGGTTTTTCATCTAAAAAGAGACAAGCTCTTAGAAAAGCTGCTAAAGAAGCAGGTATTAATATAAAAAGTTTTATTAGTGAATCCACGGCTGCACTTTTGGAAAATTATAAACATCTAAAACAATTTTCGAAAATAGCTGTATTTGACTGGGGTGGAGGAACTTTAGATGTTTCTGTAGTAGAAATTAAAAACAATACAATAAAGGAATTATCGGTCTCTGGAATGAAACTTGGAGGAGATGATATAGATGAAGCTTTAGCTAGATGGGCACATAGTAAGGCAGCTAATAAAAAAAAATCAAATATATCATTTGATGAAATGCCTCTTAAATATCAAGATAAAATTCTGACAGAAGCTGAAAAAGCAAAAAAAGAGCTTTCTTATGAAGATAGTACAAATATTAGTATACTTAAATATGGCGAACTAGGAAGTGTACATATTCATGTTGATTTTGATCAGTTCACAGCTTTAACTGAAAAGTATGTACTACGGGCAATTGGAACTTTGGAAGAAGCTGTAAGTACGGCTCAATTAAACATGGAAGAAATAGATTGTATTTTAATGGTAGGTGGTAGCTCAAATTTACGGGTATTGCATGAAAAAATTGAACAGCTATGGATAAATCAACATATTGAATTTCCAGAAGATCCTGAATGGAGTGCTGCAGAAGGGGCTACGTCTTTGGGTATATATCCTGGTTGTTTCAAGCTTAATCAAGATGTTGGATTAATATTAAGTGATAATACATTCTTCTCTGTACAGGAATGTCATACTACTGTTCCAAGTAAAGAAAATCAACTTGAATTTGGTATTGTTGAAGATACAATGGACGCTAGATTTATTTTTAGTGATAATACTTACAGCGATAAAGAAAAAAGTAAAAAAATATTAGATTATGTTACTGTACCAGTTTATGGATTTGGTAATGAGCGGATAGTATTAAGATCATACATTGATGAGGATTTAGTTTTTAAAGCTAAAATTAAAAGTAACCATAAGATGGAACAATTTGAAAGAACATATGAGTTAAGTGATTTAAAGTTCTATTATGAGTTGCCAAAAGGCTTGGAGGAATGACATTATGAAGGATTCAAACATTACTATAAAAAGTAATATTTATCCTAGAAATGGAGAACTATTCAATGACAAAGTCTTTAGTAGACAAGTTAAGGATCGAATTGCTTTAACGAAACTTATTAAACTGGCTAATCTTAATCCTGAAAGAGATCTTACGCCTATTCAACTTAATTTATACAAAAATGAATTAGTAAAATGTAGCTACAATGAAGAAGGTGACTTTACATGGGGAATGTTAAGTCGAGAAAGTGAAGAAGTATGGGGATGTAGATGTGAAAAAGTTGATTGTAAGAGATTTAGTGGCTGCAGAAGTGATTTATCACATGAAGATGTTAAGGCATTAAAAGCAAAAATCGAGTCATTTATTAGTATCCAAAGATTAGAAGATGAAGATGCTTATGCTGAAATTTCTAAGCCTGCTACACTAATAGAAAATAAAAATATAGTAGACAAACAGATTGAATCAATAGATAAGACAAACATTGATGAAAAAGCATACGAAAAACTAAAAGATGAGAATGATAAATTAACTAAAATAAATGAGGATATACCAACTCCAGTAGAAAGAGTTAGCATTAGTTCTCAAGAAAATGAAATAAAGCGCGAAATACTAGAAGATAAGCAAGAAGATGTAATAGTTGCTGATCCAACGACTAAAATTCTTGTAAATGCAGGTCCTGGCACTGGTAAAACATATACATTAATCGAAAGGATAAAGTATCTAACTTTGGAAGAAGGAATTAATCCTGAGAACATGATGATATTAAGTTTTTCTAAAGCTGCAATAGGAGAAATTCATAAAAGACTTTCTAAAGACATTGAAGATGATGTATCATATTGGGACTTAAACTTAGTTGATATTAGAACATTTGATTCATTTGCAACATATGTAATGAAGGCAATAGATCAAGATTACGATCTATCAGGAAAAGGCTATGAGGAAAGAATTGAGTTATGTATTGAAGAAATAAAAAAACATTCAGATATATTTAGCAGCATTGAACATGTAATTGTAGATGAAATACAGGACTTAGTAGGAGTAAGGGCACGACTAGTGCAAACAATTTTAGAGCATGTTGACTGTGGATTTACATTATTAGGAGACCTATGCCAATCAATTTATGACCATCAGGTAAAAGATCAACTTGATGAGATAGATTCTGAGAAATTTAATAAGTGGTTAAGATTAAAATATAAGGATGAAATAAAAGAGTATGAGTTTATTAATAATCATAGACAAATTAAAGAATTAGCTGAAGAAACACTAAATATTCGAAAAAGTATTTTAATGGATACAGAAGAAGAACAAGAGCGGGCATTACTATCTTCTATTGAAAGGTTTCCAATTCTTAGTGAATATAAAAAAATAAGAAATAGTATGGAAGAAAGCAACTTAAAGAACGCATGTTTCTTATGTAGAACAAATGGACAGGCATTAAAAGTATCTAGTTATCTTCATGATCAAGAGATTTATCATAAAGTACAAAGGCCTTCAAACTTTAAGTTATTAAAACCATGGCTAGGAAAAGTATTTTCATTATTCGAAAAAGTAATTATTGATTATGATGAATTTGAAGTAGCAATTAATAAATTAAATTTAGAAGAAACATTAGATATAAAAGCTGTTTGGGAAGAGTTAAAGACTATTGAAGCCCAAAGGGCTTCCCACTTGAATATAGAGGATTTTGTATTAAATTTAAGTACTAAGAAACATTTATTTGATAGTTTATGTATACAAGGGGTTAGTAATTTTACAGTATCAACTATACACAGAGCAAAGGGAAGAGAATTTGACCAGGTTGTTTTATTAAATGATGATATTTTATCTTATAAAGAAGAAAATGGTATTAGGAATGAAATAAAAACTTATTATGTGGCTGTTACAAGGCCAAAATTTAAAATTTATCGTTCTACATTTGGAGAAAAAGCACTATATATGAGAAAAGTTAATACTGCTAGTAATAGATGGGTAGAAACTCAGAGGCACAGATTCACTAAAAAGGTATTTATACAGAATATTGAGGTTGGAAAAGAATATGACATTGATGCTACAAGTTTTATCAATGAAAATATATTGTCTCCTTATAATAGTCCAAAGGAAAATCAAGAGTATTTATTAAATAATGTAAAAAGTGGAGAACCTGTGGTTTTAAAGAAACAAGTTATAGATAATGATGTATATTATTATATCTACCATGATGATCATGTAATTGGTAGTATGTCACTTCAGTTTACAGAGGATATTTATAGAACATACAAAAAAATCAACAGAATACCTACAAGAGATATAACAAAGTTTCCTAATGAAATAAGAAAAGTATATATAGATGAAGTGTGTACGTATATTAAAGAGGGAAACACAGAACTGCCAAATGAATATAGCCGAAAAGGATTATGGTTAGGTGTATCCTTAGTTGGACTAGGTAAAATAGAGAGATATTAATAATAAACACAGGGGGGATATAATGGCATTCGATAAGTTTTATGAAGCAAGAAGCATTATTGAAGATTTTCTGTATATGGACCTTATTGGACCATTAGAGGAAGATGAGATTATAGAAGAAGGGCCTTCTCAATACTATTCTATGGGTATATTATTTCCACAGAAGGTAGAAGTAGATCCGTTAGAGCAGGTAAATAATGAAAACGTAAAAATGGACGAAAAGAGTATGTTGAAAGACTATACACATGGAGACTCATTTGAAGATGTAGATCGAGGGATTTCATTAAGTAATATGTATCAACCTTCTTCTATGGCAATTTCTACAACTATTTCCTCCGGAGTAAATGGTTTAAAAGTTTCAGTTAAATATGGTAAATATGAACTAGTTCAAGAAGGCATGGAAAATGGTGAAGCTGTTAGTATAAGTGATGATGAAACTGAAATTGAACAAAGCATAGAGGTCGAAGAAATCAGTAATGAATCCAGCGAGGGTAAAAATCAACTAAAAAAGAAGAAGTATAATAAGCAAAGGTGGAAACGAGCTCAGGTAGCTGTTCAAAAAGAAGTTTTATTTCAGCCAGAGCAATATATTCAAATAATATTAGTTGACGAAGGCCTGGAGCTACAAATTTATATACAAAAAACATTTGCAGATGGATCTAAGACTATTACCATAGCCTTAGTTAACACACATAAGGGAAATAGTAGTTCTAAAATAAACGAAATGAATGGATTCTATCAAGTATCATTTGATGTTACAGCTATTAATGAAAATGATCCGATTTTTATTCCAAAGAAAATGAATGTTGAGATAAGTGAAGATACAGAGCTGAAAAATTTAAATATGCTTTATAGTCATGTAAAAAACTATGCATTAGGCCATGGATGTGCAGTTGAGCCATATACAAATGAAATAGGATGCTATAAGCTTTCATCTAGAACCATGCCGAAGCAGGAAGTTAAACAAATGATGGCATCTGTTAAGGTGAACACGAAAATTTTGCAAATGAATTTTTTGGCTACAGAATCTAAAGAGAAAGTAGTAGATGGATTAACTGAATTAGTTAGTTCTTACGATGAATGGGTTAGAGACCAAATTAAAGAATCTGAGAAATTAGATAAAAGATTTGAAAATTCTTCTAAAGAAAATATAGGTCTATGTAAAGAAACATCAGATAGAATTAAACATAGCATAAAAATGTTAGAAGATGATATGGTCTTTAGAGCATTTCAATTAGCTAATCAGGCTATGCTAGATCAGCGTGTTGCATTTATGGAGAGAGAAGGCAAAAAGGTTGATCTGACAAAAATGACCTGGTATCCATTTCAACTGGCATTTTTATTACAAGAAATACCATCTATTGTTGATACAAAAAACAAGTACAGAGATATTGTAGATCTATTATGGTTCCCTACTGGTGGAGGGAAAACAGAGGCTTATCTAGGTATTTCAGCCTTTATAATATTTTTAAGAAGACTTCGCCATAAAGATGCTGGTGCAGGAGTAACAATTATTATGAGATATACTTTAAGGTTACTGACAATACAACAGTTTGAGAGAGCTGCTGCATTGATCTGTGCTTGTGAATCTATAAGAAAAAATCAAAAATTTGGTGGAGAAGAAATTAGTATTGGATTATTTGTAGGTGGTGGATTAACACCAAATAAGTTAAGTGATGCAGAAAAAAGCCTTCAAAAAATTCAAAGAAATGGGATAAAGGCTGTAACTGAAGGAAATCCATGTCAGATACTTAAGTGCCCAGTATGTGGTGCTGCTATTACTCCACAACAATATGAGATTAAAAATGGGCATATGAAGATTTTTTGCCCAAACAAAGATTGTGAGTATAAAGATGGACTACCAATTTATTTAATAGATGAGGATATATATAACTTTAAGCCAACATTAATTATTAGTACAGTAGATAAGTTTGCTAGAATGACTTGGGAACCTAAAATAGGGCAAATCTTCGGAATAGATTCACCATATCTGCCACCCGACTTAATTATTCAAGATGAACTTCATCTTATTGCTGGACCTTTAGGTACAGTTACAGGGCTATATGAAACTGCAATTGATTTCTTCTGTTATAGAAAAGGTATTAAACCAAAAATTATTGCATCAACTGCTACTATCAGAAATGCAGCCAATCAAATTTTATCATTATATGCTAGGGAACATAGGCAGTTCCCTCCGCAAGGAATTAATATACGAGACTCTTATTTTGCAGTAGAAGCTACAATTGATGAAAGGCCAGGTAGAAAATATATAGGAGTTTTATCGCCACATAAGAGTGCTACAACAACTTTGATTAGAGTATATGCACTTTTACAATTTGCTACTAGGTATTTAAAAGATAAGGGATTTGAAGATGAAGTTGTTGATAATTATTGGACACTTACCGGATACTTTAATAGTCTAAGAGAATTAGGTGGAGCAGTAGTACAGGTGTATGATGACGTTCAAGATAGATATGCATTTTTATATAACACTAAATTTAAAAAACTAAATCCTTCATTTAGTGGGGAAAAAAAATATGAGTATTTAGAAGAACTAACAAGTAGAAAAAACCAGTCAGAAATTACAAAAGCTCTAGAAGATTTAAGTAGAACATATGAAACCGGAGAAGCCTTTGACTATGTACTAGCTTCAAATATGATATCTGTTGGAGTAGATATAAGTAGGTTAGGGCTTATGGTGGTTAATGGACAACCTAAGTCAAATTCAGAATATATTCAGGCTTCAAGTCGTGTAGGTAGGAAAAATCCTGGTTTAGTAATTTCAGTTTATAATCCTTCAAGATCAAGAGATAGGTCCCATTACGAACAATTTATGGTATATCATTCTGCAATGTATAAACATGTAGAATCTACTAGTTTAACACCTTTTTCAGCAAGAGCAAGAGAACGAGCTTTGTCAGCAGTATATATTAGTATGTGTAGGCACTGGATAGCTGAGCTAAGAGATGAAAAGAGTGCACGAAATTACGATCAATATGACGATAGGCTTCAGGAAATAGAAGATTTTATCTTAGAAAGAGCTGAAACCATATTAAGAAGTGAATTAGGCTTACAGGAGACAGCTGAAGAATTAGATGATATTAAACTTAGATGGCAAGAAGTAGCAGAGTTTGATAATTTAACTTATAGCAAATATGGTAAGGGAATTGTATATCCATTACTAAAAAATACAGAAGAAGAAGAAGGATCATTTCAGGTGCTTAATTCAATGAGAAATGTTGATTTTCAATCTAATGTATTTTTAGAGGAGGATTAATATGAACTTAAATACAGAAAGAAATAAGCAAAAGAGAGTAGTAGGGACAGTACGACAAACTCAATTAGTTACAACCTTTGGGTGTGGATCTATTGTAGACTTACCACATGATTCTGTTATTATTGCAGGACTCGATTTTTGGAATCATGCTGATAACGAAAAATTTAGATTATCAGAGGTAAATCTTGAGAAATATCTTGGTGTTAAATATTTTGTTAAGCCTAAAGTGGTCGTAGAGTCTGGAGATAATCCTTTTAGCAAATTAGGATCTAGGGATGTTCCAGCATTTCGTTTTCCAGAAATATTAATATGTTCAAGGTGTGGTAAAATAGAGAATTATAAGTGGTTTAAGTTAGGTAAAAAGATGAAATGCAGAAAATGTGGAGAGACAAGTATGATCCCATCTAGATTTGTCGTTGCCTGTGAAAATGGTCACCTAGAGGATTTTCCTTACGGATGGTGGGTTCATAGGGGAGACCCAGACTCATGTGAAAATCATGATTTATATATGTTTAATAGTAAAGAAAGTGGCGGTTTAGAAAGTATTTTAATCTACTGTAAAACTTGTAAAGAAAATGGCAAGGAAAGATATACTAGAAACATGGATGGAAGTTTTTCAAAGGTTGCTTTTGCAGGCAATAATGTATATAAGTGTAGTGGCAATAGACCTTGGCTCAGGGATCAAGATACTAAGGATTGTAATGCAATTTTAAGGACTGCTCAACGTGGAGGTACAAATTTATATTTTACAAAACATGCAAGCGCATTGTCAATTCCACCTTGGAGCAGTAGAATACAGGCTGAATTTGATAACTATGTAAGTCTTATAAGAGGAATTAATCCAGAAGACGATTTGATGATTAATTTAATACTAGAAAGTAAAAAGCCACATGAAAAATGCAACTGTACAAAGGAAGAAGCTAAAGAACAACTTATTTTGAGAATAAAAAATATGACAGATAATAAAGGAAAAACTGAAATCGAAATTGTACAAGATGAATATAGAGCGTTTATTGGACAAGAAGATATTTCGGAAGAACACTTTACAACAAAGCAAGGTGACATTCCAGAATTCCTAACTCCCTATATTGATAAGATAGTCCTTGTTGAAAAACTAAGAGAAGTTTTAGTATTAAGAGGCTTTACCCGTATTAATTCAGATGTTAGTTTTGAAGATGAAAAAGAAAAATTAGCTCCTATTACAATTAAAAAAAATCCAGATTGGTTACCTGCCATAGAATTAAATGGTGAAGGTATTTTTCTAAAATTAAATGAAGAAAAATTAAGACGTTGGGAAGAAAATCCAGATGTAATTAAAAGATGTAATATATTAAAGCAAAATATGGAGCGAGTAGATTTTAAAAATGAAAAATTTTCGCCTAGGTATATATTACTTCACACATTATCTCACCTACTTATTCAGCAGCTAATTTTAGAATGTGGATATTCTACATCTTCTATTAAAGAAAAAATATATTCTACTTTTAATAAAGAAGATAATGAATATAACATGGCTGGAATTTTAATTTATACAGCTACTCCAGATTCTGAAGGTAGTCTTGGTGGTTTGGTTTACGAAGGAAGAAAAGATAGATTAGAAAATACATTTAAAAGCATGTTAGAATCTGCTAGCTGGTGTTCTTCAGACCCTTTATGTATACAGTCACATGGGCAAGGACTTAATTCATTAAACTTAGCTGCATGTCATTCCTGTGCTCTTTTACCAGAAACAAGTTGCGAAATGAGAAACTTATTTTTGGATCGTGCAACAGTAGTAGGTAAATTAGATAATAAGAAATTAGGTTTTTTTAGTGAATTATTATTGGAGGAAAAATAATGGCTAAAATGATACCTCCTTATTATAATGATGATGTAAGTAATGCAGAAAAAAAATTATTTAAGGCTTTGCAAAAAATAGATTTAGATTGGATTGTTTTTCATTCCTTAAGCATGGGAAGTCATATAAAAAAGGTATTTGGAGAAATAGATTTTGTTATTGTATGTAAAGAAGGCATACTGTGTTTAGAGATAAAAGGGGGAGCTGTTTTTCGTGAAGATGGTATATGGCACTTTCAAGATAGATTTGGAAATACAAATACTAGTACAGAAGGTCCATTTAAGCAAGTAATCGGCAATATGTTCTCTCTTCAGAAGTATATTAAAGAAAAAATAGGTTATCAACATCCTTTATCAAGATGCCAATATGCTAGTGGAGTAGTATTCCCAGATATAGCTTTTAACCGAAAAGGTCCTGATATAATTCAAGAAATTATATATGATGATAGATATACTGATGAAGAAATAGTGTCCTATGTTCAAAAAACTTTTAGTTATTGGAGAGAAAACACCAAAGAAAAACATGGATTTGAAGGCAATAAACTCTCAAAAATAGAAATAAACCAGGCAGAAAATATTTTAAGAGGTGACTTTGCTTGTGTACCTACACTTGGGAAAATTACAGACGAAATAGATAAACGCTTAATTGTACTGACTGAAGAACAGTATAATTACTTTAAAATGATTTCAGTAAATAAAAGAATTCTGATAAATGGAGGTGCTGGGACTGGGAAAACCCTACTCGCTTTAGAACATGCTAAACAGCTTGCGAGTATGGGAAAGAGGGTACTGTACCTATGCTATAACAAGCTAATATCTCAATATTTAAAAATAAGCTTAGCTGATATAGATAAATGTAGTAATAATATAGAGTTAACAAATTTTCATGAGTATATCAGCAGATTTATCAAGACATCTGATATAAAGGAATTTAATCAACAGCAGTTTTTTAAAAAAATAATGCCTGAACGATTTATTGAACTTACAGAAACAAATACATTAGATGAAAAGTTTGATGTTTTAATTATTGATGAAGGGCAAGATTTACTTACGACAGAGTATTTATTCTGCTTAGATGAACTCCTTAAGGGCGGACTTAGAGAAGGTAGTTGGTACGTTTTTTATGATTCTAATCAAAATATATATAATACATACTTCGATGAAGGATATTCTTTATTGCAAGAATGCCAACCTACAATCTTGTATTTACAAGTAAATTGTAGAAATACAAAACAGATAGGTACTTACAATATGCTAATGACAGGACTGAAACAAGAGGAAATTTTAAAGGTAGATGGAGAAAATGTTCAAAGTGAAGGTTATGATAATAATAAAGAACTTCAAAGTAAAGTAGTAAAGGTAGTTAAAAAATTAAAAAGTGAGGGTATAAAATTAAAAGATATAGTAATTTTATCTCCATATTCGTTTGAAAAATCTGCATTAGAAGGTAATGATATATTTAAGTCCATCTGCACCTTTCAAAATATATCAAGCATGAAATTTAAAGCTATTTTAGATGATAGCATAAAGTTTTCAACAATTCAAAGTTTTAAAGGAATGGAATCAAAAGTTATAATATTAATAGATTTCGATCGGTTCGCTGATCCTAATATTAGGTTAATTAATTATACTGGAATTTCTAGGGCAAAGGCATTACTTTATATTTTTTATAAAAATGATGCTGCAACTGAAATGCAAGAAGTTATTATGGAAAGTATAGAAAAGTACAGTGTTTAAGTTTACATAAACATGAAAATATTGTATAATAATTATTTGCTTGGTATAATGGATTGAGATTAAAATAAATTGGAGTTGAGTTAAATGGTTGTAATTGACTTGTTTTCAGGTGCAGGTGGACTAACAGAAGGGTTTATGAGACAGGGTTTTGAAATAGTTGCACATGTTGAGAAAGATAAATGGGCTTGTGAAACTTTGAAAACAAGAATTATATATCATTTTTTAAAGAGCAAGAATGACCTTGAGATATATTTTGATTACTTTAAAAGAGTAAATGGGTATCGTAATATTGAAGAAAGTAGACAAACTATTTATAGGAAATATCCTGAAATAAAAGAAAAGTTACAATATGAAGTATTAAATAAAGCTTTTGGGAATCCTTTAGAAGAAAAAAATGTTACAGGGATTGATGAAATAATAGAGTTACTTGAAGATTCTCTAAAGTATAAAAATTATAGTAGTACAGATCTGATTATCGGAGGACCTCCTTGTCAAGCATACTCACTGGTAGGTAGAGGAAGAATGAAAGATAAGGCAGAAACTGATAAGAGGAATTATCTTTTTAGGTATTATAAAGAAATAGTTAAACATTTTAAGCCTAGAATGTTTATTTTTGAAAATGTACCAGGAATATTAAATGCAAAAAAAGGTGAAGTTTTTAAAAGTATTGTAGATGAATTTAAGGAGATAGGGTATATCCTACTTGCTGGAACTAATGATGACCCTAAAGAATGTATTTTACATGCTAGTGATTTTGGCGTGCATCAAAGTAGAAAAAGAATGATATTATTTGGATTTAGAGATGATTTAAATTACCAATACCCTGATTTTAAGAAATATGCATACTCTTTTGAGAACATGACTACTAAAAATGCAATTGGAGACTTGCCAAAACTCAAATCCGGTCAAGGGAGCGATTTTGATACATTAAATTATGTTTCAAATGAAGGTGAAAGTTTATCAGCATTTCAAAGATTAATGAGGGCAGATAGTATTGGTGTTATAAACCATAAATCAAGATCTAATCAAGAAAGAGATTTGCGAATATATAAAAAGGCAATAGAGTTTGCTGAAAGTGGAAAACGACTAATGTATACTGATATTCCTGAAGAAGATAGAACTCATAAGAATGAAAAGGCATTTCTTGATAGATTTAAAGTTCATATGAAAAATGAAATTCCACATACAATTGTGGCACATATATCTAAAGATGGACATTATAACATTCATCCAGACATTAATCAGTGTAGATCATTAACAGTAAGAGAAGCAGCTAGAATTCAAAGTTTCCCTGATAATTATATATTTGAAGGACCAAGAACAGCCCAGTTTACTCAAGTAGGGAATGCAGTTCCACCATTAATGGCAGAGGCTATAGCTAAAGCCATTAAAGAATACTTAAATAAAGAAATATCACCACTTTACAGGTAATATAATTTCTCACTAGTGTTTGAAATGTGAGAAATATCAACATTTACTTTTGAGCCTTTATATTTTGTTTAAAAAAATATCAGTACAAAATACATGTGGATATTATTCTACTAATGCAATATATAGTTATCTTTAAAATAACATATTTTGGATTTTTGTAGATTTGAGTACGGCACTATTTAACCACTTAATTATGCTTCTCATTTGAATTTAATTGGATTTATTAGTTTTACTAGAGATTGCTTAATCAATTAATCATTGATACCTCTTAAGCTATTTAACTCTATTAGATGAAAATGAATTAATGTTTTTAAATAGTTTTGAGGTATTAAATAGTCAATGTTCAACTTGTATGTTGATGTTTTCAAGGTATTCCAATTGATGATATCTATAAATTTGTCAAAGATTTTGATATAATTAGTCATAGTCATTATTCTACTCGGTTGATATTGTGTGGTAATTATATTAAACCAGAGGTTGATGACTATTTTTATATCTAAATTTAAGGTAATTGATGAAGTTTATAGATACAATTTTTTTCGATGGATATAAAATCTATTAATTGAACACTAGTATAATAAAGATTAGGCATTATAATATTTAGGAACGGAGTGAAGCAATGAACTATCAAGAGGCGTTGGATTATATTCATGGGACATATAAATTTGGCAGTAAGCTAGGGCTAGAGAATATCAAATACTTACTGAACTTATTAGGAAATCCCCATCAAAAATTAAAAATTATCCATGTAGCAGGAACCAATGGGAAAGGCTCTACTTGCTCCTATATCCACAGTATCTTAAAGGAAGCAGGCTATCGAGTTGGTTTATATACTTCACCATATTTAGAAGAGTTTACTGAAAGAATTCGAATGAATGGAATCGATATTCCGAAGGACAGATTAGGTGAAATTACTAGTATTGTAAAGGAAAAGATCGATGGGATGGTGTCAGAAGGAAAAAACCATCCTACAGAATTTGAAGTAGTAACAGCCATAGCGTTTTATTACTATGCAGAGGAAGATGTAGATTTTCTTGTATTGGAAGTGGGCTTAGGAGGAAGGCTGGATGCAACCAATGTTGTTGAAAATCCTTTACTATCTGTAATCACACCAATCGGATTGGATCACACAGAGTATTTAGGAGATACATTGCCGAAAATAGCCTATGAAAAAGGTGGCATTATCAAAGAAAACAGCTTTGTTCTATCCTATCCTCAGGAAAAAGAAGTGGTAGAAGTATTTGAAAACTTGTGTAAGGAAAGAAATAGTAAGTTGTTTATGACCAGCTTTGATACGTTAGAAATACAGGAAAGTACAGTGAATGGACAGACCTTCTCGGTGAATGTTTTAGGGCAAGACTATTCTAATGTAAAGGTCCAAATGGTTGGAATCCATCAAATATACAATGCATGTACAGCTCTTGGTGTCGTTGAGATTCTAAGAAGATATAGAGATGTCAGCATCAGTAAGGAAGCTGTTTTTAATGGGCTCTATAACGCAAAATGGGCAGGTCGATTTGAAGTTTTAGGAAAGAATCCATGGATTATTATTGATGGTGCGCACAATTTACACGGTGCAATTGCCCTTAGAAAAAGTATCGAAAGCTTATTAAAGGATTACAAAATTACCTTGGTTGTAGGAATGCTCCAAGATAAAGATGTTCAGGGTGTATTGGAGGATTTAATCCCTTTAATGAGCAAGGTGGTCGCTACAGAGCCGAATAATCCAAGAGCAATGAAAGCTTCTGAATTAGCAGAAAAGCTAAAGGTTTTTAATAAAGAAACACATATCTGTGAAAGTATTCAAGAGGCAATCAAACGATCAAAGGATATAACCAGTGAGGAAGAGGTTATTATTTTTGCAGGCTCTCTTTACATGATCGGAGAAGTAAGAGCAGCTTTGACAAAAAAATTAGAAATTTAAGTTCTACTTTATATAAAGAATATACAATCTTTCATCAGTCACATATAGAAAAATCAATCATAAGATAATATATAATTAAGACCACTTTTGATTGAGAGGTGATGGGATGAGATGTTTGCCGAATGATATCCTTTTAATTTCAAATTTCTCGGATGATTCTATTTCGATTATAGATTTAGTTCAAGGGCTGGAAGTTAAAAAACTTAAATTGTGCTTTAGTGGAAAAAGTTCTTCATTTTCTAATTTTGGTCCTCATCATATTGCCTTTGATGAGCGAAGCAAGCTTTTATATGTTCCCAATAGCTGGCACAGCAGTATCTCTGTCGTCGATATCAATACAGAAAAAATAATTGATACCATCTTCGTGGGGAGCCATCCAAGTCAGGTGATTTTGAGTCAAAAATATCATCATATTTATGTGGCCAATACAGATTCCAACAGTGTATCTATCCTAAATCTGGATACATTAGATTTAGTACTACAGCTGCCCACGGGAGAAATGCCGCACGGTATGGCCATTACAAAGGATCAAGAGCGCATCTTTATTGGGAATTATGGATCGGGAGAAATAACGGAAATTTCTACAAATACAAATGAAATTATTAAGAATCATAGTATGGAATATAGACCGTGGCACATGAGAATCGATGAAAGTGGAGAATTTTTGTACGTTGTTCATTATAGTGATCAATTTACCAGAAAAGGGAAAGTACTGATTTACGAGACGGAATCACTAAAACAGGTAGAATGTATTAATCTTGGTAAGATGCCTGTAGAGGCCATCAGCGATAATGAAAACGAATATTTGTACATTACGGACTCGGATATGGATTGTGTTCATATCTATAATCTCAAGAAACATAAATCAGAAGGGATCATTAAGGTGAATACGATGCCCCATGGTATAGAGATGGATCGGAATAAAGGACGATTATTTGTTACTAGTATACAGAAGAATACGGTGGATATCATTGACCTACCGACAAAGAAGGTGGTTCAAAGTATACCGGTAGGAAAAGAGCCTACGAGCATTATCTATTATTAGAAACCTTTGAATTATTTTATAAGGAATAGGCAGGTTCTACTTATAATTAATGTATTTCAAAAGAAGAACTTTGCCGTAAATGAGTTTCAGAAAAAGCTTTCTCATAACGTTTCCATAGAAGTTTTTTTATAAAATATAAGGAGCTGGAGATATTGGATTTGTACACTCCAGCTACTTATATTTAAGTACTTGAATTTTTAAGCAAAGTTTAGAGCTGAGTACGCATAAGGTTGATCAGTATAAAGAAATTTTATTTTAAGCAATTAAGATTTTATTTTCGAAACCGGTGGATGGTATGTAAAGGATACTATTCAATGAGTAGATTAATAATTTGACTATATAAATTGGGTGCATCTTCCCGCCATTTTTCGCAAATTTGCTTTGCTTGTTTGTTGTTGGCCACACTTAAATTTAAATGAATTAGAGACATATCTTTTTCGATCACATCCAATTTAACTAAATATTCATCATCGGATATTTTAATATAGTCTGCTTTAACCTGCCTGTTTTTTACCATCTTCTCTTTTTGAATATTTAGCAACTGATCGATTCGTTCAACTTGAGATTTGGGTATCCTATTTACAAAATAGCTTAGGGTATTTTTTCCGCTTTCTGTAAGGATAAAAATATGATGCTTTTCACTTTGCTTTTCAACAATAAACTTAGAATCCTTCAATTCTCCTAAATATTGTTGTAGCATAAAGTAATTCATAATGTCATTTTCTAAAACAAATTGTGTTACTTGAGCATTCGTCATTGGGAATTCAATGCGATCCAATATATAAAGCAGAAGAAGTTTATTTTCTGCCAATTGCTGTGAATTATTCGTAAACATAATAACACCTCTCCTAAAGCATTATTTGAAATAAATTATAATCTTATATAATATATTAATCTATTTAGGATAAATTTGAAAGTAGAATTGTTCCTGTAACATAAAAAAGTATTGATCCAATAGAAAAAGGAAATGCTAATTGCTAGCATTTCCTTTAATTCTAATATATTTTCAATGATATATTATTTGCTTCCGTTATGATTTACGATGTTGTGATTTCACTGTGTTGTTATTTTTCTATTCTACTACTTTCCACTCATTTGTCTTTGTGCCATTTCAACTAAACGTCTTGTCATATATCCGCCAACATACCCGTTTTGTCTCGCTGTCAAATTACCTTTGTCTACACCTTCATAATTAGAAAGTCCTAAGTCGCTGGCTATTTCTAATTTCATTTGATTAAGAGCTTGACGAGCTTCTGGAACTACTACTTTATTTCTTGAAGCCATGATATTCTCCTCCTCATTTGAAGTAACCATAATCAACATCATCCGATGTTGTAAATATAATTTAACCATTTTGAGTAGGGAATATGTTAGCAGTTTTTTCTAAGAAAATTTTCAAAATGAAGAAAAATTCTTTTTATAATCAAGAAAAAAGCGCTATGGATAATGTGTTCCCAAAGGAAGAGCTGTATTGTAAATGAGTTTTAAAAAAAGCTTCCTTATAAGGATTTTTTAGAAGGTTTTCTTATAAGAAGAAGGATTTCTTATAATTTTTTGTGATAAAGTGACGAGAGGTCCTATAAACGGCAATAGAACCAAGGTATTAAAAATATTAAAGATTGTATGGGCATTGGCAATTTGTCTGGATACATTCAGCGGCGATAATTGAATGCAGAACCGGCACAATAACCCAATAAAAGGAAAAATAAGCAATACACCGAGCACATTAAAAAGAAAATGGATCAATGCAGTCTGTTTTGCAGCTTTATTTAAAGAAAGGCTAGAGATGATCGCTGTAACGCAAGTACCAACATTCATCCCTAATATGATAGCCACAGCAGAATCAATGGATATGGATCCTGAAGAACCTAAGGTTTGTAAAATGACTACACCGGTGCTACTACTTTGTAATATAGAAATAGTCGAAAAACCTAGCAATATACCCAATAGAGGATTTTTGCCAAATTCACCTAAAAGTTTTTGAAAGGCCAATAGATCTTTTAAGGGAGAAAGTCCATTTGTAAGGAGATTAATTCCAATAAAAATAAGGGAAAGTCCTAGGCATATATTCCCAAAGTATTTTAATTTTTTATTTTTAGTGGTCAAAATAATAAGCATACCCAATATAAAAGGAATGAAAGCGTACTGATCCACATTGAAAGCCAATAGCTGAGAGGTCATGGTGGTACCGATATTGGCACCCATGAGAATTGGTGTTGCCTGATGTAGGGTCAGTACATTTGCATGGACAAGGCCAACCAAAATAACTGTAATGCCACTGCTGGACTGTAGAATTGCAGTGGCAATAGCGCCGATTAAAACCCCTACAATGGGATAAACTTTCAAGTTTAAAATAATATTTTTTAATCGATGTGAGATAAAATTATTGAATCCCTCTGTGAGGAAATTCATTCCTAGTAAAAATAGGCCTAGACCGATGGATGAAGTAGAAATAAGTTCAATCAAAGAAAACACCTCCCGTTTAATATATGAGGAGGCGTATGGATATAAAACATGGATTAGAAAATTAATTGTAGTCCTAAGAGCCGACGTTTAATTTCGTTGATGGTTTCAAGCTCTTCCCGGGCACTATTTGCCTGAAAGGTAACAGACATCCTTAGGTAAGCACCGGCATCGTCCCAAGGAACTGTAGAAATCAGCGCATTTTTTATCAGATATTCAGATACTTCTTCGGCACTGCCAAAGGTGATTCCAGATTGAGTTCCCTTTGGTATTGGAACGTAACAATAGAATGTCCCCTTGGGCTTTTCTGCTGAGAATCCAACTTCCTTTAGGGCAGCGACTAGAAGATCCAAACGCCTAGCATAACGATGGCAATTTTCAACACAAATTTCTGGATGATTTAGGGCATAAACTCCTGCCTTTTGTATCGCTCTAAACTGTCCAGAATCCGTATTGTCTTTGACCGTGCCATAGGCCTTAATGGCGAGCGGATTTCCTACAATAAAGGCCAATCGCCATCCTGTCATATTATACCCCTTGGACAAACTGTGGAGTTCTAAGCCAACTTCCTTGGCACCATCAATAGAAAGAAAACTTAAAGGTTGCTTTCCTTCAAAAGTAATCGGAGCGTAAGCCGCATCGGAAACGACGATAACATTATTTGTATGTGCAAAGTCGACGACCTTTTTATAGAATTCTTCTGTAGCCACTTGGCCAGTTGGATTATTGGGATAATTTATATAAAGAAGCTTGGCTTTTGCTAGAACCTCTTTTGGAATTGTAGAGAAATCGGGATAAAAGTCATGCTCCTTATATAGGGGCAAGTTATATGTAGTACCGCCAAGATAGTTGGTATAGGTAGATAGAACAGGGTAACCAGGTGTTGTGGCTAAGGTAATATCTCCGGGATTGATAAAGCACATTGGAAGCATGGACAATATGGATTTAGAACCAATTCCGTGAATGATTTCTGTATAAGGATTGATGTTTTTAAGACCATAAACTTTTTCTAGATACCCAGCAGCAGCCTCTTGAAACTCAGGAATACCATTGTCGGAGTATAGTCGATTTTCAAGCTTTCCAGCCTCGCTGGATAAAGCATGAACAATCGGTGTATCTGCGGCTTTGTCTGGTTCTCCGATTCCTAAATCAATTAGGGATAGATTTGGGTTATTTTTCATCGCAAGCTCTTTTGCTTTTTTTATCTTTGCAAATTTATAGATCTTTGTTTCATTTGCAAAGTCTTTTCCACCCAGTCGATGAGCTATTTTATCAATATAAAAACTCATGGAAGAAACCTCCTTATAAATAAAAGTAGACCGCTTTATTAAAAATAGCGCTTACAATTATCATATTCACTGACGGTCGCTTTTGTTACACTTTAAATAAAATATAAATTTAGTACTAATAAAGCAAAGCAGATAAACAAAAGGAATATAGTTTATCTGCTTTGTTTTTATGAAGAGACGCCTATGAATTTAGCCCTCTAAATCTTCAATCTTTTCCTGAAGCTGTTTGAAGGTTTCATTGAGCCATTGATAAAAGTCAATAATGCGATCTATTTTTTGCAAATACTTCGTTAAGGAATTTTGTAGCTCTGGATCTTCGAACTGGGGTAAGAGCATATTCAAATTTTTTGAAATTTCGTTAAAAATTTTGATATGATTGTGAACAACAGAAAGCCATTGGTGGACGAACGTATTTGAAAAGGTCTTATATAAACTTTCTTCTGCGGTATATAAATCTTTTCGTATTCCTTTCTTCCAAGTTTTTTCAACCATTTCAGCATCTAATAAGCTGCGTATTCCTGTACTCATAGAGGTTTTGCTCATTCCTAGGGATTGGCTCATATCATCTAAGGTTAATGGATTGTTTTCAAGAAATATAATGGAAAACAGACGGGACTCTGACAAGGATAATCCATAAAGGTTGATCAATTTCGATAATGTAAGTATTGCTTCGCTTTTTATTTCTTCTACTTCATTTATTATGTGCGTATCATTTAAATTCATGAAAGGGTTGCCTCCTTAAATAGCATGTTTCAACCTATATTATACCACGTACGAAGCAATATACTATAGATATTATAATAAAAAAATAAGATTAAGGATTTAGAGGATCTTGGAGGAATGAGGCGTATTTGTAAGAATAAGACAACACATGAACGTACAGTTTAAACTGTACGTTCAGTTTGTACAATATGAACAGATTTAACATTTGTAATTTACGATTAAAACATATTATAATATAAAGATGAGTGAAAGGATAAAATAAGATGTGGATAAATTTAAGTGTGATTACAAATGAATGAGGTGAATTAATGATAAAGATTGAAGTGAAAGACTTGACGAAGGTTTTTGGAAAAAACCCAAGTCAAGGAATCAAATTGCTACAAGAGGGAAAAACAAAAGAACAGATTCTAAAAGAAACGGGAATGACGGTAGGTGTAAACCGAGCATCATTCGAAGTATATACGGGAGAAATTTTCGTTATTATGGGTTTATCCGGCAGTGGAAAATCGACTTTAGTTCGGTTGATTAATCGCCTGATCGAGCCCAGTGCAGGAAGTGTATTTGTAGATGGTGAGGATCTAGCTAAAATGGATAAGGAGCAACTTCGCAAAACTAGAAGAAAAAAACTGGGTATGGTTTTTCAAAAATTTGGGTTGTTTCCACATCGAACTATTCTAGAAAATGTAGGATACGGTTTAGAGGTTCAAGGCATGCAGAAAGATGAAATCCGAAGTAGAGCGATGGAGTCTTTAAAATTAGTTGGTTTAGAAGGGTATGAGGATCAGTACCCTAGCCAATTGTCTGGAGGAATGCAGCAAAGAGTAGGTCTAGCCAGAGCTTTGGCAAATAAACCGGATATATTATTGATGGACGAAGCCTTCTCTGCTCTCGATCCCTTAATCCGTAAAGAAATGCAGGATGAATTGATAGAATTACAATCTACAATGCAAAAGACGATTATATTCATTACCCATGATTTAGATGAAGCTCTTAAAATAGGAGATCGAATCGCATTGATGAAGGATGGCGTAATTGTTCAAATCGGTACGCCGGAAGAAATTATGACGAACCCTGCCAATGATTACGTTAAAAAATTCGTTGAGGACGTAGACCGCTCTAAAGTATTCTCTGCTCAGCACGTTATGAAGCGACCAGAGACCATTGATGTTGAAAAACACGGTCCACGGGTTGCGTTGCAGAATATGAAGCAAGCGGGAATTTCTAGTATTTATGTGATCAATAAAAATAAAGAGCTCCTCGGTGTTGTAACTGCAGATGCTGCGTCAAAAGCAGTAAAGGATGGCAACAAAAATATTTATGATGTGATGGAAAAGGAAGTGCCCATCGTTCCACCGGATCTATCTTTGAACGATCTGTTCGAGGTGATTCATAATTCACCAGTACCTGTGGCTGTTGTGGAAAATAAAATATTAAAAGGAATTATCGTAAGGGGTGCAGTACTGGCAGCTCTTGCTGGAAATGAGGTGAATGAGGATGCAGATACCACAAATACCCCTCGCTAAATGGGCGGATATGATTGTTGCTTGGTTAAGAAAGGATGCTCAGTGGTTTTTTAGCCCTATTAAAAACCTTTTAGATGCTATTGTAACTGGCTTAAGTGATATTCTTATTGCCATTCCTCCCTTAGTTTTTATAATGATTATGGTAATACTGACGGTAATCATCACTAAGAAAAGATGGGGATTAACCGTATTCGTTTTAGGCGGTTTACTTTTAATACAAAATCTTGGTTATTGGAAGGGAACAATGTTGACCTTATCGTTAATTTTAACATCCAGCCTGATATCCATCGTCATCGGGATTCCTCTTGGAATATGGATGTCGAGAAGCAAGGCGGCGCAGAATATCATAACACCTATATTAGACTTGATGCAGACTATGCCAGCTTTTGTCTATTTAATACCAGCCGTTTCTTTTTTCGGCATAGGGATGGTACCTGGAATTATTGCATCTGTTATATTTGCAATGCCGCCGGTTGTACGTTTAACCAATCTGGGGATCCGACAAGTCTCTACAGAGCTAATAGAAGCAGCAGATGCCTTTGGCTCCACTGCAACACAAAAGCTATTTAAAGTTCAGCTTCCTATGGCAAAAAGCACCATTATGGCAGGAATTAATCAAACCATTATGTTGGCGCTATCCATGGTGGTTATTGCTTCTATGATTGGGGCTGAAGGCTTAGGGGTTGAAGTCTTCAGAGCTGTTACGAGAAATGAAGCCGGACAAGGATTTGCTTCTGGTATATCCATTGTTATACTGGCAATTATATTAGACCGTATGACTCAAGCATTAAATACTAAAAAGCATTCTTAGGTAACGATGAATGCTGGGTAGCAATACCGTATAAAAGTAATTCATAGATTTAAGGAGGAAAATATAAATGATTAAAAATAAATGGAAGAAATTAAGTATTATTGCTGTTGCTATTGTATCACTGACCATTGTAGGATGCAGTAACAGTAAAACAGGAGATCAGGACTCTGGTGGTACTCTAGGAAAGCAGCTAGGGTACAAAATTACAGGCATCGATGCGGGAGCAGGCGTTGTTCAAGCGGCAGAAAAGGCTGTTAAAGATTACGGATTAGATTACACGGTGCAAACTAGCTCAGGTGCTGCCATGACGCAAGCACTTGCAGATGCTATTGAAAATAAAGAGCCAATTATAGTTACTGGTTGGTCTCCACATTGGAAATTTGCTAAATATGATTTAAAATATTTAGAGGATCCAAAGGGTTCCTTTGGTGAAGCAGAGCACATCAATACAATTGTTCGTTTGGGACTAGATAAAGATATGCCCAATGCATACAAAATATTAGATAACTTCTACTGGACATCGGACGATATGGAAGCCGTTATGTCCAAAGTCAATGAAGGAGCAGATGTAGAAGAAGTTGCAAGACAATGGATCGATGATCATCAAGATAAGGTGAGCAAATGGACAGAAGGAGCAGAAAAGGTCAATGGTGAGGCGATTAAACTTGCCTACGTTGCATGGGATACTGAAATTGCCTCGACCAATGTAATTGGCTTGGTATTAGAAGATATGGGATATAAAGTTACGTTGACTCAAGTTGAAGCAGGACCAATGTGGGCTGCAGTAGCCAGTGGCGATGCAGATGCAATTGTAGCTGCATGGTTACCGGGAACCCACAAGAAGTATATGGAGGATTATAAGGGCCAAGTTGAAGATTTAGGTCCAAACCTAGAGGGTGCAAAGATAGGTCTCGTTGTACCAGCTTATATGGAGATCAATTCTATAGAAGATTTAATTGAATAATAAATTCGCAAATAGGCTTTTCAATAAGCCTATTTTTTTGTGTACATTCTAAGCAAAATAAGCATAAAACCCTTTCTAGAGAATAAACTTTAATATAATCTTTTACACAGGGGGAGTTACATGAAATTATATATCTTTAGAAAAAGAATGTTCTCTATTATTCTATGTGTTTTATTACTGTTAAGTGGTATTGTAGCGTATACAAAGGCAATCGATGGCAGTATCGCAGCAGTTTTTTCGAATCAAAAGAGATTGCCCATCTACAGTGTAGAAACTGAAGAGAAAAAGATTGCCATTAGCTTCGACGCTGCTTGGGGTGATGAATTTACAGATGATATATTGGATACATTAGATAAATATAATGTGAAAACTACATTCTTCTTAGTATCTTTCTGGGTAGAAAAATATCCAGATATGGTGAAAAAAATCTACGATAGGGGTCACGAGATCGGAAACCATTCGACGACACATCCACATATGTCGAAGCTATCGAAGGAGCAGATTATCACTGAATTAAAAACTACAGGGGATAAAATTGCGAAAATTACAGGAAAAGATCCCGTCGTTTTCAGACCGCCATTTGGAGATTATAACGATTTGTTGATAGAAACTGCAGAAGAACTAAATTATCATACCATTCAGTGGGATGTAGATTCATTGGATTGGAAGGAACTGGGTGTTCAGGCGGTAGTAGATCGGGTCACTCGAAATGTTAAAAAAGGATCCATCGTATTATTTCATAACAATGCGAAATATGTCAGTCAATTTCTACCCATCGTATTAGAAAAACTACAAGAACAAGGATATGAAATTGTCCCAGTATCAGAATTGATATACACAGAAAATTACTCCATTGATAATACAGGAAGGCAGAAAAAGAATTAGAAGAAACTCTCCACCATATTTGGAGAGTTTCTTTATTTTGAGCACTTGAAACTCTAAGCTTTATCTAGAGTTGAGTGCGACATAAAGTTTGTGAGCCAGAGCGAACAAATTTTATTTTGAGCACTTGAAACTCTAAGCTCTATCTAGGGTTGAGTGCGACATAAAGTTTAAAAGCCAGAGCGAACAAATTTTATTTTGAGCACTTGAAACTCTAAGCTCTATCTAGAGTTGAGTGCGACATAAAGTTTGTGAGCCAGAGCGAACAAATTTTATTTTGAGCACTTGAAACTCTAAGTTCTATCTAGAGTTGAGTGCGACATAAAGTTTGTGAGCCAGAGCGAACAAATTTTATTTTTGCATAATTGCTCCTTGAACTACAAAACATAACCATTAACACGATCAACTTTAATCTAGAGGAATAATGGGAGGATATACAATCATGAACATTGACGGCATAGAAATAAAAGGCGTGACTTCGGATTCTAGACAGGTTAAAAAGGGTTATATTTTTGTGGCGATCACTGGGGAGAAGGAAGATGGGAATAACTTCATACATGAGGCTGTACAAAAAGGAGCCGTTATGATTTATACGGAAAATGATGTACACATTAAAGACTGTATCGTAAAAAAGGTACCAGATTGTCGGAAGGAGTTAGGGAATCTGTGCAATCAATTCTACGGATATCCCTCTGACAAGCTATTAGTTATTGGTGTTACAGGAACCAATGGGAAGACCACAACAACGAATTTAATATATCATATTTTGAAAGAATCTGGAAAGAAAGCTGGGCTTATTGGAACTTTATTCATAAAAATAGGTACGAAACAATATGCTTCAAAATTGACCACGCCCTGCACGGAGGATATTTATTATTATTTAAATCAGATGGTAGAAGAAGGTGTAACAGTTGCGGTTCTTGAAGTTTCTTCCCATGGATTAAAAAATAATAGAGTTCATGGTATTGACTTCGATATCGCAATCCATACCAACATTAATTGGGATCACTTGAATTTTCATAAGAATATCAATGATTATGTAAATTCTAAGAAAAAATTATTTGATAGCCTTTCGGAAGGAAAAGTGGCTCTAATCAATCATGACGATCAATATGGTATAAAAATGTTGGAGGGAAAAAAAGAAATCCTTGCGATTACTTACGGTTTAAGCTCTAAATCAACTGTTACAGCTTCTAGTATTGATTTTGGTTTTACAACCTCCTTTACTTATTGCCTGCAAAGAGGGATCACGACCTTAGAGGGTGTAGAAATAGAAGCCTTTGAATATCCCGTTACATCGAATTTAATAGGAAATCATAATATTTATAATGCGTTATTAGCCATTAGTACCTGTCTGCTATTGAATATTCCAATAGATAAAATTGTGCAATCTATAAAAAATTATCCCGCTGTTCAACGACGAATGCAGATCATCTATCGCGATAAGTTTACGGTGATAGACGATTACTGCCATAATCCATCCAGCTATGAGGCTGTATTCAATGCCATACAGAATCTACAGTATAATAATCTACATATAGTCAATGGCATTCGAGGAAACAGAGGGGTCCATATCAATAAAAAAAATGCAGAGGTATTAAAGCAGTGGTACGACATTTTGAATATAAAAAAACTTGTGATTACAGATAGTACAGATTTTATAGATCCTATGAACAGTGCTTTAGAGGAAGAAAAAAATATTTGTTTTGAAGTATTCAATAGCTCTGCCATCCCCTTTCAATATGAACGAAATTTAAGAGATGCCATAGAGGAAGGCATCCGAGATTTAAGGCAGGGAGATATTCTGTTGCTATTGGGAGCACAATCTATGGATAAAGGGAAGCAACTATTTTTTGAGATCATTAAGGCTCCAGAAGATGCTCCTACCCATAATCAAATGCTGTTTTATTCTGAGGAGATGGATTACTCCCAGAAAAAGTTCCATTAATTTTGTTAAAGAAAACATAATTTAATGCCACTCTGAATAAATATGTCTATAGATTAGTCTTGAAAGGCTATAAACATAAGAATAGAAGGGGGAGTGGAGTAAGATGACCTTAGATCATCTTATGGAAACAAATGTTGTAACAATCGTTGGAAAAATTAGTGGTGAGAAGAAGTTCAGCCATGAAATTTATGGAGAGGGATTTTACGTATATAATATGGAAATACCTCGACTCAGTGAAACAGTAGACAATCTACCTTTAACAATATCAGAGCGATTGTTGGTTGGATTGGATTTAAAAGATCAAGATATGATTAAGGTAGAGGGGCAGCTAAGGTCCTATAATAAATTTATTGATGGTAGCAATCGTCTCGTATTAACCATATTTGCTAGAGATATTATGCCGTTCGATGGAGAAGAGGATTTAAAAAATCCAAATGAAATATTTTTGGAAGGATATATTTGCAAATCTCCAGTATATAGAGAAACGCCTTTTGGCAGAGAGATTACAGATATCTTAGTTGCTGTAAATAGGCTATATAATAAATCGGACTATATTCCAGCCATTGCATGGGGAAGAAACGCAAGGTTTTCATCGAATTTAAATATTGGCGATAAGATACGGATATGGGGCCGCATACAAAGTCGGAAATATCAAAAAAAATTCAATGATGGCAATGTAGTAAATAAAGTTGCCTACGAGGTTTCTATTTCCAAGATGGAAAAAGTAAACAGTGAAGATGAGAATAAAACAGAAGAACACACGGACCTCTAAAGAGGGGTGTGTTCTTTGAATGTTAAAGTTTAAGCCTTCCTTTGAGATAGAATTTGCTTTATTTCCTTCAATAAGATGATGATTTTGTTGAGAGAATATTGTAAAGATATCAATATAATAAATAATATAATCATGGGAACAAAAAAATCCTTCATGAGCGACCTCCTAATCCATCGTTATCCTACATCAATTATACACTTTTTAGGGGCAATTTTGTATGTGCAATGAAATATTTATTCGTTAAAAAATCCGTTGATCCGACATTATTTAAAAACTATGATGAAAAAAACAGAAGAATATTTGACAATGATTTTTATTTCAATTAAAATATTAATAATATATTCTTAATTGGAGGGAATCAAGATGGACATAGATAAAAAAGTATGGGAAGTACTTTGTTCAGAAGAAGACATTGCAGCTAGACTTACAGCCTTAGGAAAAGAAATTTCAGATGAATATAGAGATAAGAAATTATATGTGATATCTTTATTGAGAGGAAGCTTTGTTTTTACTGCAGATTTGGTTAGAAAACTAGATATTCCTGTTAAAATAGATTTTATGACAACATCTAGCTATGGACATGATACAGAGTCCAGTGGAACTGTACAAATCGTTACAGATATTAAAGAAAACCTAGAAGACTACCACGTCCTTGTCGTAGATGATATTACAGACTCTGGATTGACAATGAAATTTGTAATGGACCATTTAAAAACGAAGAATCCACAAAGTGTAAAATCATGTGTGCTATTGGATAAGCCAGAGCGTAGAAAAGTGGAGATTGTTCCAGATTATGTTGGATTTACTATTCCAGATAAATTTGTTGTTGGTTACGGATTAAACTATGGAGATTACTACCGTAATATTCCTTACGTTTTTGTTGTAACCGATCAAGACCGATAGAATAAATAAAGCACTTCTTTTAAGAAGTGCTTTATTTTAAGCACTTGAATTCTAAGCTTTATTTAGAATTCAAGTGCGTCATAAAGTTTGTGAGTTAGAGCGAACAAATTTTATTTTAATAGTTTAGAAGGGAGGCGAACCATTTTATGGTAAACCACAAAAAGCTTATGGTACTGGATGCCAACTTGTTATACCTCATTGGCGCACTGATATTTTGGACGATTGGTTCCTATGTTCAAAGCACTCATCTTTTAGGAGGATTGCTGATTACTCAGTATGTATTAATTCTTCTTCCGCCTGTGATCTATGCTAAAGTAAAAAATGTGAGCATTAAGGAAACCTTTAGGCTAAATAAAATCAGCTTCAAACATGGCGTCATCGTTGTGATGATCACTATTTTAACCTACCCTGTGGCTGTATTTACAAATGCTCTGATTATGACCATTATGAGTCTTATGGGGAATTTAAATATCCCTGCTTTACCTACAGCTTCAACGGGGAGTGAATATTTAATCCATATGCTTATCATTTCTGTATCGGCAGGTATTTGTGAAGAAATGTTTTTTAGAGGGTTTGTACTTTCTGGCTATGAGCGACTAGGAAGGAGAAAAGCCATCGTTTTATCGGCAATTTTATTCGGTGTTTTCCACTTTAATTTATATAACTTAATGGGGCCCATGATGCTGGGTTTGGTTTTTGGGTATTTGGTTATAGAAACGGATTCTATTTTTGCCGGAATGATTGGCCATATGACCAATAATGGATTTGCTGTAACCTTAGGTTTTTTAGCAAATGCAGCCTCTAAAATGGTAGGTGATATTGAAGCTGGCGGTGAAGTTGCTGCTGGAGTTTCTACAACGGCAGTAATGATAGGAACTACGATATTGTTCGGGATTATTTCCGTGATCACTTTATTTATTGCTTATCGACTGGTTAAGGTTATACGAAAAGATAGGGGCACTATGAGAATACAGGAAGACGAGGCACAGCCGCACGTTAGAAAATCGGAGTTTATTCCATTGATCATTCCTGCATGTTTATTTATTTTAGTGGCTGTACTTCAGATCAGAGAAATTATTTCTTTAGGTTAATCTATCAAAAGAGCAATCCTTTGGGGTTGTTTTTTTATTGCCCAAATATAAGTAATGGGGAAGGAAAGAATTTTATTCGGTGTAAATTTTTAAGAAATAAACCATACTATAATCATTAGATCGTATAAAGGAATCTATGAAGGAGGAAATGATATGGAGACTAGACTGATGATCATTGCGATTACACCGATTATTGCTTTGGCAATGGGCATATATTTAGTAGATCGATACGATCGGGAACCATGGTGGCTTTTAATTCGTGTTTTTGGGCTAGGGGCTTTTTCTGTAATCCCCATTCTATTTTTGCAGAGATTTTTGATTTCTATAGATTTGTTTTCCGGGATATTTTCCATTGCATATCAATCATTCATCGTAGCGGGATTAACAGAAGAGTTTTTTAAAAGAGCAGCAGTGGTCTATGGCGTATATAACAACAAACATTTTAATGAAAAGTTAGATGGGATTGTATACTGTGTATTTTCTGCCCTAGGCTTTGCTACAGTAGAAAATATTATGTATGTGGTTTTCAGATACACAGGAAACTATTCCGTTGGTATCATGCGGGGGATTTTATCCGTGCCTGCCCATATGCTCTTTGGTATTACCATGGGATATTATTTATCCCTAAGTAAATACACGAGAGAGTCTTCCTTAAGCTCACAATATTATAAAAAATCCTTAATCGTTCCAGTGCTGTTACATGGTCTATTTAATTTTATATTAATGGCAAAGATTCCAGCCTTGATGGTATTTTTTATTCCGTATGTCATTTATTTGTGGATTACAAACTTAAAAAAGTTAAATCAGTACACAAGAGATAGTAAAGATCTCTTTAATAGAATAGAGGACAGAAAAGAGTGATTACTTTTTCTGTCCTGCTATAATTTTTACCATATCTTCTACTGTAGCATCTGTGGATATTTCAAAAGTTCCAGATTTCAATCGTACTGCCAGATTCAATCTTTCTGCAGCTTGGATAAAATCGTTCGTATTTTGGATCAATCCATTTTCTTTAAGAATGTTTGCAACGCCTGTTCCAGGAGTCCCATTGGGAACTGTAATCGTTTTTACTTCTGCAACAACTGGCGGCTTCTCTTCAGCGACCGTATTTTCTTTGGGTGCATTTTCTGTATTTTCAGAATCAATTGCATTTTCATCTTCTTTATTTTCATTTGAAGAATTCTCTTCTTCTGAACCCTGAGGATCATCAGTCACCGTAGAATCCTTTTCAGGCTTTTCTTGTTCTATTACTGGAGTATTATTTGCCAATGCGGTATTGGAAGAATTGTCAAACCAGCTTCCAAGGTTCCAAGAAATTGCAAAAAACATGATACCCGCTACAAATAGGGCAAGGAACATATCGGAATAATCGTGAAAAAAATCCTTTAACCTCTCCATTTGAATCAACTCCTTATGAGATCATATATTTTAGGATACCATAAAGAGAAGGAATCATCAACATTGACATGAAAATGTAATAATTATAAGGTATTATAATGACCTACATAAATTCCATACAACATCCATTGTTTTAAAGTTGCTTTCCACTGGGTACAGTGATAAAATGGTAAGGAAGTTTATTCATAAGGTGGAGACAGGAGGGCAAACTATGAAGGATGAAATACTCGAATGGGTGAAAACCATTATATTATCCCTAGTGATTGCTTTAATCATTACAACTTTTATAAAGCCAACGATTGTGAAGAATTATTCGATGAGCCCTACTTTGGAGGAAAATGATTTTTTAATTATAAATCGGTTTTTATATAAGAGAAGTCAACCTAAAATGGGAGATATCGTTGTTTTCCAATCCGATTTAAGAACTGAAAACGGAAGCAATAAATTATTGATTAAGCGTGTCATAGGAGTTCCAGGAGATCGAGTGTTCATTAAAGATGGAGATGTATTTGTGAATGATGTTCTTTTAAAGGAAGAATATATTCCAGAGAACTATACCATCGGTGAAGTGGACATAACTGTACCAGAGGGTAAACTCTTTGTTATGGGAGACAATAGAGGAAATAGCTTGGATAGTAGAGATCCTGCTTTAGGCTTGGTGGATTTTGAAAAGGTCATGGGAAAAGCCTTTATAAGATTATTTCCATTGAACAAGATACAACTATTGAAATAAACTTTATTTTTATGCTAAAATTTCTAAAAATGTTTCTAACTGCCGTTAGGAACTTTTTTTGAGAAGAAAAGATTTAATAAAAAAACGGGAAATCGTACAACCTATAGATGGAGTATATTATTTGGAGGTGTGTGTATGAATGTAAAGGATGTAATGACGAACAAAATCTATGCTGCCTTACCAAATGCTTCAATTGCTGAAGTTGCTAAAAAAATGAAAGAATTAAATGTAGGGTCGATTCCAGTGTGTAACCAGCAAAATCAACCTTTGGGTATTATTACAGATAGAGATATTGTTCTACGATGTGTAGCGCAAAACTCGAAAGACAATGCTACTGCAAGTGAAGTAATGTCTAAAGGAATTGTCTCCGTTACACCGGATACTCATATTCATGAAGCTGCTAGAATCATGGGAGAAAACCAAGTAAGAAGATTACCCGTCATTGAAAATGGAAAGATGGTTGGAATGGTTTCCATTGGAGATTTAGCCGTTAGAAATGATTATGAAAATGAAGCAGGAGAAGCATTGAGTAATATCTCTACACCCAGTAGACCAATGATGTAGGTGGAATAGTCCCTGCCTTTGGCAGGGACTATTTTATGAATAAAATAATAGCTTTTTAAATTAAAAGACTTGTTTATAAAAGAGGACTTGAAAATAGAGCGGTAAAATTACTTGTTGGATTGCTATTTCAAATGGGTAAAATATAAGAGATTGTTATATTAAATCTTTGACCCGAATATAATCAATATACTAGTAAAAAACAGAATCAATGAGTAAGTAAATAGGGGGAGTAAATATGGAACAAGAAAAGAATAAAAATTTAATCAAAGTTGATGTAGAAGGTAAAGGGATATTTGAATATGAAAAAGGAATATCTTTGGAGGAAATATCTAAGGACTTTGGTGATACATATGAAAATCAAATCGTAGGTGCCATCGTTGATAATCAGTTAGAAGAATTAGGAGTTATTTTGAGCGAGGATTGTCATGTGCGATTTTTGGAGCAATGTTCTTCCATTGGTGCTCGAATATACCAAAGAAGTTTATCTTTTGTCTTTATAAGAGCCTGTATGGAATTGTTTTCAGGCTGTCAGGTTTCGGTGGAACATTCCTTAAGTAAAGGTTTGTATTGTGAAATTCAATATAAGAGAGATCTTAATGAGGAAGATACCAAACGAATCGAAGAGAGAATGAGAGAAATTATTGCAGAAGATGTGCCGCTGATCAAAAGTAGAGTACCAGTGGATGAGGCCATCGATATATTTAAAGAATACGGACAAAATGGCAAAGTAAATTTAATGAAGTATCGGGATAAGCCCTATATTAATATATATCAGTGCGGTTGGCTGAAAAATTATTTTTATGGCTATATGGTACCATCCACTGGCTACTTAAAGAAATTTTCTTTAAAATATTATAGTCCTGGAATTATCATACAGCTACCGACGAAGGAAGCCAATTGCCAAATACCGGAATTTGAAGAGCAACCCAGACTGTTTAAGATATTTAGAGAAACGGAAAAATGGGCAAAAATTTTAGAAATTGACCATGTGGCAGCTTTAAATGATCTCATTGTAACGAAAAGACAAGGTGAATTCATTCGAATTGCAGAAGCATTGCATGAAAAAAAGATCGCTCAAATTGCAGATACGATTCTAGAAAATATCCATGAGAAAAAATTGATTTTAATAGCAGGACCTTCTTCTTCTGGTAAGACTACATTTGCTAAACGGCTAGAAATTCACCTCAAGGTAAATGGATTGAATCCGGTGTCTATTTCCTTAGATGATTATTTTGTAAATAGAGAGGATACGCCTTTAGATGAAAATGGAGAATTTGATTTTGAATCTTTATATGCAATCGATTTAGATTTATTTAATAAAGACCTAGAAAAGATACTTGCTGGAGAAGAAGTAGAAATTCCAACTTTTAACTTCCATCTAGGAAAGAGAGAATATCGGGGACATAAAATTAAAATTACAGAAGATCAACCTTTGATACTAGAAGGGATTCACTGCCTAAATGATGAACTTACAAAGTCCATTCCAAAAAATAATAAGTTTAGGATCTATATCAGTGCTTTAACACAATTAAATTTAGATGAGCATAATCGAATCCCTACAACGGATACACGATTAATTCGAAGATTAGTAAGGGATAGCAAATTTAGGTCCAACGATGCAAACAGAACTTTATTTCTGTGGCAATCTGTAAGACGGGGAGAAGAGCGAAATATTTTCCCATTCCAAGAGGAAGCAGATGTTATGTTTAACTCCGCATTATTCTATGAATTGTGTGCCCTTAAAAAATATGCAGAACCACTTCTAAGGCAGGTGGATACCACAAGCCCTTATCATGCGGAAGCAAAGCGATTATTAAAGTTTCTTAATTATTTTGTCAATCTAGAAAATGAAGAAGATATACCGAGAACTTCAATATTGAGAGAGTTCATAGCTGGAAGCAGCTTCCATTAAAAAAGTATTGACGAATGAACTTTAATTTTATATATTCAATTTGCAAAGGGATGCAAATGAAGACTTTTGATAGAGGGTGACAAAGTGCAGATTGAACTTGAAAAAATATTAAATCAAAATCGAGAGAAAATTGCTTTCGGAAACCTGCCGACATATATTCCAGAGCTCACTAGAGCTAATAAAGATGCATTGGGCATCTATATTAGCCAATTGGATGGCTCTGAATTTAAGGCAGGAGATTATGATTATAAGTTTACCATTCAAAGTATATCAAAAGTGATTACTTTGATCATGGCTTTAGAGGATTGGGGCGCAGAATATATTTTTGAATGTGTAGGGAAGGAACCTACAGGAGACGCTTTTAACTCCATGATGAAGCTAGAAATTGTTCGACCTTCCAAACCATTTAATCCGATGATTAACGCAGGAGCCATTGCTGTGACATCTAAGATTAAAGGTAAATCACCGGAAGAGAGAATACAGCGTATTATGGATTTTTTCAAGCTGGTAACTGGAAATCCAGATTTGAAAGTGAATGAATCCATCTATATGTCGGAGAAATCCACTGGAGATCGGAATAGAGCCATGGCTTACTTTATGAAGGATGTCGGTGTGATCACAGGAGATGTTGAAGAAAATCTAGATTTATACTTTAAACAATGTTCCATTGAGGTTACATGCAAAGATATTGCGCGAATTGGTTTGTTTCTAAGTAGCGATGGAGTCCTTCTGGAAACAGGAAAGCAGATTATAAATCCCAAGCATAGTAAAATTGCAAAGGCGTTGATGACCACCTGTGGCATGTATAATGCATCGGGAGAATTTGCCATCAATGTTGGCATTCCTGCTAAAAGTGGTGTAGGTGGCGGTATTATGGCTGTTGTACCTGGAAAGATGGGTATTGGTGTTATTGGACCTTCTCTGGATGAAAAAGGGAATAGTATCGCAGGTGTTGGTGTGTTAGAACAGCTTTCAAAAATGCTAGAACTGAGTATCTTTTAGATTTTCAGATAAAAATAAAAAGAAGACATGGTGCCATGTCTTCTTTTATTCCGATTTAAGTAAGTAATTTTAGGGGAAAATTACCATACTTCATTTAATATATTGATATATTAAAAGGGGAGTGGGAAAATAGTATTGATATTACAATAAGAATAATTTATCACTTGATATGACTAAAATCAACAAAAAAAATCAATTATTACGATTAGTTAAGAATTCTCGTGGAAATACGACATAATTATGGCTGAATAATATTTCTCCAACTATTCCATAATAAGGATGTGGAGGGATATCGATGAAAAAGAAAGAATTGAAAAAATTTGCAGACGAATTTACACCGGACATGATGATGAAATACGAGATTGCCGAAGAATTAGGATTAATTGATAAAGTAAAGAAATACGGATGGGGTGGACTTACTGCTAAGGAAACTGGAAGAATTGGCGGTATCATGACCTCTAGAAAAAAAGAAAATAAAAAGGGGCGTACTAAATGACAGAGCAATATGGAGGCTTTGCCTATATCTATGATCGTCTAATGGAAGATGTTGACTATGGAGCATGGGCAAACTACGTGGAAGAATTAATGACGAATGACAATAGGAAACCTAAGAAAATACTAGAACTAGCATGTGGTACTGGGAATATTACCATACCTCTTGCAAATAAAGGGTATCGTCTGACTGGGGTAGATATATCGGAAGATATGTTGATGGTAGCCAAGAATAAAGCCATCGATAGCAATCAAAATGTATTGTTTATACAGCAAGATATGGTTGAGCTAGAGTTTGATGAAAAGTTTGATTGTGTTCTAGCCATGTGTGATGGCATTAATTATATTACAGAGGAAATAGATTTAGACAAAGTTTTTCATAATGTATATGAGGTCTTAGAGAAGGATGGGCTTTTTATTTTTGATATCAGTTCTTACTATAAGCTGAAACATATATTGGGTGACAACACCTTCGGAGAAAATTTGGAGGATCTTTGTTACTTGTGGGAAAATTATTTTAACGAAGACGAGCGTATCATAGAGATGAACTTAACTTTTTTTATTCAAGAAGGAAGCCTGTATAGAAAAGAAGAAGAATATCATATTCAAAGAGCATATGAAATCGATGAAATTATGAATCTATTGAATCGAAACTTTAAAGAAATTCGTGTATTAGACGGATTTAGTTTAGATGCACCTAAAAACAATAGTGAACGTGTTTTTTTTATTGCAAAAAAGTCTGAATAAACATGAAAAATAGTGTCAAGAATATCCTATAATGAATGTTGAAGGTCTATTTTAGAGGATGGATAAAATATTGACATAAAATTTGCACTATGATAGACTAAAAAAGAATAAGGGTAGACAAGCCTAGGTTCAATACTGTTTTAGGAGGAGTTTTTATGGAAAAAGGTACAGTTAAATGGTTTAATTCAGAAAAAGGTTATGGATTTATTTCAAGAGAAAATGGTGACGATGTATTCGTACACTATTCAGCAATCACTATGGATGGATTCAAGACATTAGAAGAAGGACAAGCCGTTAATTTTGAAATCGTTCAAGGTGATAAAGGACCTCAAGCTACGAACGTAACAAGAGGATAGTTCAATCGTTTTCATCAGCATTAGATGGGGGTATGTAATCTACAATCGTTAGAAGCCAATTGGTTTACATAGATGTTTAGATTAGTACTTTTGTATCATGGTGAAATAATGAAATCAAAAAGAACTAGTGATATTTAAAAAATACCGCTGGTTCTTTCTTTTCGTTGATTGAGCTTAAACAATTATTCCGTTCCGTTTCTCACGTATGTCTATTCTATATTGCTACGCCATTCCTTTAATATGAGGGTTCGAGAATTCTGTAATATAGCAGGATCATTTTCTGCCATTTCTTTAGCTTCTTCATAGGAGTTTGCCCGATAGATTACAAGACCACCACTATGATCTGTAAAGGGTCCTTTGGCGAAAATTTTTCCTTCCTCTATGAGCCTTTGAAGATATGCCTTATGGATATCTAATATTTCGTTATCCTTCTTTGGGTCAATCATCTCTAATATGGCAGCATATAAAATCATTGAACCACTCCTTTTAATATTTTTAAAAGATTAAATATTCCTTATTTAATATTATACATATAATCTTGCAAATGAACATGGATATTGACCGATATTTTTCTCCAATTCGGGTAAAAATATAGAAGTCTTTATTTAAAATATGTTTTATGTTATGATGTTTTTTAGACGCTTAAAGAAGTTCTTTATAAACTTTGAAAAATCAACAATTTATAAGAGGTGAATTCTATGAAAAATACAGTAATTAGAGGAACTGCTGCCTCTAATCAAATAAGGGTATTTGTTGCCAATACAACAGAAATGGTAGCAAAGGCTCAAGAATTGCAAATGGCTACACCAGTGGCCATCGCTGCTTTAGGTAGAACGCTTACAGCGACATCGATGATGGGGTTAATGTCAAAATCAGAGAAAGAAAAAATAACAGTGAATATCAACGGTGGAGGTCCTTTGGGACCGATTGTTGTGGTTGGAAACTCTAAAGGAATTGTAAAGGGCTATGTTTCCCATCCGCATGTAGAAGGAAGTAATTTGTATCCAGGAAAATTAGATGTAGGAAGTGCTGTTGGAACAGACGGAACGATTACTGTGGTTAAGGATTTAGGATTAAAAGAGCCTTATATCGGTACTTATCCTTTGAGTACAGGAGAAATCGCTGAAGATTTTGCTGCATACTTTGCATTTTCTGAACAACAACCATCTGGAATCGCTCTTGGTGTATTGGTGGATGTGGACTATACCATCAAAGCAGCTGGTGGATATATCATTCAAGTATTACCGAATATAGAGGAAGAGACATTAACAAAACTAGAAAGTAAATTATCTACCTTAGAGCCGATTACATCTATCATCGATAGAATACAAGATCCAGAGGAAATCTTGAATCATATTTTAGGTGAATTTGAACCAGTTATTTTAGAGACATACGATGTAGATTTTGTATGTGATTGCAGTGAGGAGCGATTAGAGCAGGTACTAATCAGTATCGGTGAAAAAGAATTAACGGAAATCATAGAGGAAGATAAGCAAGCAGAGTTGGTATGTCACTTCTGTAATAAGAAATATCATTTTGATGAAGAACATTTAAATAAGCTACGTAGTGAAATTCTAAATAAAAATAATAATATATAAGCAAAAAAGAGAAATCGTAAGTAAAGATAACATAATACGGAAAAAACAAGAAAATTAATGGAAAGTTGAGTTTGTAATGAATGGCAAAATGTGTTATACTTAGTTTTGTCATTGCATTGGGCGCATAGCTCAGCTGGGAGAGCACCTGCCTTACAAGCAGGGGGTCACAGGTTCGAGCCCTGTTGCGCCCACCAGCCCAGATAGCTCAGTCGGTAGAGCAGGGGACTGAAAATCCCCGTGTCGGTGGTTCGATTCCGCCTCTGGGCACCAAAATAATGCAGTGCGATTGCTATGGCGGCATAGCCAAGTGGTAAGGCAGAGGTCTGCAAAACCTTTATCCCCAGTTCAAATCTGGGTGTCGCCTCCAAACAAATACAGGTTTTGGGACTTTCCTAAGATGTAAAATCTTTAAAAGACCCATTTGAAAATGACAAAAAAAGCAGCTAATTCTTGATAGAATGGCTGCTTTTTTTTATTTATGTTATTCTACTGCTTGATTAAACAACAATTAAGAAAATATGGTATAATTTTCTTAATTGATAACTCAGGACAGATAAATTATAAGATATAAAAATGGTAATTATGAGGGGAACACGTGATGAAAAGAAAGTCTATTGTTGTAATTGGAGTACTGGTTTCGATTTGTATATTATTGCATTCTATGCCGGCTTTAGCATTAAGAACAAGTATATTTTTTCATGGTTTTCCAATAGCGGCATTTACAACAGAAATACAAGAATATGAACCCTATAGTCCGCTCGATAAGAAGTTGCTCCAGGAAGAAAATACGAAGCTCTATAGACTTACTCCGCCTCCTGTAGAAAAATCCACCAAGGGTCATCTATACACTTGGAAGGTAAGTAAAAAAGTTTTTATATATGTTGCAAGTTATTATGGCGAAGGGTAATGGAATGGGATGTTTTCTATTTAAGGTATAGTAGCTGGTAAACAAAATGTTTTGCTTAATATCGTATTATTCAGAAATGAATTTACGGTATTTTTTATTCTAAGCATAAGATCAATGTGTAATATAAATATTGTGCAACATCACTATTAAAATGTAAAATACGAATAATGCTCGTTGAACCCCGAATCATACGGTGCTGAAAATTAGAATTTTATTACATTAGCATGGAAAATATGGTATAATTTTCTTGTCGTGTTCGATAGGCTGGATAAAAATGTTTAATGAAAATTTAAAACATTTGAGAAAATTAAGGACAGGGGGAATGACCATGAAGTTTAAAATAGGAGATATGAAAGCGAAGAATATTGTTAACAACATTTTAATAACTGGATTATTATACTTTATAATCTTTATATTACACAAATACAGTTTTTCTTTGGCTGTATCAAAAATGCAACAAACCTCTATAAATCCAGACTCTATGGTAATTCAATTTAATCGTTTTATGGCAAAAATTCACACTATTAGCACATATATTGTAGGATTTGTTTCATTTAAATTATCATGTGAAGTGCTATATAAGTTATTAAGAGCATGTGAAATTATTATTGAAAAATATGACAATAAATAAACTTTAGGAACATACCAAGAGGCTAGATATCTTTTTATTTGTAATAAATAAGATTAGAAGAAGTATGCCTAACATATGAGAGGGGATTACAAAAACTCATGGGATCAATAAATATTACGTCATCAATGGCTGTATCTATAGCTTTAATATATGAAGTTATGGGGTTCGCCTTAAAGGTACTCGGTATATATACTATGATATTAATGATAAAAGCGCTAAAGATATATATAAATAAAAATTACCAGTAATTAAAAATAGGTGTTTTATTTTATGTGGCATTACAAATATTACCTACATCTAATGAAGATCATGGCACCTAACCGTTATATAGTATGCTGATGGAAAAATAAAAATTATAGGGGTGAGATAATGGACAGATCCATTGATAACATGCTTGAAAATATTTTTGGTGGTGTATACCTTCAGCTAAATATAATTATAGGGATACTGCTAATAATAGTTGGAGCTGTTAGTTTAATTTCATTAAAAGGTCAAAAAAGAAAATGGAGGACAAGAATTGCATGGGCTAGTATTTGCATTGGCTGCTTGGGAACCTTGAATGCAATTATTCAGTTAAGATTAAGTTAATTATAAAAATCAAGAGCTGACTAAAATACTGGTCTTCTGTCAAGAAAACGGACAATAAAAACTTGATATATTCTTGAATCGTCTAACCAACATATTTATCCTCGAAATCATATGGTGAAGACATCTCGCAATAACTGTGAATTCTCTTTGTATTGTAAAATGCTTCGACATATTCAAAAATAAGTTCTTGGGCATGACTAATATGCCTTATGACGAATCTGTTGAGCCATTCTCTTTTTATTAGAGCATGAAAAGACTCAATTACAGCATTGTCCCAAGGGGTTCCCTTTTTTGAATAGCTTCGAATAAATTTGCCTGCTGGTGTTGCATCAATATACGCTTTTGATACATATTGCACACCTCTGTCACTGTGAATAATTATCGGAGTATCTAATTTCCTAGATGATTTCGCTTTGTTAATGGCTCTTAGTACTCCTTCTACACAAAGGGTATCTGAGAGGTGCCAGCCTATAACTCTTCGTGAGAATAGATCCATTACTGTTGTTAAGTAAACGAACCCGCTTACTGTCCATACATAGGTAATGTCTGTTACCCAAACGGTGTTAGGTGCGTTAGGTGAAAAATTTCTATCTAGAATATTTTTAAGTTTATTATCAAAATCTGGATCAATTGTCGTCCTTTTGTATGGACTTACCCAGATTGCCTTAATTCCTAGCTCACGCATGTAGTTTCCAACAGTTTTCTCTGCGATAACGTAACCTCTGCTTCGCAGTATAGATGTAATTTTGGGTGCTCCATATATTTGTTTGGATTCATTGTAAATCTCTATAATTTCTTGTTTAATCTGCTGTTTTCTAATTTTATGATTTGAATCTTGCCTTTTCAAGTAATCATAGTATCCAGAAGATGAAACGCCTAGCACTTTAAGCACACTGTTAACTGAAATCTGGCGCTTCTTAGATGATTCTTCTACTTCTTTGTAGATTGCTTCAGTTAATCTTTGTTCAGTATGCCTATGGCCTTTTTTAGTATTTCAAGTGCATCTTCCTTATCTCTTAGTTCTTTTTTTAGTCTTGCAATTTCTTTTTCTGCATCTGATGAATAATTGCCAGAACCTCTATGATTTACTACACCATCATTCTTCTTGGCATTTTGAATCCAATTATTAAGACCTGTGGTGCTAATTTTTAGATCCTCTGCTGCTTCTTTGATTGATTTGCCAGATGAATAATAATAATTAACTGCATCTTGTTTAAACTCTGCGCTGTACTGTTTTTTAGTTCCCATAGTAATCTCTCCTTGTCTGATACACTTATTATATCAAATTCAAGGACATATCACGTTTAAGTTCTACGTTTTTTATTCTACCATCAATACTGTATTATTCAGATGTGAATATATGGTATTTTTTTATTCCAAAGTTTAAGCACGCTATATAATATAAAGATTATGCGACGTAATCATTAAAATTTAAAATACGAATGAGATGCGTTGAGCACCGAATAATATAGTGTTAAAAAATCAAGAATTTACTACAATAATATAGAAAATACGGTAGAATTTTCTTGATATATAAATTATATTAAATATAAAATGCGTTATAAGTTTTTTAAACATATGAGTGGAAACTTGAGAAAGGAGAGGTGATAATGTTTTATACTTTGGCTACGATTTCAGGAGTTTTGGTGATACTGTACGGGCTGATTTTATTAACTAGAAGAAAATTTATGGTGAAGCGAGGGTACTTAAATATATTTATATTTTTTATGAGCACATTAAATCCTACTATAAAGCTAATGGAGATGGGCTATGGATTTCCACTTCTATTTATTGGTATTTTACTTATCTTTGCATTAGTTATTATAATATCTAGAGGAAGGTATACCTTAACTAATATTAATGAAAAAATGGTATCCTCCACACTTATAGATATTTTAGAGGAAAAAAATTTATCTTATGAAGATAAAAATACTGTGATCTTAGAAGATTATGATAGTAAACAAATATCCTATAGACAATCATTAAATTCAGTAGAAATTAATTTAACAGAAATCCTAACGCTACCTTTTTATAAAGAATTAAAAGTAGAATTAAGAACTAGAATTAAAGCAATCAACTTAACGGTATTCCCTACTTTAGGATGTTCATTAATAATATTAGGAGCAATATTTTTAATGATACTACAATATTTATAAAAAAGATCAGCTTGATAGGTTCAATAAGTTATCTTTTATCAATGACACGGTATCTTTTAAAGTGAACATCTAAAAAATAAAATATTCTACTCAATCGGTAATAGCCAGAAATGAATTTTACGGTGTTTAAAATAGAAATCTTCTCCAACGATGCAAGAAATATGGTATAATTTTCTTGTGTGATAAGTTAGATTAGCAATGAATCGCGTATCCTTTAATAAAGAATATAATTAATTTAATACAAATAGGAGTGTGATATCATGGATATTAATCTCATGGATCGAAAAATGATTAAAATACCCTGCGCAAAGTCTGTAAGTATGAGTTTGGGCGACAATTTGCACAGGGATAGATATTCAGTCGCTTTAGATAAATAAATTCATACATATAAAGACTTTGTTTCCTTAATTAAACAATAAACTTAAGGAAGTGAGTTTTGTGAAATATGTAAGAATTGATAGAATATTACCAGATCATTTAGTTAAAGAAATTCAAAAGTATATTCAAGGTGAATATGTGTACATCCCTTCCCCTCCTGAAAAGAGAAAAAGATGGGGTGAAAAATCTAAAAGTCGAGATTATCTAAAAGTCAGAAATGCAAAGATACTAAACCAATATATAGGTGGGCAATCAATTAGCAATCTAGCGGAAGAATTCTTTCTTTCAGATAGTAGTATTAAGAAAATTATATATAAAAAAGATAAATAAGTTGAAGCTACCACTTTTGTAATGTGTGGTAGCTTTTGTATAAAAGATGATATAGAAATGATTATTCTCTTTCTTAAAAAATGCAGAAGCTTTAAAATGATATTGGAGATGAAATTCATTTGAAAATGAATTTGTAACTCTTCTCGTAGATATTATAATAAAGGAGAGAAGCAAGGTGAATAAAAAAATATCATTAATTCATTCTACAAATTTAGCCCCAGTAGATTATGCTTATGCTGGACGTATACCTTCGGGAATGGATTTATTATTTTTGGCGGGAGCATGCCCCATTAATAAAAACGGAGAAGTACCCAGCTTGAGTGATTATGAGCTTCAGGCAAAACTTTGTGTAGAAAATTTGAAGGAAGCACTGAAGGATTGTGGGGCTACTTTGGAAGATATAGTATATACTAGGGTTCTTGTAGCATCTCACGACCAGTCAGATTTGGTAACGGCATGGGAAGCAATAAGAAAAGAGTTTGGTAATCATGGTGTTCCAAGTACCTTATCTGGAGTTACAGTATTAGGATATACAAATCAATTGGTGGAAATTGAAGCAGTAGCAGCGGTAGAAAACAATACAAAATGATAGAAGTGTAGGAATTTGCTCCGCTCTTATTGGATGTAGCAACGATAAAAATGAATAATTATTTAAAATGCCGTATTATTCAAAAATGAATTTGCGGTATTTTTTATGTCGCATTACAAAATTTAGCGACATCTAATGAAAAAAGTGCGACGTAACTATTAAGGTTAAAAATATGAATAATCTTCTTTGAAAACTGAATAATACGGTACTATAAAATAGAATTTTACTACAATAATGTAAAAAATATGGTATAATCTTCTTGTTGAATAGTAGAAAAATGTGAACAAAGATTATTTACATTTTGTGAGGTGAGGAATTTTGGATTATAATAAAAGCTACTTAGTTATAAGTGTGGGGCTTTGGACAGGTATTGTTGTAGGAATTATAGGAGCTTTAATTGAAATAGGGTTGATTGTATATATAAGCATTATCTTGATGTTGGGTAGCTTAGTGCAAGCATTCATATTCTACAAATGCCCAAACTGTAAAAAGCCTTTCAATATTCGAGGTAAAAAACCGAAGTATTGTCCAGAATGTGGCTGCGCATTAGAATAATTAAGATATGAGCGCTTTCTTAGGACTATAATATGTTGCATATTCTTTTTATAAAGCATAATAACTACAAAACTAAATAATTTTTAAGATACCGTATTATTTAGAAACGAATTTACGGTATTTTTTATGTCGCATTACAAGATTTAAATCTAAGAAGACTGCACCTAATAGTAACCGGTATTAAAAAAATTTTAATTTCGATAACAAATAATTGAGAGTAACAAATGTCAACAATGTAACTTCTAATGTATAGCTAGAATAGTATGTATTAGGAGGTGTATAAAAGTGTATCAAAGTTATAATTATTATCAAAATAACAAGTGTTCAAATAACAATTACTTGAATTGTGGGTATAACAATAACAACTATTTTCAGGAGTTAATTCCTAGACTAGAAGAATATATTCAGGATGAATTACAAGATTCTGCCTATTATTATGCACTAGCTGAATTTGCCCCTACTCAAAGAGCAAAAGATTTAATAATGGAATTTGGTATGGATGAAGCTAAACATGCAGAAAACTTTCAAAGAGCATATAGTATGATAACTGGTAGATACTACATGCCACAACCATTAAAGCCTATTGTGATTGAAGATTATGAAGAGGCATTAAAGATAAGGGTAATAGCTGAAACCAACGATTATGAAAAGTACGGGAAGGAGTATTTGATGGCGCCAAATAAATATTTGCAAGATTTATTTTTTAACACTCGTACGGATGAAGCAAAACATGCTATGAGAATACCTATATTATTTGAAGAAGAGGCAGACTAATTTATAGTTTTCGAAATGTATTCCAGTCTATTTTTTTTTAAAAGAGTATAACTAAAAAATATGAACCTCATATTTGAATACCGTATTGTTCGGGAATGAATAAGCGGTATTTTTTATGTCGTATTACAAAATTTATCCTCATCTAATGAAAAAAATGCGACATAACTATTAAAATTTAAATAACGAAAAATGTTCTTTGAAAACTGAATAATACGGTATTAAAAACATAAATTCCCTATAACAATATAGAAAATATGGTATAATTTGCTTACTAAGTAATTTGGATTAGATAAATTATGTGAAATGAAATTATTTAAAAAATGGAAAATATGGAGGGGCAATATGTACGAATATAAATTTATAGAAGTTCCAATTAAGAGAAATTTTTCAACAAAGATAGGTGACAGTTTTAAAGACTGCCAAGAAATAATTTTAAAAGAGGCAGCTGATGGTTGGCGATTAGTTCAAGTTGTAATTCCACCAAACGAAAAAATGGGTGTCTTGGCTGCCTATAAATATCAGATAATTTTTGAAAGAAATAAAAATAGATCGAATGTATAACTTCTATTAATGACACATTTTGCTACAATATAAAATAAATAAAATGAATTTTATTTCGCATTTTATTTTTAAGGCGTAACAACAATTAAACATCAATATTTTATTTAATACCGTATTATTCAGAAATGGATTTTACGGTATTTTTATGTTGCATTACAAGCATTATATGAAGTTGCATCTAATGAAAAAAATGCGACGTAACTATTAAAATTATAAATGTGAAAAATATTCTTTGAAAACTGAATAATACGGTATTAAAAATGGAAATTTAATATAATAATATAGAAAATATGGTATAATTTTCTTATAAGATAAATCGAACTAGTGGAAATAAACATCAAAAATAAGGTAAAATCAAGCTGAGAAAAATATAATGAAAAAATCTATAAATATATAATATTAGGGCAGAAAGGAATAAATTGAAAGAGGTGAAAAAGTGAAAACAAGACAAAAAATTATTTCTGTTATTTCTTATATTTGTATTTTGTTTACTATTACTACTGTTATTAGCTCTATCAGGCAACTAACTCAAGGTATTGAGTATGATACAAATTCCCATATTTTATTAAGAATGGCTATATGTATTATAGCTATTATATTTATTGTTATTTTCAAGAAGATAAGAATAAGAAATATCTATTTAAGGGCTTTGGTTCAATATATATTATCCACAGGGTGTATATTTTTACTTATATATTTTTTAGGCTTCTTTACTGAATTGTCAAAAACAGCTTATAGGGATGTTTTTCTTAATTATACAATTCCATTTATTATTATTGCTACAGTAATAATTTTTAAAAGTAAAAGGAAAACGGATAAGCAGGCATTAGATGTATAACGTCATGATTATAAAACTAAATATTCAAATAGTATGCCGTATTATTCAGAAATGAATTATGCGGTATTTTTTATATCGCATTACAAATATTATATGAAGTTGCATCTAATGAAAAAAATGCGACATAACTATTAAGGTTGAAAATACAAACAATGTTCTTTGAAAACTGAATAATGCGGTATTAAAAAACAAGAATTTACTATAACAATATAGAAAATATGGTATAATTTGCTTGTTAGATTAATTACATTAGTACATATTGCGAAATAAAATGATTATCATACTTAACAAAATATGTCCTTTGCAAATCGTCATAATAGTTTTTTACGATAAATAGTTTCGTTTTCATTTTAAAAATTGAGGTGATGTTGATGAGCGAATTAGAAGAGATAAACCAAAAATTGTTAGAACCAGATAGATTTATTCCAGCAGAAAAAATAGATGAAATGACTTTACCTGAAGAAACTGGGATTTATTGTATTAAAGTTATTGATATGAAAAATAGTGGTTTTGAAGGAGAAATTCAATCGATATTTCTTGAACGGAACAATCCAATTTTATATATTGGAAAATCAGATAAAAGTACATTAAAAAAAAGATTATGCCAAGAATTAAGAGCTAAAGAACATGGCACTTTTTTTAGAAGTTTGGGTACAGTTTTAGGCTATTTACCGCCTAAAGGCTCTCTTAAGAATACGAAACGTAAAAGTAATTATAAGTTTAATAAATCAGATGAAGTATCTATAATTAATTGGATAAATAAACACCTTGAAGTAAGTTGGATTCAAATTCCAAAGGATATAGGCAAAATAGAAAAAGAATTAATAGAATTACGTACTCCTTTGTTTAATATAGTTAATAATCCAAGTCGAGTGCAATTACTTAAAGATATGAGGACATATTGTAGAGAGTTTGCAAATAGCTAAAATTTCAATATACTTGTTTCGTATTATTTATAATAGATTTGATAATGATAAAAAGGGATAACCATAAGATACCGTATTATTCAGAAATGAATTCTACGGTGTTTTTATGTCGCAATACAAGATTTACATGCAGTTGCATCTAATAAAAAGTAATGTGACATAACTACTCAAATTTAAAATTCAAATAATGTTTCTTGAGAACTGGATAATACGGTATTAGAAGCGTAAATTCTCTATAATAACATAGAAAGTGTGGTATAATTTTCTTATCGAATAAATCAGATTAGATGTGAAATGCATAACAAGTGTTATGTTTTAAAATTATATTGGTAGTAATATTCAATAAATTCAAAAGGAGAGTATTAATGAAAAATAAAAAGATTGTACTTTTTATAATCATAGCATTATCAACACCTACATTGATAGCATGCACAAAATACAGCAAAGAAAATAAAAATTTTGCAAGTGAAATAGAACAAAGTCAGCAAGTAAAAGATAATCTGGACAAAGTTGATAATAAGGATAAAACAACTTTAGTAGATAATAAAAAAGAAAATGAAAATATTCAAGAAGATGGTACAACAAATACAGTAGTAAAAATAGAGGGGATAAGAAAAGAGTTTCTAGAAAAATTAGATAACATCCAAAAAGAACTAGATGCCTTACCAGAAAAAAAGGACTCCGATGCTGGAGTAACAAATGCTATGAAAAACTATTACGGAAAATCCTATGATATGTATGATCAAGCATTAAATGAGATTTATTCTTTATTAAAGAAAGAATTATCACCAGAAATAATGAAAAATTTACAAACTGAACAGGTTAAATGGATAGAACAGAAGGAAGCTGCAGCAGATAAGGAAGCGTCTCAATATAAGGGAGGAACTTTTGAATTTGTTGCATATAAGGTATCTTTATACGAATCAACTAAAAAAAGATGTTATGAATTAGTTAGAGAGTATATGATGGATTGAAAAATAGATAGTCAACCTTATGAAAGTTACTCAGATAGTAAATTTACATCTGTGGTTAAGGCACATTATCTTATTAAAGAGCAATAACTACAAAACAAAATATTCTATCCTAATACCATATTATTCGGAATTGAATTTATGGTATTTTTTATGTCTCATTACAAGATTTAGATCGAATAAGACTGCAGCTAATAGTAACCCGCAGATCAAGATTCCAGCTGTAGCATATCCTGAAAATAATGGGACGTAACTATTAATATTTAGATAAGAAATAATGTTCTTTGAAAACTGAATGGTACGGTATTGAAAATTTGAGAACGCATTGTAGCAATATGAAAATATGGTATAATTTTCTTAATATATAAGTCATCTTAAATAAAAAATGCATGACAATAATAAGGAGAATTAATTAACGATTTAAATTGGCCAGGAGTATCAACTATAATAGAAGCTCTAAAGGCATTACCTGAAGATGTATTTTAAAAAGTGATTTCAAAGATATTTTACATCAGGCAGATTAGATGATGTCAAAATAAAAAAACTACTCAAATGTTATAAAGCCTCTGCAAGAGTCTGCTCTATAGAAAATATGATGAGTAATTAATTTTAGGAGAATAAAACATGCTGAAAATTGAGAAGATTGGTTACGACAAATTGGAAAACCTGTTGAGTATGTATCGGGAAAAGGCTAAGTGGTTAAATAAAATTGGGAAGCCTATGTGGAACATGGAATTTCTTGAAAAATCGAAGTTCATAAAAAAATATAATGACCCGGAGTGCTTTATAGCATATTTAAATAACAGCCCTATAGGTGGATTTATTTTAGTGGAAAGGGATGAGTTCTTTTGGGGAGCTAATAGCCATCTAGGTGCTTATTACATTCACAAAATTGTTGTTAAAGATGGATACACAGGACAAGGAAATGCACAGAAAATGATAAAATGGGCTGAAGCATATGCTAAAATAGCTGGAAAAGAGAAAATAAGATTAGATTGTTATGAAGACCGTAATTATCTAATGCAGTTGTATACAAGTTGCGGATTTAATTTAGTAGAAGTAAAGACTATGCCAGATGGTATAAGAATAGCACAATTTGAAAAAAAGCTTTAATAATCTAAAAAATTTTAAGGTGTAACAATATCAGTATTTTAATAAAGTCTTGATTGAAAGATATAGGTGCTGGGAACTAGCAAGAATTTCATACGATCCTCTTAGTGTACAATAGATGAAAGATGGACACTGACAAAGTGTATAGTAGTTATTTATTTGTAGAAAAGCGTGCCGCTATAATTAATAACGAGGCAAAACAATGTATCAATATAAAAGTATAAAATTAGCTATAAAAGGATTTATTGTATCAGAATTAGAAAATCATAATGAAATCATTGATATGGTGTAAATTTTGTGTGATAAGTCAAAGTAGTAAAGACGGCAAAATTGATTTTAATTATAACTTGAAATGGAGTGAATCAGGAGATGAAGAGCATAGATGTAATTGAAAGAAAACCATCACTTGAAGAATATATTCAACTAAGGAAGTCTATTGGCTGGAAGGTAATGCAATATGATGCAATTCAAACAGGATTAGATAATTCAATTTACTGTGTTTGTGTAGAAGACCAAGGCAATATAGTTGGGTGTGGAAGAATTATTGGAGACGGAGGAACAGTTTTTTATATACAAGACATAATGGTTAAACCATCATACCAAGAGCAAAAAATTGGTACATTAATTATGGAAAAAATTATGGATTATATTGATAGCAATTGTAAAGAAGGTACTATTATTGGGCTGATTGCCATAAGTGAACTTGATAAGTTCTATAAAAAGTTCGGATTTATATACAATGAGAATAACCGCTTTTATAGATATAGATAGTTCAAAATCTTTTTAATAGATGTAGCAACGATATAAATTAATAATGATTCAAATATCGTATTATTCAGAAATGAATTTGCGGTATTTTTTATGTCAAATTACAAGGTTATAACTGATTATGTCTCCTTTTGATTTCAATAAGGCATATTTAGTGATTGCTTCTTATGGAATTATCGGGTTAGGATTTGCAGGAACTTACGGCATAAATAAAGAGAAATTTGTATATGTTGCAAGTTTGATGACCCTAATTACGAAGGCGGAGCAAACCGAGTTTCATTAAAGCAAGGACAGGAAAATTTTTTGAAATTCGGAGCATGTGAAGAGAAAATGATTAAATATGTAAGAAGACCTCATAAGAATGATATAAGAGATAATAATTGGAAGCTACTATAAATATGAATTTTTTTGTTTCGCATCATCAATTTAAAGCGTAATAACTAAAAAATAAAATATTCTACTTTAATACCGTATTATTGAGAAACGAATTTTACGGTATTTTATGTCGCATCCAAGATTACTGCATAACATGAAAAAGATAAAAGAAATCTTGACTACATTAACTCTAAATCATCTAAGTGACAAGGAAAAGCGATAGACTGTAGCAAAAGGAATATAGGTCGTCCTAAGTAATGGTTTTACAAAGATATAATGGGTTTGTATGGCATTTAATCTTGACTTGAAGCAAAGTAGAAAAGATTTATTGCACCACATAAAAGAGAGGGGATATTATTTCAATAGGGAACGGATGCCCATATAGCGAGTGTATTTAGTTGTACCTAATGAAGAATATCCGATTTAACATAATTGCCGTTTAAGATTTTCAAGCTGTTTTTCCATATCTTCAATTTGATTTTTTATATCTTCTTTAGACTGTAAACTTTGTTGTTGAGCAGCTTTAGTAAGTAAGCTGGCACCAATTTGAGCAAAAACATTACCTAGAACGTTAATTTGATCGTTATTTAAATCTTGAGATATCAAAATGGAAATTAATGTGGAGTGATGGTAGAATAAAAAACGTAGAACTTAAACGTGATATGTCCTTGAATTTGATATAATAAGTGTATCAGACAAGGAGAGATTACTATGGGAACTAAAAAACAGTACAGCGCAGAGTTTAAACAAGATGCAGTTAATTATTATTATTCATCTGGCAAATCAATCAAAGAAGCAGCAGAGGATCTAAAAATTAGCACCACAGGTCTTAATAATTGGATTCAAAATGCCAAGAAGAATGATGGTGTAGTAAATCATAGAGGTTCTGGCAATTATTCATCAGATGCAGAAAAAGAAATTGCAAGACTAAAAAAAGAACTAAGAGATAAGGAAGATGCACTTGAAATACTAAAAAAGGCCATAGGCATACTGAACAAAGATTAACTGAAGCAATCTACAAAGAAGTAGAAGAATCATCTAAGAAGCGCCAGATTTCAGTTAACAGTGTGCTTAAAGTGCTAGGCGTTTCATCTTCTGGATACTATGATTACTTGAAAAGGCAAGATTCAAATCAAAAAATTAGAAAACAGCAGATTAAACAAGAAATTATAGAGATTTACAATGAATCCAAACAAATATATGGAGCACCCAAAATTACATCTATACTGCGAAGCAGAGGTTACGTTATCGCAGAGAAAACTGTTGGAAACTATATGCGTGAGCTAGGAATTAAGGCAATCTGGGTAAGTCCATACAAAAGGACGACAATTGATCCAGATTTTGATAATAAACTTAAAAATATTCTAGATAGAAATTTTTCACCTAACGCACCTAACACCGTTTGGGTAACAGACATTACCTATGTATGGACAGTAAGCGAGTTCGTTTACTTAACAACAGTAATGGATCTATTCTCACGAAGAGTTATAGGCTGGCACCTCTCAGATACCCTTTGTGTGGAAGGAGTACTAAGAGCCATTAACAAAGCGAAATCATCTAGGAAATTAGATACTCCGATAATTATTCACAGTGACAGAGGTGTGCAATATGTATCAAAAGCGTATATTGATGCAACACCAGCAGGCAAATTTATTCGAAGCTATTCAAAAAAGGGAACCCCTTGGGACAATGCTGTAATTGAGTCTTTTCATGCTCTAATAAAAAGAGAATGGCTCAACAGATTCGTCATAAGGCATATTAGTCATGCCCAAGAACTTATTTTTGAATATGTCGAAGCATTTTACAATACAAAGAGAATTCACAGTTATTGCGAGATGTCTTCACCATATGATTTCGAGGATAAATATGTTGGTTAGACGATTCAAGAATATATCAAGTTTTTATTGTCCGTTTTCTTGACAGAAGACCAGAGATAAGAAGCAATGTATCTGGATTTGTATTGGAAAGATTCAACATATTCATCACCTCAATAAGATGTTCTACCTATAGTATATTCTTTAGGTAATAAGAAGTGATACGGATATTGCGAGGCAATATGAAAATTAGAGAATTACTATAATAACACACAAAATATGATATAATTTTCTTATTCGAAGGTTATATTAGTGGAACAGTGTGGTCAAAGGAATCTATCGTGTATTTACTGAATTTGAAGGGATGTAATTTATTTTTTCATAAATATATAAATATATAAAAAGGAGATGGATGCTATATGGAATATGCATATGTAGGCTTAATAATTGTTGTATTTCTTATCTTAAATGTAAATATCAATGCATTACAGCAGAACCAAAAACGGGTAGAGTCAAAATTAGACAGAATTATAGAATATATAGGACTACCCGAATTGAGCAGAGAGTACATAGGTGATGAGTTAAAGGAAGAACTAATCAGACTTGTTAAGGGGAATGAAAAAATTAAAGCAATAAAGAAGTTAAGAGATGCTACAGGAATAGAGCTAAGGGAAGCGAAGGATTATATTGATAGTTTATAATATTAATTTTAAGAAAATTAATAAAAACAAAAAAAATTATTAGATAATATAACTAAAGGAAAAGATGCATTCTTCAATATTTCCAACAAGTATCATTAAAATTTATTTTCGCACAAGAAAAAGCGCCGTTCTTTATTCTACGCCGCTTTTTTTATTGTGAGCTCAATGAATAATTTTAATTTTGAAATCTATCAATAAAATGTAATCAAAATGACATATAACTGTAACCTAGATGTAAACATAAGCTAGTATACTAATTTTGTAAAGAGATAACAAAACTTTTAATCCCCCTTTATTAAACCTCGTCAGAAATGGCGAGGTTTTTTGTTTGCGAGGCATGTTGCCGAGCCGATGGTTTGAAAGACAACCTGTCACCTAGCTAATGGGAAGACAAGCTGTAAGTAAGGGCGTTTTCGGCGACGAGAGGGTCTGAAGGAAACCGATGGCGGTTGCTGGAACGGAGCGAAAGTAAACCAGTGTTGGCATGTGTAGCGGATAACCTTGCAAAAAGTAGGAACGTCCTAATATTAGCTTAGCTACATGTGTTTGGATGGTCGTTTTAGTAACAGGCGGAGCAACTTAACCTTGGAAGTACTGTACTCGATGCTGTAGGTTAAGTTCACAAGCGAAAGCAAGGAATTAAACTAGGGTGCAGTATGCAGATGAAGCCATAGTAGTGATAAAATCTGAGCCAATGAAATGGAGTAATCCTATGGAGGATAAAACTCAGGTGACACATCACACTGTTGATGTGGCTGACATAGGTCAAAAGCTTATGGCAGATGCGAAGGGCGAAAGAGGTTTCAAAGTGTATTGGAAAGGATTTCAAGTAAGGGCAAAGGTGTTAAATGAAGGCTGAAATGCCGGAAGGTACGAATAGCTGGCATAAAACAACTTGCGAGCTATCTCGACGACATAGATATGAAGTAATTAGACAAGCCGAAGATAAGATTGCCATAGAGCTAGAAACGTCAAGGGACTCTAATGAAAAACGTATAGCTTGAACAAGAAATAACGGAAGATGCAGCAACAAAGGAGGGAAAATCATGAGGAAATGGTACAGCCTTATCGATAAAATATATCGAAAAGAAAATCTAGAACTTGCATTTAAATATGTAAAGAAAAACAATGGAGCCCCTGGAATTGATGGGGAAACTGTTTTTAACTTTCATTTAAATTTAGAACTGAATATTGAGTTTCTTCATGATAAACTGAAAACCAACGGATATGAACCCAGTCCAGTAAGGAGAGTAGAAATCCAAAAGCCAGACGGTGGTGTAAGATTACTAGGAATCCCTACAGTAAAGGACAGAGTAGTTCAGCAAGCCATTGTAAATATTATTGAGCCAATCTTTGATAAGACATTCCATCCATCAAGTTATGGATATCGACCGAATCATTCACAACATGGAGCAGTTGCAAAAGCAGAACGTTTCATGAATAAATATGGCTTAGAGCATGTGGTAGATATGGATCTAAGTAAATGTTTTGACACCCTAGACCATGAAATTATGATGAAAGCAGTATCAGAAAGAATCAGTGATGGGCGTGTATTAAAGCTAATTGAGAAATTCTTAAAAGCGGGAGTAATGCATAGTGATAACTTTTCTAGAACAGAAGTTGGAAGCCCGCAGGGCGGAGTCATCTCACCATTACTTAGCAACATATACCTGAATCAGTTTGATCAAAGAATGATGAGTAAAGGTATCCGGATCGTACGTTTTGCTGATGATATTCTAATCTTTGCAAAAGATAAGAAAACAGCAGGAAATTACAAAGCGTATGCCACACAAGTTTTAGAGAACGAACTAAAACTGAAGGTAAATAATGAGAAAACCAAACTTACTAACGTGAATGAAGGTGTCGAGTTTCTAGGGTTTGTCATAAAGGATAAGTGGCTAGGAGTCAATCCTAAAAGAATTGAAAGATTCAAAGATAAAGTTCGTAGTAAGACCAAAAGGAATGCAGGAAGAAAACTAGAAGATATAATTAAAGACCTCAATCCTGTAATAAGAGGGTGGATTAACTACTACAGAATAGCCAATATCAAAAAGCTTGTAGAAAAGCTGATGGGATGGATAAGAAGAAGGCTCAGAATGATAAAGCTAAAGCAATGGAAAACTTATAAGGCTATGCATAAAGATATGAGAAAAGAAGGTATCAAAGGCAATGGAGAAAAGATGGCAGTCACGAAGTGGAAAAATTCCAATGTCCACATTGTGCATATGCTCCTTCCAAATAAGCTATTTGAGGAACTTGGCCTAATTGACATAGCAAAGTACGACGTTGGTTTGTTGTCGAATTACTATTAATTCGGAGAGAAACTTCAAGAGCCGGATACGGCAAACGTAAGTCCGGTTCTGTGAGAGCAAAGAAAACAGGACTAATTATCCTGTTTTCTAGCTACTCGATATGATCTTACAAGATAGAAAATATCCGAACACCTTGAGTTATGACGAATAATACAATAACTGCAATTGCTGTGGGAAGTATTGCTCCTAAGAGTGTCCACTTGATACTTCCTGATTCTTTTTTTATGGTCCATAGAGTAGTACCGCAAGGGAAGTGAAGCAATGAAAATATCATAAAGTTTAATGCGGTTAACCAAGTCCAGCCATTGGCGAGAAATAGTTCTTTCATTGCTGACAGGCTATCTAATTCCACCATAAATCCACCAGATGTATAGCTCATAATTAATATGGGCAATACGATTTCGTTGGCTGGTAGGCCTAAAATAAATGCCATTAATATAAAGCCATCTAAACCAATTGCAGTAGCAAATGGATGTAATAATTCAGCAGCATGGTTTAATATACTTTGATCGCCGATCTGAATATTTGTCAATATCCATATGAATAATCCTGCTGGCGCTGCAACAGCAATTGCTCTACCCAGAACGAATATGGTTCTATCTAAAAGAGAGCGATAAAGAATCTTGCCAATTTGCGGCTTTCTATAAGGTGGAAGTTCTAAGGTAAAGGAAGATGGAATTCCCCTTAGAACTGTTTTCGATAACAAATAGGATACCAATAATGTTGTTGCGATTCCTAGTAAAACTAAAATACATACAAAGAAAGAAGCAGCTAAGGTTGTTGCCCTATTGGACACAAAACCACCGATAAATATCGTGGATAGTGCGACTAAGGCTGGAAAACGACCATTACAAGGAACAAAATTATTTGTAAGGATTGCAATCAGTCTTTCTCGTGGTGACTCAATAATTCGGCAGGCAATGACTCCAGCGGCATTGCATCCAAATCCCATACTCATGGTTAAGGATTGTTTTCCATGGGCACCTGCTTTCTTAAATAATTTATCTAGATTGAAGGCAACCCGAGGCAAATACCCCAAGTCTTCTAATAATGTAAATAAAGGAAAGAATATGGCCATGGGTGGCAGCATTACGGATATGACCCAAGCCAATGTTCGATAAACACCTAGAACGAGTATGCCGTGAAGCCACTGGATGGATTCCCAGGACATAAAAAAATCCGTTAATTTTATTTCTACTCGATAGAATAAATTTGAAAGCATCTGCGATGGAACATTTGCTCCAGCGATAGTCAGCCAAAATATAAAACCTAATAATAAAAACATGATCGGAAATCCAATGTATTTTGATGTTAGAATATCATCTAACTTTTTATCAAAATTGCGATGCTCCTGATTTTGATTCACGGTGATTACAGATTTTACGATTTCCTCCGCTCTATTAAAGATCATCTGGAGTACAGCATCTTCAGTTTCTGCTGCATCCTTATAGGCAATATTTTTAGGGGAGACAATTTCCTCTTTTAAAATAACATTATAAGTTCTCTCAATTAAAAGATTCAAGCCTTCCTTTTTTCTTGCTGATGTACCGATTACAGGAATGCCAAGCTCTATCTCTAGAGCTTCCAAATCGATTCGAATTCCTTTTCTTTTCGCCTCATCCATAAGATTCACACAAAGAACAACATTATTTGTATGTTCCATGATTTGAAGGACAAGATTTAAATTTCTCTCAAGACAAGTGGCATCGACGACAACGATGGTGGCGTCGGGATTGCCCAAGCAGATGAAGTCCCGGGCAATTTCTTCTTCTACAGAATTTGGTGATAAAGAGTATGTGCCGGGCAAATCAACCAAAATAAATTTTTTATCTCGATAAGTATAGCTTCCTCTAGCATTGGATACCGTTTTTCCAGGCCAATTACCTGTGTGCTGATTCAATCCTGTTAAGGCATTAAATACTGTACTTTTACCAACGTTAGGATTTCCGGCCAGTGCAATGACAAATTCATCATCACTATTTAATTTAATATTAAAACTTTCATTCAATGCCGACTTTCCACAGGATTGTGAACTTAACCCCATAATTCCACCTCCAACAAATAAATTATTGTATGAATTTGACTAAAATTTTATCCGATTCTTCCTGACGTAAAGCAATTAATGCACCACGAATATTGTAAGCAACAGGATCTCCTAAAGGACTTTTTCGAATTACATCAATGACAGTTCCGGGAAGCAGTCCTAAATCCAGCATTCTTCTTCTCTGTAATCCCATAGATAAAAGCTCAACGATTTCAACGGTATCTCCTGCTTCTGTTTTAGAAAGACGTGTAGGATTTTCAAACTTATCTTTATTTTTCATAGCATCCCCCAGCTTTTTTATATTTAAATAAAATTTCCCCTATATACTCTATGTTGTAAGCAGAACATATGAAATTTGTCCGAGGTAAAAAATTCAAAATAAAAAGGTCATATATAAATAGATTGGAGCATTTTAGGGTATAAACAAGAAGAGGATCAGTAGCTGGATTATTTTTATAATTATGTAATGATATCCTTAGAATAGTATTATGAATTAGGCATATACTACTATTACATCGAAAGGAAGTGATGACAATTGGAGCTTTTATCAATTTTAGCAGAAAAAAATCCGAATAAAATAAAAGAAAAAATACAACCTGTGTTAGAGTCCTTCCATAAAGAAGGTGTAGATTTACAAGAGCGGTTATATTTTTTCGAACCATTTTATTATATAAATTATAGCGTCGACATTAAAAGTATAAAAGAGTATCCAATTAAAGACTTCATCAATATATTTAAATTTTGTATCGCCAATGCGATTTGTGAATATATATTGGAAGTAGAGGAACCCAATTTAATTGAATACATTATAAGTACAGATTACTGTTATTTTGATGTTCGAGAACGATCAGAGATTTTTCGAAACTCAATCAATATATTAAGTGAAGAAAATGCGGATAGCTTTATATCAAAACCAAATACCGTTAGTATGAAGTCTAAAATACTGAATAACTTAATCGATTACTTAGATGATAACAATGAAATCAACGTGGAAGGTTTTGTATTATTTAGACTAAAAGATTATCTATTGGAAATCAATGAAATTGTGGAGAAAGCAGTGGAGGATTTTCTCGTAGATAAGGAATACAATGAGTTTATTAAACTATTAAAATATTTTGTTGATGTTCAGGAGTCTAAAGTAGATCAAATTCATGTAATCTTTGATGAAGGAAAAAGATTTAAACTTTACGATAAATATAGAAAACCATTAAACAATGATTATGTAAACAGTGTAGCTGCGGAGCTTGCGGAGAATAATATCAATCAAGATGATCTGCTGATCAGTGCCCTAATCACCATCGCCCCTAAAGAAATATTGGTTCACAATCTACCTCGATTCAATCGAGGAAAAATTATCCAGACTTTAGAAAAGATATTTCCAGAAAAAGTACACTGCTGCAATAGTTGTGAATTATGTGGCTGCACCATAAACATTCATAAAGAATAAAAGGTACCCCCAACATGGGGGTTTGTCTATTGGATGGACAAGATATTCATATAGTGGTATAATGCTTTCTATGATGTTGAGATGTAGGCATCTGAATTAGTTTATGCACAGGAGAGATGAACATATGTGGGCATTACAATTGATGATATTAGCTGCCATAGGAGGAGTTATCGGTTGGGTTACAAATTATCTGGCGATTAAAATGTTATTTCGACCTTTCGAGCCAGTTGCCATTCCTATAATCAATTTTCAATTTCAAGGACTGATACCAAAGCGAAAAACTGAAATTGCTAAAAGTATCGGTGAAACCATAGAAAAAGAGCTATTATCCGTAGATGAGATTATGAATAAATTGATCACTAGTAGCAACAAAGGTGAAATTATAGCCCTTTTAAAAGGAAAGATCACTGAAATTGTGTCGGAGAAACTACCGTCCATCATCCCATCTACATTTAAAGGAATGATTTCAAAATACGTGAACGATGTCATCGACAAAGAGGGAGAACAAATAATTGATGATTTAATAGAGACCTCTATAAAAAAAGCCAGTTCAAGTATAGAAATTAGCAAAATGGTAGAGGATAAGGTAAACGAATTTGATATGGCACAAATGGAAGGCATTATTATTCGGATCGCTCAGAAAGAATTGAAGCATATTGAAGTATTGGGTGGAATTTTGGGCTTTATGATTGGTATCTTCCAAGGAATTATCACTTTATTTTTTTAGAAAATTCAAAGGACCCTTTAAAATATATTGACAAATATATTTCTATGAAATATACTGTTATAAATACTTGATAATTTAATACTTTAGCATTGAAAAGGACGAGTAAATTAAACCCAGTATTTAGAGAGGAAGCACAAAAGCTGGAAGTGCTTCTATACATGGATAATTGAAAACTACCTTGGAGCTGTTACTGAGTAGCGTAAAGTGAAAGGATAACCGTTGACTACGTTATCGTCCTTAAAGTGGAGTTATCAATTTAGGTGGAACCGCGGGAATGTATCTCTCGTCCTATTCGTTTTAATAGGATGAGGGATTTTTTTATTACCCAAAAATAGAATAATATTCAATGGATGAGAGTTATACTTTTAAAATACAAAATTATTAAGAATGGAGGAAATAATATGTCAAATGTAAATGTTAAATTAAAAGATGGTTCAATTCGTCAGGTAGCAAAGGGAACATCGATATTAGATTTTGCAAAAGAAATTAGTGAAGGATTGGCACGTGTCGCTACAGGTGCAGAATTAGATGGTAAAAAAGTAGATTTAATGACAAAGATCGAAGAAGATTGCGAGTTAAATATTTTAAGATTTGAAGATGAGAATGGAAAGGATTTTCTACGTCATACTAGTTCTCATATATTGGCTCAGGCTGTTAAGCGATTATATCCAGGCACAAAATTAGCCATTGGACCATCTGTGGACAATGGATTCTACTATGATTTTGACTCAGAGCATGTATTTACACCAGAGGACTTAGTTAAAATTGAAAAAGAAATGGAAAAGATCGTGAAGGAAGACTTAGCTTTAGAAAAGTTCGTACTTCCTAGAAACGAAGCTATAGAATTTGCCAAGAAACAAGGGGAAGACTATAAGGTAGAGTTAATCCAAGACTTGCCAGAGGATGAAGTCATATCTTTCTATCGCCAAGGTGAATTTACAGATCTTTGTGCAGGTCCTCACGTACCTTCCACAGGAAAAGTAAAGGCCATTAAGCTATTGAGCATTGCAGGCGCATACTGGAGAGGTAGTGAGAAGAACAAGATGCTTCAAAGGATCTATGGAACTTCCTTTACTAAAAAATCAGATTTGGAAGAACATCTAAATCGATTAGAAGAAGCGAAGAAAAGAGATCATCGAAAGCTTGGAAAAGAACTAGATTTATTCAGTCTCCAAGAAGAAGGACCAGGATTCCCTTTCTTCCATCCAAGGGGGATGGTTTTAAGAAATGCATTGGAAAACTTCTGGAGAGAAGAGCACGTAAAGCGTGGGTATGATGAAATAAAAACACCAATTATTTTAAATGAAAAACTTTGGAGACAATCTGGACACTGGGATCACTACCAAGAAAATATGTACTTTACAAAGATCGATGATGGGGATTATGCCATAAAACCAATGAATTGTCCAGGCTCCATATTAATGTACAATAGAAAGAAACACAGCTACCGAGACTTCCCAATTCGAATGGGTGAGTTGGGTATCGTTCATCGACATGAATTATCCGGTGCTTTACATGGATTGATGAGAGTTCGCAACTTTACACAGGATGATGCTCACTTATTTGTATTACCAGAGCAAATTAAGGAAGAAATCATCGGAATCATTGATTTCGTAGACTATGTATATAATATCTTCGGCTTTAAGTATCATATAGAATTATCTACAAGACCAGAAAATTCCATGGGAACAGATGAAGAGTGGGAGTTAGCAATCGGCTCTTTAAAAGGTGCTTTGGATGAAAAAGAATTATCCTATAAAATCAATGAGGGCGATGGCGCATTCTATGGACCTAAGATCGACTTCCATTTAGAAGATTGCATTGGCCGTACATGGCAATGCGGAACAATTCAATTAGATTTCCAAATGCCACAGAGATTTGATATGAACTATGTCGGTGCAGATGGAGAAAACCATAGACCAATTATGCTTCATAGAGTAATCTTTGGAAGTGTTGAAAGATTTATTGCTATTTTAATAGAGCATTATGCAGGCAAATTCCCAGCGTGGTTGGCCCCAATTCAAGTTCAAATATTACCAATTGCAGATAAACATCATGAATACGCAATCAAACTCGAAAGAGAAATGAAAGCCCGAGGTATTCGTGTAGAAGTAGATAGCAGAAATGAAAAAATTGGCTACAAAATAAGAGAAGCCCAGCTTTCTAAAGTTCCATATATGCTGGTAATCGGCGACAAGGAAATGGAAGCAGGAGAAGTTGCAGTAAGATCTAGAGACAGAGGCGAAGTAGGTGCTGTAAAAGTAGAAAGTTTCATTGAAGATCTAGTTCAAGAAATAAAAGAAAAGAAGTAAAGTATAGAAAATAAATGCTCCTAAAATAGTAACACATGGTTCTTATTCTGTGTTTACTATTTAGGAGCATTTTATTTGAGGCTATACTGCTTCCAGTTTTTCTTTTTCACTATCTCCAGTATCAGGATTTATGAAATCTCCAAGCAATTGATCTAGTTCATTGCTATTTAAGGATTCCTTTTCTAAAAGAGCTGTCGATATTTTACTGAGCTCATTCTTATATTCTTTTAAATAACCATAGGCTTTCTCGTAGCATTCATCAACGATTGTATTGATCTCTTTATTGATCGAATCACTTAAAGAGTGAATCATTGGAGGTTCATTATACACAAAACCTAAATTACTCATGCCATATTCGCATACCATTTGCATTGCAATTTCTGTAACTTTTTTTAAATCATCCTTGGCACCTGTAGAGAGATGGTTAAATATTAAATCTTCAGCAGCTCTTCCACCCAGCATGACCATGATTTTGTTGCAGAGCTCTTCTTTTGTTAAAATATATCGATCATCCTGTGGCATGTGAATCACATAGCCTAAGGCCTGCCCTCTTGGAATGATCGAAACTTTTTGAACCATATCGGTGTTCAATATTTTCCCTATGAGCGCATGGCCTGCTTCGTGGTACGATACGACTTCTCTTTCCCTTGGTAGAATTGTTGGGTTTTTAATTTGTAGTCCAGCAATAACTCGTTCGATTGCTTGCTCAAAGTGGGAGATACTAATGATCTGTTGATTCTCTCGAACAGCAATAATGGCTGCTTCATTGGCAACATTTGATATATGTGCACCACTCATCCCGTGGGTTTTGCGAGCTAAATCTGCGATATTAATACTAGGATCTAAAGGCTTGTTCTTTGTATGTACCTTTAGAATCTCTTCTCTAGCTTTGACGTTGGGATTGCTAATGTACATATGGCGATCAAATCTACCTGGGCGTAGAAGTGCTTCGTCTAGCAGATCTAAGCGATTGGTTGCTGCAATTACTACCACGGTCTGATCTGTATTAAAACCATCCAATTCAACTAAGAGCTGGTTCAATGTCTGATCCTTTTCATTATTACTATCAATATGTCTCTTTGCCCCAATGGCATCAATCTCATCAATAAAGATGACACTAGGCGCCTCTTTTCTAGCTTTTTCAAAAAGTGTACGAACTCTTTTCGCACCGACCCCTACATATTTCTCTACAAATTCAGAACCACTAGCAGAAAAGAAAGCAGACTTTGTCTCACCAGCTACAGCAGAGGCAAGTAATGTTTTGCCAGTCCCAGGAGGACCATAAAAAAGAATCCCTTTAGGAATCTTGGCACCCATCTTGTGATATTTTTCAGATTGATTAATAAAATCAATCACTTCGGAGAGCTCTTCTTTAATCTCTTCCAATCCTGCAACATCTTCAAAAGTAACCTTCGGTTTTGTGAAAAATTCGTTACTATTAAGATCTTTTTCCTTTTTCTCCGTATTGATTGTAGCGTGTGCATACTGATGTTTCTTATTTAATTTCCTTGAATAGATAAAAAGTAATGTTGTGACCACAAAAATCAGTAATCTATTTTCCATTGAAAATATATGATGAATCGATTTATTTTTAAAATTAAAAAAACTTAAAACTAGATATGAGATGAATAGTATACTTCTTATAATTTTAAATACATTTTTATTCATATATTTTTTGATCATATCTTTTTTAATCACCGCCTTGTTTATTCTATAATGTTATAATGTCCAAAAATAATCTAAATATAAATGATATGGATAGAAAAAATTAGGAAAAAAATTCTTGTCTTTTCCTTTAAAACATTATATTATGATAAAAATGATATTTATTTTAAAAAAATGTTGACAACGGAATATAAGATTGGTATACTGTGTTAGTAAACAAAGAAGAAGACATCCGCTTCTCACCTTAAAGCTCAGCTTAGTAAGGTCAATAATTTGATTGTATTTGTTGATAGGAATATCAACAATAATCATAATGAAACTATGCGGATAGTCTAACTATCCGCTTATTTTTTTATTTTAATTTATTTTTAAAATCACAGGAGGTGTCAAGTTATTAAAGAAATCAATGAACAACAAATCAATGAAGAAATTAGAGACAAAGAAGTAAGGGTAATTGATTCAAATGGTGACCAATTAGGCATTATGTCAGCCAAGGACGCTCAAAAACTTGCAAATGGTAAAAATTTAGACTTAGTAAAAATTGCACCTCAGGCAAATCCACCTGTTTGCAAGATTATGGATTTTGGCAAATACAAGTATGAATTGTCTAAGAAGGAAAAAGAAGCAAGAAAGAATCAAAAAATCGTAGATGTTAAAGAGGTAAGGCTTAGCCCAAGCATTGAATCACATGATTTAAGTGTTAAAGCAAACAATGCTAGTAAGTTCTTGAAAAATGGAGACAAAGTAAAAGTTACGATGAAATTCAGAGGGCGAGAACTTGCTAACACAACAAAGGGTCAAACGATAATTAAACAATTTGCTTCTATATTAGAGGAAGTTAGCACCGTAGAAAAAGAACCGAAGCTAGAAGGTAAACAATTAATTATGATATTGGCTCCGAAAAACGCATAATTTGAAGGGAGGAAACATCAATGCCAAAAATGAAAACTCACAGAGGTGCAGCAAAAAGATTTAAGAAAACTGGTACAGGTAAAATCAAAAGAAGTAAGGCTTATACTAGCCATATTTTAACTAAAAAGTCACCGAAGAGAAAAAGAAAGCTTAGAAAAGCTGGTATTGTATTTAAAGGTGATCAAAGAAGAATTGCACAATTATTACCATATTAGATAACGCAGGAAGAGAAGGAGGTTGTAAATAATGGCTAGAGTAAAAACTGGTAAAACAGCACATAAAAGACATAAAAAAGTTTTAAAATTGGCAAAAGGTTTTAGAGGAGCTAGAAGTAAACTGTTTAGACCTGCAAACCAATTCGTAATGAAATCATTAAAATATGCTTATATTGGAAGAAAATTAAGAAAAAGAGATTTTAGAAAGCTTTGGATAACAAGAATTAATGCGGCTACTAGAGCAAATGGTCTTTCTTATTCAAAATTCATGAATGGATTAAAATTAGCTGGTATCGATATGAACAGAAAAGTTCTTTCAGAAATGGCTATTTATGATAAAGAAGGTTTCGCACAATTAGTCGAAACAGCAAAACAAAAATTAAATGCATAGTCAAGAGGGTCCTTAGTTTGTTAAGGACTCTTTGTAATTTTCAAATAAAACACCGAATTGGGTTTATAAAAAAACATTAAGGGGTATTCTTTAGGTAGTAGAGCATTAAAATAGATGAACTTAATAGAAGAAATGGATTATGAAAGTATGGAAGGTGCTTATGCATGGAAGGTAATAAAAAATATGTAAAATTAAATCCAACACAAGTATTGGTCATTGGATTTGCAGCGTTGATTTTAATGGGTGGTTTACTATTAAATTTACCAATTGCATCTGAAAGTGGGGAAAGCGTTGGTTTTATTAATGCTGTTTTTACTGCGACATCGGCAGTATGTGTAACCGGTTTATCTGTAGTAGACACAGGTACGTACTGGACAACCTTTGGCAAGATTGTCATTATCACATTGATTCAGATTGGTGGGTTGGGCTTTATGTCTGTGGCCACGATGTTCGCTGTGATATTGGGAAAAAAAATATCGTTAAAAGAGAGATTAATTATCCAAGAAGCGTTGAATCAATACAGTCTATCAGGACTTGTACGATTTACCAAATATGTTTTAATCGTTACATTTACAGTGGAAGGAATCGGTGCTCTATTTCTTTCATTTAGGTTTATTCCTCAATTTGGTTGGATGAAGGGCATCGCATATTCTATATTTCATGCAATTTCAGCTTTTTGTAATGCAGGTTTCGATCTCATAGGAAATGGCAGAAACTTAATGCCCTACGTTTCGGATCCTTTAGTATCTTTAACTGTTGCATTCTTAATTATTATCGGCGGAATTGGTTTTTCTGTTATTGCCGATGTAATTACAAATAAAAAATTGAAAAGAGTATCCCTTCATACAAAAATGGTTTTACTGATTACAGCAATTTTACTTTTAGTGGGTACTGTTGGATTTGCTTTAATAGAATGGAAAAATGTCAATACATTGGGTAGTTTAAGCCCTAGTAGCAGATGGATGGCAAGTTTCTTTCAATCTGTAACAGTTAGAACTGCGGGTTTTAATACTATAGACTTAGTATCTATGAAGGATGCATCCCATTTATTGTCTATTATACTAATGTTCATTGGTGGATCACCAGCAGGTACGGCAGGTGGGATCAAAACAACTACTTTAGGAGTCATTCTTTTTACTGTGATTTGTGTGATTAGAGGGAAAGAAGAAACCGAGATCTTTAAAAGAAGAATATCCTGGGAACTAGTGAATCGGGCATTAACTATTGCAATCATTGGTGTAACGCTGATTGTATCTGTAACGATGATACTGACCATTACAGACAGTGAATTCAGTTTTATCGCACTCCTTTACGAAACGGTATCAGCTTTTGCCACTGTTGGACTTACGTTAAACATTACACCACAATTGAGTATTATCGGTAAAATACTGATGATATCCATGATGTTTGCAGGACGGGTAGGCATATTAACCATTGCTTTTGCTTTGGCTAGAAGGCAACACTCAAATAAAGGGAATATCAAATATCCAGAAGGAAAAATTTTAGTAGGATAGGAAGGATCAATATGAAACAATATGTTGTAATCGGGTGTGGGCGTTTTGGAAGTAGCGTAGCTGAAACTTTATACAAAATGGGACATGATGTACTAGCTGTGGATGGTAATGAAGAAATCATTCAACATATATCGGATAAAGTTACTCATGCTGTGCAGGCGGATGCTACAGATGAGGAAATTTTAAAAACTTTGGGTATCCGTAATTTTGATGTTGCCATTGTTACCATCGGCTCTAATCTTCAATCTTCCATATTGACAACATCTATTGTAAAAGAATTAGGTGTTAGATATGTTGTGGCTAAAGCAAATACTGAAATACATGCAAAACTATTATATAAGGTAGGTGCGGATCGTGTCGTTTTTCCGGAACGAGATATGGGAATGCGTGTTGCTCATAATCTTGTATCCACCAATGTACTGGACTATATAGAATTAGCACCGGATTATAGTGTGATGGAAATCGCTGTTGTTGATGAATGGATCGGAAAAACCTTACTAGATCTGAATATCAGATCAAAATACGGCATCAACGTAATGGCCATAAAGCGCAAGCATGAAATTAATGTATCACCGATTGCCATGGATCGACTTGAGAAAGATGATGTTCTTGTAGTAATCGGTAATAATAAAGCTTTAAAAAAGCTTGAAAAATAAATTGGGTGATAGAATGGAAAAAAATATGATTACGAGTGAGACCAATAGCATCATCAAATATGTTAAATCACTTCAACTTAAAAAAAATAGAATGAAGCATATGCAGTTTACAGTGGAAGGGCTGCGGATTGTAGAGGAATGTGTCAAGCATAACGGGGACATTGCTTATATTATCTACAGTGAAGAGATCTATAGTACCCAAGGCGCTGAAAAATTATTAGATAAAATCGCTTTGGCTGGATATACTCTTTATGAGGTGAGTAGCCAACTATTCAGCAAGATTTCTACCACAGAAAATCCACAGGGAATCATGGCTGTGGTCCATATGAAAAATAGAAGCTTAGAGGAAATAAAGTCCCAAAAGGGCAAAGAACTCTTCTTTGTTATTTTAGATCGAATACAAGACCCGGGTAATATGGGAACGATTATTCGGACTGCGGAAAGTGCTAATGCAGATGCAGTCATAATCACAAAAGGCAGTGTGGACCCTTATAATAGCAAAACTCTCCGAGCTACCATGGGGGCTATATTCCACATGCCAATTATCCAATGTGATGATGATCGATGGTTGGACGATTTAAAAGAAAATGAAGTAAAACTCATAGCAGCAGATTTAGACACAGACAAAACCTATATTGATATCGACTATAATACCAGTATTGGTATCATTATCGGCAATGAGGCAAATGGTATCAGTGAGGCATTATTATCGAAGGTAGATCAGCGTGTAATTATTCCAATTTTAGGAAAAATCGAATCGCTGAATGCTTCTGTAGCTGCTAGTATTTTAATCTATAAGGCTGCTGAAGAAAAATATTTCAAGCATCCAAATTCCGTTAGAAAATTCTAAAAATTTGGCTTTTCTAGTAAAATCCCCTTGTTCCAGCTTTTAGGCTATGTTATAATATATGTAACGGTTTAATGGAAGGAGAGGGGAACGATGAATACTCATGATGTATTTTGGAGATTATTTGAGTTGACAGGTTCCATTTCAGCCTATATGATGTATAAAAGAACCTATCAATTAAGTAATTAAGTAATTAGACAATAACAAAAGCGTAGAAGGAGAAAAGTAAGTTATAGACTGTTGTAATAGAGAGAGATCCCTTGGCTGGAAGGATCTTATAACAAGTATGGCTGAAGTTCGCTCTGGAGCTGTAACTCTGAAAGTCTTTACAGAGACCGTAGGTTTTACCGGTAGACACCGTTATAGTCTTCGAGTGGTCTATGGTATTTTAATAGATTATTAGGGTGGTATCACGGAGTGTAACCTTCGTCCCTTTCTGGGATGGAGGTTTTATTTTTTTGTACTTGTAATTTAAAATAGAATTTTAAATTGAGCGTGATATAAATTTGTGAATAGAAGTGAACAAATGTTACTTTGTATTTATAATAAAACCCTGACTAAAATAGGAATAAAAAGATATATTTGAAAGGAGATTTGTTATGGAAGCAAAATTAAAAGCTTTAGAGGAAAAAGCTAAGCTAGAAATTAGCCAAGCGGATTCCACTGCTGTTTTAGAGCAAGCGAGAGTACATTATCTAGGTAAAAAAGGAGAACTTACAGAAATCTTGAGGGGAATGGGTGCTTTAAGCGCAGAGGAAAGGCCTTTGGTAGGTAAAATTGCGAATCTAGTTAGGGAGAATATAGAGGCTGCTCTAGAGGAAGCAAAGGCAACTGTGAAATCAAAGGAATTAGAAAAAAAATTAATGGCAGAAACCATTGATGTTACCATGCCTGGAAAAGCCATTAAGCTGGGGAAAAAACATCCACTAACACAGGCGATGGATGATTTAAAAGAGATTTTCATCAGCATGGGATTCAAAGTTGTAGAAGGGCCAGAGATTGAAACTGTATACTACAATTTTGACGGTCTAAATGCTGCCAAGAATCATCCGTCCAGAGATATGAGCGATACCTTCTATTTTAATGAAAACACAATTTTAAGGACGCAAACATCTCCTGTACAGGTAAGAACCATGGAAAAATCAAAGCCACCGATCCGAATTGTATCTTTAGGTCGTTGTTTTAGAAACGATACGCCGGATGCAACACACTCTCCAATGTTTCATCAAATCGAAGGATTGGTAGTAGACGAAGGAATTACGATGGGGGATCTAAAAGGGACATTGGAGGTTTTTGCTAAAAACTTCTTTGGAGAAGATACGAAAATAAAGTTTAGACCACATAATTTCCCATTTACAGAACCCAGTGCAGAAGTAGACGCTACCTGCTTTAAATGTGGCGGAAAGGGCTGTGGTGTATGTAAAGGAAACGGCTGGATAGAGGTTTTGGGCGCTGGTATGGTTCATCCAAATGTACTTAGAAATTGTGGCATCGATCCTGAGATATACAGTGGATTTGCATTTGGCATGGGAATCGACCGTTTAACCATGCAAAAATATGGAATTGATGATATTCGTTTATTGTTTGAAAACGATATGCGCTTTATCGATCAATTTTAATTAGGAGGAATAGATGATGTATGTATCTTTAAATTGGCTAAAGGATTATGTAAATGTACATATAGATACTGCTGAACTGGCAGATAAAATGACCATGTCAGGATCTATGGTAGAAGGAATTGAAGTTCTGGGAGAAGACATTAAAAATGTCGTTGTCGGTCATATTGACAGTATTCGACAACATCCAGATGCAGATAAATTGGTGATTTGCCAGGTGAATATTGGGGAGCAAATCCTTCAAATCGTAACTGGCGCAACCAATATTTCAGAAGGGGATTATATTCCAGTTGCAACACATGGTGCGCTACTTCCTGGAGGTGTAAAGATCAAGAAAGGAAAGCTGAGAGGCGAGGTTTCAGAAGGGATGCTTTGTTCTCCAGATGAGCTGGGTATTCCGAAAGCTGTCATTCCTGAAAAGCATAAAGATGGGATTTGGATCTTGGATCAGGCTTATCCTTTAGGGAAGGACATTACAGAGGTTCTTGGGCTGAAGGATCAGGTGGTTGAATTTGAGATTACTTCAAATCGACCAGATTGTTTAAGTATGATCGGGATGGCAAGAGAGGTTGCCGCTACATTAGGCGAAGCTGTTCAATATCCTAAAATTGAAGTGAAAGAAATTGAAGAAAAGACATCGGATCATATCGCTGTAGAAATTGAAGACACAGAAGGCTGTAGCAGATATGTGGCAAGGGTCGTTAAAAATGTAAAAATAGAACCGTCTCCTCAATGGATGCAGCAAAGGCTGATGAGTGCTGGCATTCGCCCAATCAATAATATGGTGGACATTACAAACTATGTAATGCTAGAGTACGGCCAACCGCTTCATGCCTTTGACTTATCTTACGTTGCAGGAAACAAAATCATCGTTAAAAAAGCGAAGGAAGACGAGGTTTTTGTAACGCTGGACGGAATGGAAAGAAAATTAAAATCTTCTATGACTGTAATTGCAGACAACGATAAATCTTTAGCCATTGCTGGCGTTATGGGTGGGGAGCAATCGGAAGTAACAGAAGGCACAAAAACTATTCTGATAGAATCTGCACATTTCAATAACAATAGTACGAGATTGACATCGAAGCAACTAGCGCTAAGAACGGAAGCTTCCGCAAGGTTTGAAAAGGGTGTGGATCCGAATATTACTAGAATCGCTGCGGATAGAGTTTGCCAGCTGATTGTAGAGCTAAACGCTGGTGAAGTTTTAGAAGGGGCAGTGGATGTTTATCCCAATGAAGTGAAGCCCTATACAACAACAATCAGACCTAGAAAGATCAATGCATTATTAGGTACGAATATCAGCAATGCAGATATGGTTGAGATCTTCAGAAAGCTAGAAATTAAAGCGGTCGATTACAATGATACCATGGAGGTTACAGTACCAACATACAGAATGGACCTTGTAATGGAAGCCGATTTTGCAGAGGAAGTGGGCCGGATTTTTGGATATGATCGAATCCCAGCTACCATGGCAAAGGGAAATATCGCGGTTGGCGGTAAGCCTGAAAAACAAATCATCGAAGATTCTACGAGAAAACTATTGAATGGAATGGGCTTTAATGAAATTCTAACTTATTCATTCGTTAGTCCAAAAAGTATTGAGATGATTAACCTCGGCGAGGATAGCATTAAAAGGAACATGATCAAACTTTTAAATCCACTTGGCGACGAAACCAGTGTAATGAGAACCAGCTTACTGCCAAATATATTGGATGTTGCTGCTCGAAACAATAATCGTAAGGTGGAAGAAATGAGAGCATTTGAAATCGGACAAATCTTTATTCCAAAGACGGAAGCGTTACAAGAGCTACCAGTAGAAATACCGAACTTAGTAATGGCTATGTATGGCAAGGAAGATTTCTTCACCTTAAAGGGATTTGTAGAGGCTTTGCTAAAGGGACTTGGTATTGAGGGATATGAGTTTACTGTAGAGCGAAATCATCCAAGTTATCATCCAGGCAGATGTGCCAATATCGTAATAGAAGGTAAATTTATAGGGGTTCTCGGTGAGCTGCATCCGATGGTCGTAGAAAACTATGACTTAAGCCAAAGATGTTACTGTGCTGAAATCGATTTCGGTGCAGTGATAGCGCTTACAAACATGGAAAGAATCTATCAGCCTCTTCCAAAGTATCCATCTATAACGAGAGACTTTGCTGTGGTTGTAAAAGAAACTGTCCTTGTAAAGGAAATTGAAGATATTATTAAAAATCAAGGTGGCAAGCTATTAGAAAGCTTTAAACTATTTGACGTTTACCAAGGAAGCCAAATTAAAGAAGGCTTTAAAAGTATTGCATACACCATCACTTATAGAAATAAAGAACGTACATTAACAGACGAAGAAGTCAATGCGAGTCACAACCGAATCTTAGCGGAGATTAGAGAAAAACTGGAAGGATCACTCAGAGAATAAGGGGCTTTAGCTCCTTTTTCTGTTATACTTAAAATATGGGACCCAAAGTATAAAATAATTTTAAAAATAATTATTTCTAGCAGGATATTTTGAAGATATACAGAAAATATATAACAACAACTTCTAGGAAGAAGGAGCTGATATACATATGAGCCAGAAGAATAAAGTTTTGGTTAAAATAAATGGTCAAGAATATCCGATTGTAGGTGCAGAGCCAAAGGAATACCTATTAAAAGTAGGGAGCTTTGTTGATGATAACATGGAAGCCGTAGCAAGAGCCAATAAGAGGCTTAGCACTTCGATGATTGCAGTACTAACCTGTATCAATATTTCTGATCAGTATTTAAAGTTGAAAAGACTTGTAGAGGAACTACAGCAAGAAATGGAGCGACCAAAGGAAAAGGTTGCGGAAATGGAGGCGTATATTGAAGCTCTCCATGGAAAATTAAACGAAAAAAATGAGGAATGTTCCAATCTTGAAAATAAAATTCGAGAAATTGAAACAAATATGGAGGAAGATGAAGAAGTCACTCTATTAAGAGCTCAATTGCAGGCAAAGGATGAAGATTTGGAAAAGGCGCAGGCTTTAATTAACGATCTTCAAAACAAACTATTTGACAATCAAATTAAGCTGGTGCAAGCGACGAAAGAGCTGGAAGACTCTATGTCCAAAAACAATCATAATAAACCAAAACGATTTTAAAAAAATTTAAATTAATCTTTTTCCTTGAAAGTAGTGGTATAATATGAAAGATCACTACTTTTATGCATTCTATGGGTAAGCAACAGATACTGGAAGAATGAAAGGTAACAAGAATACAAGAGAGGTTGACGAATATGCAACAGATTGAATTATTAGCACCAGCAGGAAACCTAGAGGCTTTAAAAGCCGCTGTTCAAAATGGTGCCGATGCAATTTATTTAGGTGGACAGGACTTTGGAGCGAGAGCCTACGCTTCAAATTTTGATAGAGAAGCAATGAAAGAAGCTGTATCCTATGCACACATTAGAGGGGTGAAAGTATACGTTACAGTAAACATCTTAGTGAAGGATGAGGAGATCGAAACTCTAATGGAATACATAAAATTCCTATATGAGATTGATGTGGATGCTGTTATTGTTCAGGATATGGGTGTTTTTCATCTGATTAAAGAGTTGTTTCCAGATTTTGAAATCCATGCCAGTACCCAAATGACCTTGCATAATAGACAAGGCGTGGAAGTATTAAAAGAAATGGGTGTCAGTAGGGTGGTTTTATCAAGGGAAGTGACCATCGAAGAAATCAAAGATATTTATGATGCTACAGGTATGGAACTAGAAGTCTTTATACACGGTGCGTTATGTGTTTCCTATTCAGGGCAATGCTTAATGAGTAGCTTTATTGGTGGTAGAAGCGGCAATAGAGGTCGCTGTGCACAGCCATGCAGAAGACAATATAACCTATTGAAGCTAAATAGAGATAAAGAAATTTTGAAGTCTGGAGAATTTTTAAATAAGGGTCGATCCTTCCATCTGAGCATGAGGGACCTAAATACCTTAGAAGAAATTGGTCAGCTTATAGAGGCTGGTGTTACATCCTTTAAAATTGAAGGACGCATGAAAAAACCACAGTATGTGGCTTCCATCGTTCGTGGCTATAGAAAGGCAATCGATCTGTATTTAAGTGATCGAAAAGCACTGAAGGATGATCAATTGCAGGAAGAAATAGCACAGATGTTTAATCGAAAGTTCACCAAGGGACATTTATTCCATAGCCCTAAGGCTGAGGTTATTAATATTGAAAAACCCAATAACAGAGGCTTATACCTAGGTCGGATAGAAGATGTAAACAGGAAAGAAAATCGATTTCGGATTAAGTTAGAAGTGGATATCGCTGTGGGCGATGGCGTCGAGATTTGGAATGAGTCTACAGATGATATGGGTGGCAATATTCGAAATATCTATAGAGATCATCAATTGGTTAAAGAGGCTAAAAAAGGTGAGGTTGTAGAGCTAGAGATGAGATGCAGTGTACAAAAAGGAGATCAAGTATATAAAACATTGAATCTTTCTTTAATGGATGCACTGGAGAAAACTTATGCACAGGACAAGGAATATAAGAAGATCCCATTGTATGGAAAGGTTCAAGTGGAGCTCAATGAAAAGATCAAAGTATGCCTATGGGACAATGAGGGGCATGCTGTAGAAGCAAAAAGCGATGCTGTGGTGGAAGCGGCTCTTAAGGTTGCCGTTACAGAAGAAAAGCTTTTAGAACAATTATCCAAGCTGGGCAATACACCGTTTCAATTGGAGCATTTGGATGTCAGTTTAGGTGAAAATTGCTCTGTACCCGTTTCTGTACTCAATAGTCTGAGAAGAGAGATTGTAGATCAGCTGATGGATTTGAGAAAAAATAGGCACAATAGAGAGACCATAGAGAACCAGGATTTTAATGAAAAGCTCAGAAGCTGGATATCCAACAGTGAAAGAAAAAATAAAGAACCTTTGGCATCTTTAAGACTGTCCGTTAAGGTGGATACTTTACATCAGCTTAAGGAAGTTTTAAAACACGATGTTGGGCGAGTTTACTATGAAGATATTGCCACATTTAAAGATGCTATCGGAATGTGTAGAGAAAAAAACACTGCTGCTTTGACGGAAATCTATCTAAGGACGCCAAATATTTTGAGAAATTCTGAATATGATCGATTAGAAAACCTAGTAGAAGGGCTCAGTTTTGATGGAATTTTAGCTGGCGATGTGGGTCTCATTCGATGGAATAAAGAGCACGCCAATCTTCCGGTCTTTGGGGATTACACATTGAATGTATTCAATCGTCCTTCCATCCATGCTTTTGAGGGTTTAGATTTTAATGGCATCACTTTATCGCCGGAGCTAGATTTCAATTCACTCTATCAATTAGATTTCAATAATGCTTTAGAAAAGGAAGCGATGATCTACGGTAAGGTCGTTGTTATGACAACAGAATACTGTCCTTTTATTCAAGAGAATCAATGTGATCATAACTGTAATCAATGCAGATATCCGAAGTATCACTATAATTTTGGACTCAATGATGCTAAAAATGTAAGCTTTCCCATTGCCAAGAACTATTGGGGAAGAACGATCATTCTCAACTCAAAGCCCTTATTTATGATTGATCGACTGCATGAATTTAAAGATGTTCCAGTTCAATGGCTTCGATTAGAATTTACAGATGAAACCATTGAAGAAATTAAGGAGCTACTAGAATTGGCTGAAAAAAATATCCATAGAGCGTTGACTGGAGAGAAATCTAAAGAAGATATAGAGGTGGAGCGTATTTTCAAGGACGGATTTACGAGAGGACATTACTATAGAGGCGTAGAATAACAATATAATATATAGTCGTATTTTATAGAGGATATAAAATGCGGCTCTATTTTTTCCTCCCTTTAAAATGTTGAATAACGAAATTAAATTTATAGTGAATCTTAAGAAAATCTTCATAAATAATTAAAAGGGATTTAAATTCTATAGGGTATAATAGATTTTGTAAGAGAGAGAAGCGTAAATAAAAGAGATGCGCGGGAATAAGATGATATTTTACGAATGGGGTGTTGAAATGGTTACAATAAAAAGATTATGGAATGATTATAAGCATTTTGCTTTACTTTCATTATATGGCGTATTATATCTTTGGTTTTATTATTTAGAAAGAACTGTGGTTCCAGAATATGATATGTTTTCTCCTCTAGATCATAAGATACCATTTATTAAAGAATTTGTGATTCCCTACTTATTTTGGTACATATATATGGCATTCGGATTTGTGTATCTAGGGATTGTATCAAAAAAGGATTATTATCGTTTATTTTTATTTATGTTCATCGGTATGAGTGTCTGTTATGCCGTTTATGGAATATTTCCAAATGGACAAAGCTTACGTCCAGTGATTACAGGCGATGATATTTTCTCCAGAACCATGAAGTATATTTATGCTACAGATACACCAACGAATGTTGCGCCCAGTATTCACGTATTAAATTCCATCGCCATCCACATTGGCTTAATGGGATATGAGCCATTTAAGAAAAACAGAGGATTGAAATTGGTTTCTCTAATTATTATGGTTACCATCAGTGCATCTACGGTTTTAGTGAAACAACATTCCATCTTAGATGGCATTTGGGCCATAGCGCTCTCCATTGTATTATATGTAGGCATCTATGTGGTACCGGATTTCATTGGGGAAAGAAAAGAAGTTGGCGTAGAAAATACAAAAGCATCCGTTTCAACTCAGAAAGGGATCTAAGGAAAAAATATAAAATTTAAAAGCTCACTGATCTCATTTCAGTGAGCTTTTAGATTGTGAGTATATATTATCTATAGTTTGTAAACTGTAGATTCATAGGAAGATCTGCTTCCTTTAGTAATTGAATCGCTGCTTGAAGGTCATCACGATTTTTTCCAGAGACTCGAACAGATTCCCCTTGGATCGATGCTTGAACCTTAATTTTAGAATCTTTAATTAAAGTCGTTATTTTTTTAGCCTGATCTTTATCGATTCCCTGCTGTAGCTTAATTACTTGCTTTGCTCTGCCACCAAGAGCATGTTCGATTTTCCCATATTCTAAAGCTTTTAATGAAATACCTCTTTGGGTAAGTTTTGTTTGTAAAATATCTACAACGTTTTTTAGCTTCATATCGTCAGGAGCATTGATGGATATTTCTGTATCATTTCTTTCAACGGTTGTATTTGTTCCTTTTAAATCAAAACGCTGAGAAATCTCCTTACTCGATTGGTTAATAGCATTATCCACCTCTTGAAGGTCAATTTGTGAAACAATATCAAAAGAGTTGTCCTTTGCCATATCTATTCCTCCATTCTACATAATTAATTAATATTATATAGTCTCCAACCTATAAAAGTCTAGGTGTATTCTTAAAATTGTATCAATTTGATATTTTAAGCCTAGGAAGGAAAGAATAGCTTATAAAGAATGGTTATTGACAGGAATGGTGAAAAGATATATAATAGCAGGATATGCTTTTAATGGGGGTATTCCATAAAAGAGATACAGAAATGCAAGGAGGAGATATAGCATGGATCGTTCAAAACAATTGGCAGAAGAAAAAATTGGAAAACTATTATTAACATTTTCTGTTCCAGCTATCGTAGGAATGTTAGTAAATGCACTGTATAACATCGTAGATCGAATCTTCGTTGGAAGGGGTGTTGGCTCTTTAGCCATAGCAGCAATCACCATCGGTTTCCCTATTATGATTATTTTAATGGCCTTTACGATGCTTGTTGGATTAGGTGCAACTTCTTTGATATCCATTAAACTGGGACAAGATAGAAAAGATGAAGCGGAAAAAATCATGGGAAACTCTATGACGCTATTGGTTATTATCATGTTGATAATGACTGTCAGCGGTTTAATTTTTCTTGAACCCCTGTTAAGAATTTTTGGTGCTAGTGCTGATGTAATGCCTTATGCAAAGGCCTACTTAAGAATCATTCTATATGGTGCCGTTTTCCAAGGGATTGGGTTCGGTATAAATAATATCATCAGAGCTGAAGGAAATCCTAAGATTGCTATGCTTTCAATGTTAATTGGAGCCATCAGCAATACAATTTTAGACCCAATCTTTATCTATGGATTCAAGATGGGCATTGAAGGTGCTGCATGGGCAACCATCATTTCACAGGCTGCATCTGCCGTTTGGGTAGTGAGCCATTTTATAAGTGGTAGAAGCAACCTAAAGTTTAGAAAAGAAAACTTGCGCTTACAAGGAAAAATCATTTTTGATATTTTCTCCATCGGTTTTGCACCTTTCATGATGCAATTGGCGGCAAGCTTAGTTACTGCCATACTGAATAGCCAACTTGGCAAATTCGGTGGGGATATTGCCATATCAGCAATGGGAATTATCAATAGTGTGTCTACAATCATATTGATGCCTATTTTCGGTATCAACCAAGGATCACAGCCCATCATTGGTTTTAACTATGGAGCGAAGCAGTATGATAGAGTAAAGCAAACCTTTCGATATGCGGCAACAGCAGCTACAATATTGGTTGTAATAGGCTTTTTCCTAATTAGAATCTTCCCTGTACAACTCATATCCCTATTTGCTCAAGGGGATCAAACCTTAATCGATATTGGAACAAACGGTATTCGAATATTCTTTTTCGCAATGCCGATTATAGGATTTCAGATCGTCAGTGCCAACTATTTCCAAGCTGTAGGAAAACCGAAGCAAGCTGCTATTTTAAGCTTATCGAGACAAGTGCTATTCCTGATACCAGCGTTATTAATTTTACCGAGATTCTTTAAATTAAATGGAATATGGATGGCGGCACCGGTAGCGGATGCATTGGCCTTTGTTGTTACATCCGTTTGGATCATCTTTGAAATTAAGAACCTAGGAAAAGAAAGGGATTCCGTTCCAAGTTCCACCAAACCTTTCATATCTGGATTAGATTAAGAAAAGAACTAGCTTTTAATTATTTAAAAGCTAGTTTTTTTATGCTTTAACCCAATTTATAGGATTGAAAGGCGTAATAAATTGATGGTAAATCAACGGAGCGAATGCCAATTTCACGGAACGGAGAGAGTAAACAAATTTGAGTTGTAAAACCATAAAAAATGATTATTCATTGATGATATCATAAAAAAAATTTTTCTTAGAAAGGTAAATAAAAGAAAATATAGAATATTTACAAGAATAAGAAAGTAGATTTTATATATCCATACACAAATAGAATAAGTGGGGATGAATATTATATACAAAATGGAATAGGGGAATGACAATGACTGCGGGGGAAGTTATTATTATTAAAGGTGCTGGCGAACAAGCCACAGGTGTGGCTCATAAATTATTTCGAAGTGGTTTTACAGTGATCATGACGGAGATAGAACAACCAATTTGTGTGAGAAGAAATATAAGCTTTGCCAACTGTATCTATGAAGGCATATGGGAAGTGGAGGGTATTCAAGCCAAAAGATCAACGACATTGGAAGAAGCATTTGCAATATTAAATCAAGGGATGATCCCGGTACTGATTGATAGGGAATGTAAAATTATAAAAATGGTAAATTGTTTAGCTCTAGTGGATGCCATTATAGCCAAAAAAAATACGGGAACAAGTAAGGAGGATGCACCTATTGTAATTGGATTAGGGCCCGGATTTAATGCAGGAGTAGATGTGGATGTTGCCATAGAAACCAATCGAGGCCACCATTTAGGACGGCTAATATTCAGTGGATACACTTCCAATGATACAGGTGCCCCTAGTGCCGTGAAGGGATATACATGGGAGAGAGTATTGAGAGCTACAAAGACAGGAACCATTAAAGTTGTTAGAAATCTAGGTGAAACTATTCAAACTGGAGAAACTGTGGCATTCATCCATGAGGAAGAAGTGAAAGCAAAGATAGATGGAGTTATTCGAGGGCTCATTCACGACGGCGCACAAGTTATGGAAGGGATGAAAATAGGAGATATTGATCCCAGAGTAGAGGATAGCTTTCGTACCACCATTTCAGAAAAAGCAAGATGCATCGCAGGGGCAGTACTGGAAGCCATTTTAATAAAAAAATAAACGCTAGAGGGAACTTTTCTATTTCACATCCGTCTAATAAAACAAAAGAATTAATATGAAGCATAGGAGGTTTTTATAATGATGAGAAGAATAATGGCAATGATGATTATGTGTAGCTTATTTTTAAGTGCATTTGCATCTGTAGGATATGCCGATGTAAAATCGTCGATTCTTACAAAGGTGGAAATAGAAAAGCTAGCACGTCAGCGACTGGACTTAGATGATAGCTATAAGCTTGTACACAGTAACTTACACACAAGAGATCTTTATAAAAAGCAATTTTGGAATTTAGAATTTGAAAAGGGCACCGGTAATATTTCTGTTTCCATGGCTGCTGATACAGGCACAATCGTTTCTTTCAACAATTGGAATAACGATTCTTATGGAAAGCCAGTAACTGTATTGGAAAAAGATGCGAAGAAAACCGCTGTAGAATTTATTCAATCCTTAGAAAAAGAAAAATTTAAGGAAACTGAAGAAGTGACAGTAAAGGCACCTACCATTATTCCCTATGGAATCAGAAGGGGAGAGGACGATCATAGTACCTATAGCTTTATGTTCGTTCGAAAGATGGAAGGAGAATTTTTTACAAAAAACTACTTTAGAATTACAGTATCCGGAGCAGGAGAAGTGACTTCTTATGAAATGCAGTGGGATGACGATGCAACGTACGCTGGAAACAAACCATTATTAAGTGAAGAAAAAGTAAAGGAGATATTTGGAAAAGAAGATCGACTGGTACTAAAATACGTAGCATTGAACAAATATAATAATGGGGAAGGCAAAAATGTAGTGATCACACCAGTATATATCTATGCTCCAGTAGAAACGGACAAAATAGATGCAATAACAGGGAAATTACTTTCCTACGAGGAACTTTATAATTGGAATTTCTATGAATATCCATTTAGAGAAGAATTAGGGGAAATGGTGAAAGATGGTACCAGCAATCAAACTGGTGGAGCGGAAATGATTCCTGAAAAAGGCGTTCTTTCAAAAGAGAAGGCAGCGCAGATCGTAGTCGATATGTTGAGCAAGCATATCGATCTAAAGGATATTCAATTAAAGAGTTCCAGCTATACCAATGGGTATGCAGGAATGAAAGGGAAATTCTGGACAGTGCATTGGTACTCTGAGGAAAATAGCGTTTATTTATATGCAGTTTTAAATGCTGAAAATGGCGAGTTGCTGGAGATTTCCTACAGAGGAAACAAAGTGTATCCTTCTGAAGAGATGAGAACAAAATCTGAAGGCGAAAAAATAGATGGTAGTAAGTATAGAAAGCTTGCAGAAGAAACCATCAAAGCAATACTACCTAAAGTAAAAAATGAATTAAAATTCGAAGTGCAATCAGAGAATTTAAATGGTGAGGAAATTTTGGTGGTAGGTACAAGAACAGTGAATAATATTCCATTCGACGATAATTATGTGAATATAAGCTTCAATGCTGAAAACTCTGAAATTATGAGCTTCAGCTATAGATGGTACGATGTACAAGTGCAGAGCCAAGGCAATATCTTATCAAAAGATAAAGCTCATGATATCTTCTATAATAAAGTTGGATTTGAAAAATATTTGGTACAACTAAAGGATCAGAATGAATTGAAAGCGAAAGGTTTAGAACTTCCTATGAAGGAGCTACTTCCTGTATATGGATTGAAAGGATTTAACTTTGTATATATCGATGCTGTAGCAGGAAAGGTATTAGATTACTCTGGAGAAGATTTTAAAGAATTGGATCTTACAAAGAAAGCGTTTACAGATATAGCAGGTACACCTTATGAAAAGAGCATTCTCTTAATGGATAAAATGGGCATATTGAATGTATCTGAGGATCAATTTAAACCAGCGGAAAGCCTTCTTAGAAAAGATGCGCTGAAGTGGATTATCGAACTAGGACGTAGTAATAAAGCCTATGATATGAATCGATATTCTAGTTCAAATAATCAAGTGGCGGTATCTTTTAAAGATATCCCTAAAGATCATCCATACTATGAGTATATTAAAACTGGTCTTGAACTGGATATCATTGAAGTCGATGATTACTTTAGACCGGATGAAAAGATCAGCAAGCTTGAGCTGACAAAGTGGATGATTCATGCGATGAAGCAAAAGGAACTGGCAACATATTCAGATATATTCCAAGTACCATATGAGGATGCTGAGGCTATTAATGCTGCCGATTCAGGTTATGTGGCATTAGCAAAGTACCATAATATATTTGGAGACAAAAAAGCGGCATCTGAATTTGGACCAGAAAGAAATATAGAAAGAGGAGAATTCATTCATAATATGTATCAGTTTATCATGAACTACAAGGATATTAAATAAAATACGCTATGAAAAAATAAAATATCGGGGCTGTTTTACAACGCATAAGACAGCCTATGGATACAGAAACCATGTATAAAAGAAGCTGAATTCTTCCTTTATGCATGGTTTTTATTCATTTACAATCTAAAAATATTTGTTTCGAGACATCCTCATTGAAAGCGGAGATAATTTGTTCTATAAAAGAAATGAATCTGTGATTACCAACAGATAGAAAATTTCAATTGTAAAGTTTGTTAATAATTTATTAATATAGAGTTGAGTGTAAATACAAAATTAGGAGGATTGAAATGAAACAGGGGAAAGGAAAAATTATAGTAGCTGGAGGCATTATAGGATTCATATCTGCATTATTAGTTAAACTGGGCAATCCTGTAAACATGGGAATATGTGTGGCTTGTTTTCTAAGAGATATTGCTGGGGGACTTGGCCTCCATGGCGCAGGCAATGTTCAGTACATTAGACCAGAAATCTCAGGATTTATTTTAGGCTCCTTTATCATTGCTAAAATGAAAGGAGAGTTTAAAGCAAGGGGCGGATCCTCTCCCTTATTAAGGTTTGTACTAGGATTTTTTCTCATGATTGGTGCCTTAGTATTTTTAGGATGTCCATTACGAATGATCTTAAGACTAGCTAATGGAGATTTAAATGCTGTTGTTGGATTAATTGGTTATGTTTTTGGAATTTTTATTGGAATTCAATTTATAAAAAGAGGCTTCAGCTTAGGTAGAAGTGTAAGTCAGCCAGAATCCAACGGGTATATCATGCCTGTATTTGCAGTTGGACTTTTAGTTCTATTATTCTTAAAACCAGCTTTTTTACTATTTAGCGAGAATGGACCTGGGGCATTGAAAGCACCCGCACTGGTATCTTTAACGGCAGGACTGATCATTGGAATTATTCTACAGAGGACGAGACTTTGCACTGCTGGTGGTTTTAGAGATGCGATACTAATTAAAGATTTCTATTTTCTATGGGGATTAATCGGAATCTTTGTATTTGCCCTAATTGGAAACTTGGCTTTAAATCCCGAAAGTTTTAAAATTGGGTTCACTGGGCAACCAATAGCTCATACTGATTTTTTATGGAACTTCTTGGGAATGGTATTAGCAGGTATTACATCTGCGCTACTAGGTGGATGTCCTTTGAGACAGACGATTTTAGCTGGAGAAGGAGATGCAGATGCTGTCATTACGGTTCTAGGTCTAATGGCAGGAGCAGCTTTTGCTCATAACTTTGGTTTAGCAGCCAGTCCAAGTGGCGTTGGCATAAATGGTAAGATTGCAGTCATCATTGGTTTTGTAGTAGTGTTAGGGATTGGCTATAATGTTATTCAATACAATAAGAGAATAAGATCAAGGAAAGAAGATCTCAATACAAAAGGAGGAGAAATTCATGCATAGAATAATTGATGCCAGGGGTAGATCTTGCCCAGAGCCAGTTTTAATGACGAAGGAAGCGATCTCAAAATATAAGGAGAATACCATAGAGGTTTTAGTTGATGCGAAGGTGGCAGTAGAAAATATTCAGCGCTTTGTAATAAGTCAGGGCTACGATATGGAGTGCTCAGAAAACCAAGACGGATATTCGCTGATGATAAAAAAATAGGTGGTTCATTTGAAAGATACTTATTGTGTTATGACCTTCCATTCTACATACCATGCACTTCAGTTTGAAAAGTTATTGAAGGAAAATCATTTAAATGTAAGACTAATTCCAGTTCCTAGGCAGATTAGCACGAGCTGCGGAATCGCTGGAGAAGTTTCCTGTGAAGACCAGCTCGTTATTGTAGAATTATGTGATGAAAACAATTTGGAATATGGCGCATTTCATACCATAGAAAAAGAAGTGAAGCAAAGCTGGTATAGAAATTTAGTGAAAAAATAAAAAATATAAGACCTTATAATATAATTCCAAAACTTTTGTTATAGATCAATGAATTATGGTATAATCCAAATATAGAGTTGATTTTAGCAAAATGTTGTAGGGGAGGATATTATATGAACGAAGGGCAAAAAATTCTTCTGGAAAGTGGAACCAATGAGCTAGAGATTGTAGAATTTAAAATAGGGAACAACTATTTTGGTATTAATGTTGCAAAGGTAAAAGAAATCATTCCTTTTACCAATGTGACACAGGTTCCAAAATCACATCCTTGTATTAGAGGTATTTTTAAGCCTCGAGAAAATATTGTAACAGTTATAGATCTTCCAAAATATTTGAATATGAAATCTGAAGAGGATGAGTCTAATAACTTATTTATAATATCCCATTTTAATAAAATTTCGGTAGCCTTTCAAGTTCACAAGGTTGTAGGAATCCATAGATTTTCATGGGAACAAATAGAAAAGCCGGACAATACGATCTATGGCGGCGTAGAGGGCATATCCACTGGAATCGTAAAGAAAGACGATCGATTGATCATTATATTGGATTTTGAAAAAATATTGACGGATATCAGTCCAAGTACAGGGATACAGCTTTCTGATATCCAATCCATGGGACCGAGAGAGAGAAGCAATAAGCCCATATTGATCGCTGAGGATTCAGAGATGCTGTCAAGGATATTGGTACAAGCGCTCCACGAAGCAGGGTATAGCAATTTGATTGTAACGGATAATGGTCGTGAGGCCTGGGATACATTGGAGAAGCTCAGAGCAGATCGAACTAGAAAACTGACGGATCAAGTATCCTGCGTTATTACAGATATTGAAATGCCTAAAATGGATGGGCACCATTTAACGAAGTTGATCAAAACAGATGAAGATTTATCAAAGCTTCCCGTGATTATTTTCTCATCTTTAATTTCAGAGGATATGAAGAGAAAAGGCGAGAGCCTTGGGGCGAATGCTCAAATCAGTAAGCCAGAGATTGCGAATCTGGTAGATATTATCGATCAATTAATTTTATAAGAAAAAAAGCAGTTTATTAGTGTTGAACGAATAAACTGCTTTTTTATGACCCAACTAAATTTATGGGACCCAAAGGAGCAATAAAGTGATGGTAGGTCAATAGAGTGAGCACCAAACCTGCACGACCAGAGGGCATGAATAAATTTGAGTGGTGAAACTGCGAAATGTTTTTAGCGTATTAGATGAATTGCATCTAAAATTTTTGGAATGACTTGTTTTTTTCGAGAGACAATTCCTTCTACAAAGATACCTTGCTCATCGGTGGTATTGAAAGCAGAAGGTATAATGCTGCTATGTTTGCACTGATACAGAATATAGGAGCCTTCTCTTAAAATATCCGTTACCAGCAGTAACGTAATATCATAATCCATTCGTTTATGAATTTTTTTGATATAATTGACAAATAGCTCCTTTCTGTTGAATACATCATCGATATCTAAGGTGAAGACCTGACTAATCCCTGTTTTGAATGTTTCCAATTGGAATTCTTTAAAATCCTTATAAAATATTTCTTCGATGCTTTGTCCTTCTAACGATGTGCCAAACTTAAACATATCCATAGCAAACTCATCAATATCAATCTTTAAAATTTTATTTAAATCTTCCACAGCCATTCTGTCAAAGCTGGTTGTTGTAGGAGATTTAAATAGCAGTGTATCCGATAATATCCCAGATAATAAGATGCCAGCAATTTCAAAAGGAATCTCAATATTATTTTCTCTATACATAGCGTATACGATGGTACAAGTGCTACCTACGTTATTGTTCCTAAAATTAATTGGTACAGAAGTTGAAATATCCCCTATTTTGTGATGATCGATAATTTCTAAGATTTCAGCTTCTCCAAGACCTTCTGCACTTTGTCCATATTCGTTGTGGTCCACTAAAATCACTTTTTTTCTCGTAGGATTCATAATATGCTTTCTGTTGATAAATCCTAAAAATGCACCTTCGTTACTGATGACGGGATAGTTTCTGAAATGACTATGACTGAGTTCATCTTTCACTTCATCTAAATACTCCATTTCATTAAACTTGATGATATTTTGTGTTCGCATAATTCGATTGGTGTAGTTACACATATTAATTATTTTAGAGGTATAGTATGTATCTCTTTTCACTAAGATCATGGTAATATTATTTTCATTGGCCAAATCGATATATTTTTGCGGGATTTCTTGACCCCCAGTAATGATAATAAGTTGAACCTTGGATAGAATTGCGTATTCAATAATATCGTACCGGTCGCCAACAATAACAATATCATTTTTACTAAGTTGACCTTCAACACTCTTATAATAATATGCTATAATAGAAATATGACCATCAAAAAATTTTCGGTCCCCAGAAAGCAGCCGACCATCTAAATCCTGGAGTATATTTTCTAAGGAGGTCTCTAAATGAGAAAAATCTCCGTGAATGAGGCCCATGGCAATATTCTTCATGCTGATAATACCCAGTAAATTATTGCTCTCATCCACGACACCTACTGTTTCTAAGGCATTCTCTTCCATTAAATTATAGGTGGAGAGGATGGATTTTTCTGGAGATATTCCCTTTGCAAAATCATACTGCAAATCCTTTACCTGTACCTTAACATCGGATATCATCTGAGGAGATGATAGATTGAAATAGTCTAAGACATAGCTACTTTCTTTATTGATATTTCCTAATACGCAAGGAATCGTGTCATAGCCCAGCTGATTTTTTAAATGAGACAGGGCAATGGCAGAAGACACGGAATCCGTATCTGGGCTTTTATGCCCAAAAATTAAAACAGACATTATAATCCTCCTTAAAACAGTTATTGCTCTATTATACCAAAAAATAATAGTGTTTTTTAAAAATTAATTTTTTGTAAAGGGAGCAAATATTAAGATTCTTATGCTAAACAATGAATGTTCCAAACATAATATTTTAATCTTTTTTAACCTTGTTAAAATAGTTTCTTGATAGGTTGAAAAACTTTGTTGCTCTGATTACGCTGGGTTTCATAACGAAGGCAATGGATCTCAAGATAAATTTTTGCGACAAAATCGTACTGATAAAGCCCTTTAATTTTGGATGGTGTGCCATATAAACGGCCTGGTTGCCCATACCATTGGATTTTTTAAAGAATACAGGAACTTTTAAAAACACTGCAAAGGGTGTAATAATAATGACTTCGATGATGCTCATCTTAATAAAATTCTTTTTATCTTTTGAAAGCTTTAAATTAACCAAAAGATCCATAATAAATATGAACATAATCAACAGATCAAATTGATTGATCAGATGGATGGTTCTTTCCTGCAATGTAAAAAAGATATCCCAAACAGACAAAAACATAATCCCCAAAGACAATGTAATCATCAGTATTTTATATATTCGTATCAAAGCTTGTAGTGGTTTGTTGTGAGACTGTATTTCTGACACGGAAAATCCCTCCAGCATGATTTCTTTTAAAATTTGCTAGTAAAATCTATTTATATATTGTACCATAGATGTGGATATAGTATAATGTAATTTTTATTCCTATGAATTATTTAAAAAATACGAATGTAAAAGGAAGTGGTGTTACAGATGGAAAAGATCGTTCCAGAAATAAAACTTAAATTGAGAGACAAGATTGTAGATGTCCCCCGTGTTATTTCAAAAGCCAGTGGTATTCGAATTCTAGGAAAGAGAATAAAATCTATTTTATTTTCAACGGATGTAGCGATTATAAAAAATACCAATGCAGATGCAATTATTGCAGTATATCCTTTTACACCTCAGCTATCGATCACTCAAGCAATATTAGAGGTAGCCACTGTTCCTGTATTCTGTGGTGTTGGTGGTGGATTAACGACAGGACAAAGGTCCATCGGAATTGCTCTACAAGCAGAGCTTATGGGGGCTTATGGTGTCGTTGTAAATGGTCCGATGGATAAAGACGTCATTTCAGAAATGAATGAAAAAATTGATATTCCAATTATTTCAACGGTAATTAGCCAATATGATGATTATGCGGGTAAACTAGAGGCTGGTGCAAGAATTTTCAACGTTTCTGGAGGTCCAAATACAGCCAAAATAGTAGCACAAATTAGAAAGGAATTTCCAGAGGTTCCCATTATAGCAACCGGTGGTCCAACGGATGAAAGTATACTGGAAACTATAGAAGCGGGAGCTAATGCGATCACTTATACACCGCCATCTACGGCAGATTTATTTACAGAGGTTATGCAAAGATATAGAGACAATGTAAACCAGCAAAATCAATAGAATAGATACAACAAGGCTGCACTTTTAAAAAATTCTTAAAAGTACAGCCTTTCTTTATTCTAAAGCAAGTATTTCAAGCTTTTCCACACCATCGATGCTTTCGATTTCTTGGATAATATCATCCAGCTTTTTACTAATTTCTGTAATATCAAAGATAATATTCACATTAGCGAAATTATTAATGGGCGAATCTTGGTTGATGGTTAAAATATTTCCATTATTGACGGATATGATATGGAGCACATTGGAAAGAACTCCTGCTTGGTGTGAAAGAAGGAATGAAAGCGTTACTTTTTTTCCAACATTGCTATCACTTAAAGTATAAACGTAGTCTTTATACTTATAGAATGCACTTCTGCTGATGCCTACTGCCTTCGTAGCTTCTGTAACCCCCTTCACTTGATTTGTACGAAGCAATTCCTTGGCTTCTATAACCTTTTCAAAAATATCTGGCAGTATTTCCTTATCTATCACTAAAAATCTGCTGTTATTCATTCTAATTACCTCCATCTTTTAATTAAAGCGCCTTGAGTATCCATGTTAAATTCTTTGACTGTCCATTTGTTTTCCAGCTCAAGCATACGGTTTTGTATTCTATCTGCGAGTCCTAAATTGTCTTTGCCAGCAATCACTATTATAGCAGGTCCTGCACCGCTTAAAAAGCTTCCTTTTATGTCTAAGAAATTTAATTTTTCAATAATCGAAGGGTACTCGGGGATTAAAGATGCCCGGTAGTTTTGATGGAGCTTATCATCGATTGAAAAGTTTAATAATTCTAAATCGCCATTCATAAAAGAGGCCAGCATGAGGGCTGTTCTACCTACATTAAAAACGGCATCCTGGAAGGAAACTTCTTGAGGAAGAACTGCTCGGGACTCCTTCGTTGAAAGGGTAAAATTGGGAATGAGTCCGTAAATCCTAAAATTATTTTGTATGGGTACTTTGCTGAAATGGATGGAAGTCTGATCCTGAATGGATACCGTCATTCCGCCAAAAAGTGCAGGGGTAATATTATCCGGATGCCCTTCAATTTCAGTTGCGATTTTTAAAATTTCCTCTTTGTTCAATTTGCTATTGGAAAGTTCAGTGGCGCCGATTACGCCAGCCAATATACAGGCTGCACTGCTTCCTAAACCTCTAGATTCGGGGATATGACAATCCATGGTTATTTTAAATCCCGTACTCGGCGTATATCCTACTTTTTTAAATGTGTGAATCATAGAGGTATAGACTAGATTTTCTTTATTGTTAAAGCGTTCTTCACATCCATGAATCTGCAGACCGTCTTCAATCTCTTCAAAGAGCACCTTGTTATATAAATTTAAAGCCATTCCTAGGCAATCAAAGCCCGGGCCGATGTTGGCTGTTGTGGCTGGTACAATTATTTCGATCATAGGAATCACCTACACTTTCAATATATTTTCGATAATGCTCTGTATTTCCTCTTTGTTACATACCGTATTGTGTAAATTCTCTTGTTGATGAATATCTTTCACAGGGAGAGGAATAGGGATGCCCATTTTATCGGCAAATTCACCGATGAGCTGAAAGTCATTTTTATCGTCCACATCCATATGTAAAGCACTGCATACACTTTTCGTAAACTTGAAAGGGCTTGCCGTAGATACGATGATCGATTTAGTGTTGTCCTTTGTTTGATGGACATAGTCTTCATATACGGAGTAAGCCACTGCTGTATGTGGATCCATCACATAATTCCATTGTTCATGAACCTTCTTTATAGCAGTATAAATTTTCTCTTCATCGGCAGAACCGCCATAAAAAAGAGTCAGCTTTTCCTTCATATATTCTGGAATTGAATAGAAGCCCTCTGTTTTTAATCTTTTCATGGTTTCATTGATGAAAGTAGAGTTCTCATCACTTAAATCGTATAGGAACCGCTCTAAATTGCTGGAGATCAAGATATCCATTGAAGGGGATATGGTGGGCTTTAAATCTCTCCGACAATCATATATGCCAGAACTAAAAAAATCTGCCAAAACCTTATTTTCGTTCGATGCGCATATAAATTGATGAATCGGTAGACCCAGCTTCATACCGTAGTAGGCGGCCAATATATTACCAAAGTTCCCAGTAGGAACAGCAATATTAATGGGTTCCCCCATCAATATTTCTTTATTCTTTACCAACTGAAAATAGGCATAGAAGTAGTAAACGATTTGAGGAATCAATCTACCGATGTTGATGGAATTGGCGGAGGAGAGCGTATATCCATTTGCCTCTATATGACGATTAAATTCACCATGATTGAATATTTCCTTCAGTGCATTTTGTGCATCGTCAAAATTACCAAGAATACCAATAACGTGTACATTATGGCCCTTCTGGGTCATCATTTGTTTCTTTTGGATCTCGCTAACGCCTAAGGTTGGATAAAATACAATGATCTGAATGCCATCAATATTCTTAAATCCTTCTAAGGCAGCCTTACCCGTATCCCCAGAGGTAGCAGTCAGTATGACCACTTCTTTATATAAGTTGTTTTTGTCCAAAGCCCCCTTTAATAAATAAGGAAGGAATGTAAGGGCCATATCTTTAAATGCTAAAGTAGGACCATGAAATAATTCTAAAAAGTGAACCTCGCCTTTCTTAACCAAGGGTGCTATTTCTGTACTATGGAATTTACCATCGTATGCTTTGTTCACAAAGGAACAAATCTCGTCTTGTTCAAAATCAGAAAAAAAACGGTGAATAATTTTAACTGCAAGTTCTTTATAGTCTAAATCTTTAATTTCTTCGAGGGCATAGGGTGGTGGAAAACAAGAAGGAACATATAGTCCACCATCTTCCGCTAAGCCTTTTATGATTGCCTCGACGGACGAAACGGAAATTGAGTGATTTCTCGTGCTTGTATACTTTAGGGTTTCCATAGGGTAAATCCTCCTATCTTTATAAGAAAATCATATGTAATCTATGATACAATGTTCTTCATCTAAATACAAGTGTTTTTAGTATAGACGTAATTTCTTAAATTATATGTATTTTTAAAAGGAACTGTAATGTTTTTAGGGGGATTGTACAAAGTCCTAATTTTTCGCTATTTTAGGTATGATAACTGGAAAAAAGTAAGATAATACAAAGGTATAAATCGTTTTATATCAATAACAGATCTGAATAAAGGAGAATGCATATGGTTAGGAAAAGAAAAACAATGGATGGTAATCAGGCTGCTGCATACGTTTCCTATGCTTTTACAGATGTTGCCGCCATATATCCCATTACACCTTCATCGTCTATGGCAGAGTCCGTAGATGAATGGGCTGCCTACGGTCAAAAAAATATATTTGGACAACCTGTAAGGGTAGCAGAGATGCAATCAGAAGCAGGGGCAGCAGGAGCAGTTCACGGTTCTCTTCAAGCGGGTGCTTTAACCACCACATATACAGCTTCCCAAGGCCTATTGCTGATGATTCCGAATATGTATAAGATGGCAGGAGAACTTCTCCCAGCAGTATTCCATGTCAGTGCTAGAGCGATTGCCACCCATGCTTTGTCTATATTTGGCGATCACCAGGATGTGATGGCGACGAGACAAACTGGATTTGCACTGCTGGCTTCTAACAGTGTTCAGGAAGCCATGGATTTAGCTGGTGTTGCACATCTATCTGCCATTAAAGGAAGAGTGCCATTTCTACATTTTTTTGATGGATTTAGAACCTCTCATGAATTTCAAAACATAGAGGTTATGGAATACGAGGATTTAGAGAAGTTAGTAGATTATTCAGCCATCGAAGAATTTAAGGCGAGGGCTTTAAATCCGGAGCATCCTGTCATTCGAGGTACTGCACAAAATCCAGATATTTACTTCCAAGGAAGAGAGGCTGCAAATAATTTCTATAAAGCGATTCCAGATATTGTTTCTAATTATATGGAATCCATCAATAAAATTACAGGAAGGGAATATAAACCTTTCAATTATTACGGTGCCGCAGATGCAGAAAATATTATTGTTGCTATGGGTTCTGTATGTGAGACCATAGAAGAAGTCATCGATTATCTGAACAGTAAAGGAGAAAAATTGGGACTGTTGAAGGTTCACCTATACCGACCTTTCTCGGAAAAATACTTCTTTAACGTATTCCCAAGATCTGTAAAGAGAATTGCCGTGCTCGATAGAACAAAAGAGCCCGGATCTTTAGGCGAACCACTTTATGAAGATGTTCGAAGCCTTTTCTACGGACAAGAAAATAAACCACTGATTATTGGGGGCAGATATGGTCTAGGTTCAAAGGATACAATACCGGCTCAAATTGTAGCCGTATTTGATAACTTAAAAAGCAATCAGCCTAAAAATGGATTTACCATAGGAATCATCGACGATGTAACCAACACATCCCTTCCTATCGGTAATAGTATAGAGACATCACCAGAAGGAACCATTCAGTGTAAATTCTGGGGCTTGGGTTCCGATGGTACCGTTGGCGCTAATAAAACAGCCATTAAAATCATTGGTGATAAAACGGATCTGTATGCACAAGCTTATTTTTCATATGATAGTAAGAAATCTGGCGGTACTACAGTATCCCATCTAAGATTCGGAAAGCAACCAATCAAATCACCGTATTTAATCAATAATGCAGATTTTATTGCCTGTCACAATAGTTCCTATGTATACCATTATGATTTGTTACATGGATTAAAGCAGAATGGAACCTTTGTACTGAATTGTTCTTGGAAAAAAGAGGAGTTGGACGAGAAACTGCCAACTGCCATTAAAAAGGCCATTGCAGAGAAAAATGCAAAATTCTATATTATTGATGCTATTGGAATCGCTAAAGAAATTGGTTTAGGTGGTAGAATCAATATGATTATGCAATCTGCTTTCTTTAAACTAGCTCAAGTTATCCCTATGGAGGACGCCATTCAATATTTAAAAGAATCCATAGCGTCCACATACGGTAAGAAAGGCGATAAAATTGTAGAGATGAACTATAGGGCAGTGGATAAGGGTTCTGAAGCATTGGTCAAAATAGAGATTCCCTCTAGTTGGTTGAATGCAAAAGATGAAGGAAGAATGATGAAAGACGAACCGGATTTTGTAAAGGATATTCAAAGACCTATGGCCAGATTAGAAGGAGACGAATTACCAGTTAGTGCTTTTAAAGGTATGGAGGATGGGACTTATCCCCTTGGAACCACGGCATATGAAAAAAGAGGAATCGCTGTAATGATTCCACAGTGGCAAATAGAAAAATGTATTCAGTGTAACCAATGCTCCTATGTGTGTCCTCACGCTGTAATTCGACCATTCTTATTGGATGAGAAAGAAATGAAGCAAAAGCCAGCAGATTTTGAAACAAAAGATGCAATGGGCAAAGGTGTAGAGCATTTACAATACCGTATTCAAGTAAGTCCGTTGGATTGTACTGGCTGCGGCAATTGTGCCGATATTTGTCCAGCCCCAGGAAAAGCATTGGTTATGGTAGAAGCAGAGAAGGAAATCATGAGTCAGGCCGAAAATTGGATTTACGCTTCTGAAAACATTCAATATAAGCCAGAATTCATGGATCGAAAAACCGTGAAGGGTAGTCAATTTGCAAAGCCCCTCTTAGAGTTTTCTGGTGCATGTGCTGGTTGCGGAGAAACTGCCTACATCAAACTACTGACCCAGCTTTATGGAGATCGAATGATGATGGCAAATGCAACGGGTTGTTCTTCTATCTGGGGAGCCAGCGCACCATCTATGGCTTATACAACGTTACCTTGTGGCAGAGGTCCGTCCTGGGCAAATTCTTTATTTGAGGATAATGCTGAATTTGGATACGGTATGGCTTTAGCATCCCGACAAGCCAGAGATAAAATAAGGGATTTAATGGAAGTCAGCTTGAATTCTAATCTAGACGAAGAATGTAAAAATCTATTTAAGGAATGGATGCAGTACAAAGAAGATGGTGCAAAATCTAAGGAGATCAGCAAGAAAATATTAGAAGTAATAGAAAAACATAACCATGGTAGCCATCCAACAGTGAAAGAAATTTTAAAGCTCAAGGATCATCTCATTAAAAAATCTATTTGGATCGTTGGTGGAGATGGTTGGGCCTATGATATTGGGTACGGTGGTTTGGATCACGTACTAGCATCTGGCGAAGATATCAACATACTGGTAATGGATACGGAGGTCTATTCGAATACGGGAGGACAGGCTTCGAAATCAACACCTACGGCTGCTGTTGCTAAATTTGCGGCTTCCGGCAAAAAGATAAGAAAGAAAGATTTAGGGTTAATGGCGACGACCTATGGGTACGTTTACGTAGCAAAGGTAGCCTTGGGAGCCAATATGAACCATCTGATTAAAACCATTACGGAGGCAGAGGCCTATAAGGGACCATCTCTGATCATTTGCTATGCGCCGTGTATCAGCCATGGGATTAAAAGCGGCATGGGCACTTCTGTAAGACAGGAAAAGAAAGCAGTAGATGCTGGGTATTGGCATCTATACCGATTCAATCCAGATTTAAAAGAACAAGGAAAAAATCCATTTATATTAGATTCCAAGGAACCAACAGAATCTTTCAAAGAGTTTATTGCAGGAGAAATTCGATATTCCCAGCTGATGAATACATTCCCACAATTGGCAGAGGAGTTATTTAAGGCCGCTGAAGAAGATGCGAAGGATCGGTATTTAACCTATAAACGATTAGCCGATATCCAATACGAATAGCATCCATAATAAAAGACCAGCTTCCGCTGGTCTTTTATTATGGTTATTTGCGATTGGCATCTACCCATTTTTTAGCATTGATTACTTCTGTTTCATTTGGAATGGGAACTCTAGATTCTTCTTTCAATTGATCTATATTAGCCCATGCAGCAGTCTCATGATTTTCAATGGGTTTTGACACTTCATATGCTTTTATTTTGTTTTTTGGCATAGAATCACTCCTTTTTATTAGTATTTCAAAAGCGTAAAAATATATTTACCAAATACCATCAAATTAAATTTTTACTTGCTAATCCATATCAAAGGTGTTATACTAGCTGAAGAAAATAAATCTTTAATGCAGTCCCGTGAGGCTGGTAAGATGATAATAAATTACTGAATTGTAATTGATTGTAATTATTATAACTTCTTGCGGCCCACGTAAGAAGTTTTTTTAATTCCGGCATTAAAGAATAAAGAATTAGAAATAAATAATACCTTTAAATCGATCCTGTGAGATCGAAAAGGAGAAAGTATAGGAACTTCTCCTTGGTATGCAAGCATGCAAATTTAAAAGGAGGTTTTTTTATGTCAGTCAACACATTATCAGAATCAACAAAGACCTTAGAAAAAGAAGTTTCTTTCGGACAAGCCTTAAAAAAGGCTGTTCTAGCACTACAGCATCTAATTGCGATGTTTGGTGCTACTGTACTGGTGCCAATCCTAACGGGCTTAGATCCTTCCGTTGCACTTGTTTCTGCTGGAATAGGAACTTTGATATTCCATTACTGTACAAAAAAGAAGGTACCTGTATTCTTAGGATCCTCCTTTGCCTTTATCAGTGTCATTATACAAGCTAGAGAGCGATATGGGGACTTAGCTTATGCACAGGGCGGAATGGTTATAGTAGGCTTATTATATATCATGTTTGCATTCTTTATAAAAAAAATAGGTGTGGAAAAAATACAGAGATTTTTACCTTCACAAGTGGTGGGGCCAATGATTATGGTCATCGGTTTAACCCTATTGCCAACAGCCATAGGTATGGCGTCTAGCAACTATATGATAGCCATCATCACCTTAGGAACAGCATTAGGGGTTACCTTCTTTGCAAAAGGATTTATTAAGCAATTATCCATATTAATAGCGGTCATCGTTGGATATATTATGTCTGTACAATTTGGTATCATTGATAGTACACCGATAGCGGAAGCGGCACTGGTTGCGATACCAAACTTTACGCTACCTAAGTTTCATATCGGTGCAATTTCAATGATAGCCCCAATCGTTTTAGCTGTATTCATGGAGCATGTTGGAGACATTACAACAAATGGAGAAGTTGTAGGGCAAAACTTTATTGAAGATCCAGGTTTGAATAGAACGTTGTTAGGAGATGGAATCGCCACATTGGTTGCAGGAATCATGGGAGGACCAGCCAATACAACCTATGGAGAGAATACGGGCGTACTAGCGATTACTAAGAATTATGACCCGAGCATATTAAGGCTTGCAGCTGTATTTGCTATCATCCTTGGCTTTGTAGCAAAGGTAGGTGGTTTCTTGAGATCCATACCCACACCTGTTATGGGTGGTATCAGTGTGATGTTATTCAGTATGATATCTTTAGTCGGTGTGAATACCATAAGAAATAGCAAGGTTCAATTCAATGTCAAAAATATAATTATTATGGCTACAATTTTAATTCTAGGATTAGGTGCAGGCTTCATAGAAAAACACACAGGAATATATGTTGGAATTGCCCTTAGTGAAACTGTTCAGATACAGGGGTTAAGCTTCGCTGCAATCATCGGCGTCGTATTAAATATCATATTCAATAGAAAAGCACAAAACCAATAAAAACACCTTAGTTTGATATCAATCCCTCTTTATTATATAATGTATAGAGGGATTTTTTCTTTATAACCAAACAAATGTAAATTTATTAAAACTTGTTAGTTGAGAAAAATATTGGTTATAATTAATGTGAGCACTTTAAACTAAAATAGTGAATTAGGAGATGATGGAATGTCGGCTGTGGAGATTAAAAAAGGAATCTATTGGGTAGGCGCTGTGGACTGGAATATTAGGGAATTTCATGGACCCTCCTATCATACTAGAAGAGGAACAAGCTATAATTCATATTTAATCGTAGATGAGAAAATAACTTTAGTAGATATTGTAGATGCAGATTTTGCTGATGTAATGCTGGATAATATTCGTGAGATTATTGATCCGAGTAAAATCGACTATATTGTAGTCAATCATATTGAGCCAGATCATTCAGGAAGTTTTCCAAAGTTGATGGAAGTAGCAACGAATGCAAAGGTTTTCTGTACCCAAAAAGGAAAAGACGGTATGTTGCAGCATTATTTTGGCAACTATGATTATAACATTGTAAAAACTGGTGCGGTATTAAATTTAGGAGCGAGAAATATCAAATTTATTGAGGCACCTATGCTGCATTGGCCAGACAGCATGTTCTCCTACATAGAAGAAGAATCGCTCTTACTTCCAAACGACGCCTTTGGACAGCACGTAGCTTCAACTAAGTTATTTGATGATGAAAATGATATGTGCATCCTGATGGAGGAAGCGAAACGATATTATGCAAACATTCTAATGCCATTTAGCGGTATGGTCGTCAGAAAAATAGAAGAACTTGTAAAAATGGGTTTAAAAATCGATATGATTGCACCGAGCCATGGTGTCATTTGGAGAAGTAACCCAGATAAGATCATAGAAAAGTATATGGAGTGGGGTAGGGGCTTGTCTAGTAAGAAGGCCGTTATCGCTTATGAAACAATGTGGTCCAGTACGGAAAAAATGGCAAGAAAAATTATTGAGGGATTGGCAAGTGAAGGTATCGATACAAAATTGTATAAGATATCTAAAAGCGATGTCAATGATATTATGACAGATATTTTAGATGCGAAGGCTGTATTAGTTGCTTCCTCTACAATTAATAATACCATGATTCCCGATGTAGCCTATTTCTTAGAGGAATTAATTGGTCTAAGACCACTGAAGAAAGTGGGTGCTGCCTTTGGCTCCTATGGATGGGGTAAAGGAGCAGTGGCGAATATCGAAAAACGGATGAACGACGCTGGTGTAAGTTTAATAAAGGAAGGATTACAGATCAAGTTTGTTCCTACAGAAGAAGATCTAAACGCATGCTATGAGTTTGGTCGAGAGATCGGAAAAATGTTGGAATAATAAAAACCATAAAAAGCTACTTCAATTTGAAGTAGCTTTTTATGTGATATAAAAACTTCCATCCGATAGCCGAAGGTTTTAAAGGATTTTATAGGGAATGTGTCGAACTTGACAAATCAATAGGAAATAAAGGTAATTTGAGAAAGGATATCAACGAGGATTTGAAGGGGGTCACATTTTGAAAAATAAAATTTTGATATTGATGGGATTTATGATGTTCGTATCAGTCATCGGTTATTCAACTTATTCAAAGGGTGCACCTCAAAGAGATTATGGAGCATCCCGTGAAGTCATCAGCGTTGCTGGAGACGAAAATCATCCGCCCTACGAATATATGGACCGCATTGGCAACTATAAGGGCTTTAATGTGGATATCATAAATGCTTTATCCATTGAATTAGGAATGGATATAGAATTTATACCGATGAATTGGCGTGAAGCACTGAGAGCTTTAGAAAATAAAGAGGTTGATGTCATACAGGGAATGTCCAGTACGGAGGAAAGAAAAGAGAAGTATTTATTTACCATACCTACTGTAACCAACTCTCAATCCATCTTTGTACTGAAGGATACCAGTATTGTTTTTGGTTTAGAAGATTTGAGCGGAATGAAAGTCGCTTTTCAAGCAGGAGATTTAAATGAAGAAATATTGGCGGATATACCTGATATTACGTTATTGCCTAAGAAAGATCAAAATGAAGCAATGGATTCCTTAATTAATGGAGAAGCAGATGCCTACGTTGGAAATCGGCTGACAGGACTGTTTTATTTGCAGAAAAGCAAGAACTCTTCCACCGTAAAAATTGTAGGAGAGCAAATGGCTACTTCGGAGTATGGGCCTGCAACCTATAGAGGCAACGAGGAATTGGTTCATCTCTTTAACAAAGGAATTGAAGCCATAAAAAGTAATGGAACCTACGATAAAATCTATGAAAAGTGGTTCGGTAAGGATATCGGCAACGGTAGAATTTTAAATGCATATCTAAAGGAAACCATATTATCTGTGTTCACCCTATCTATCATTTTTCTTCTTTTCATCCTATGGAATAAAAACTTAAAAAAGGAAGTTTTAAAAAGAACGATGGATCTAGAAAATATCAATCAAGAGCTTTTGCTGGAGAAGGAAAAGGTACACAATCTAGCCTATTATGATGGAATTACAAAGCTACCCAATCGGGTTTATCTCTTAAAAATCTTAGGGGAATGTATTGATTCTGCAAATGATCAAAAAAATCGATTTGGTATTTTGAATTTAGATCTGGATCGGTTTAAACATATTAATGACACCTTAGGTCATCATATGGGTGATGAGATACTAAAGCTAGTAGGGGAGAGAATCGGAAGAATTTTAAAGCCCAACAACTTTTTTGCACGCTTTGGAGGAGATGAGTTCATTATTCTCGTAAAGCATATACAAGAAGATAAGGAGCTTATAGACCTGGCAAATCAAATCATCAAAGAAATGGACCAACCTTTCATGCTGAATTCTCATAGATTATTTTTAACAACCAGTATTGGCATCAGTATTTATCCAGAGGGCGGGGAAACGCTGAATGATCTAATGAAAAATTCAGATATTGCAATGTATGCAGCTAAAGGAAAAGGAGGCAATCAATATTATATATATGATAAGTCTTTAAGTGAGAAGCAAATGGAGGCTCTCATTCTCATAAATCAGTTGAGGAACGCTGTGGATCATGATGAATTGACGCTGTTTTATCAGCCTATAATGAATACTTCCACTGGAAACATCGTCGGTGTAGAAGCGTTGCTAAGATGGTATCAGCCAGGGCATGGCATGATCGGGCCCAATACATTTATCCCTTTAGCGGAGGAAACAGATTTAATCATATCCATCGGTAAATGGGTGTTCAGAAATGTATGTGCCCAGATAAAAGATTGGATTCATAGGGGGTACGACGTAAAGCGGGTATATATCAATGTTTCAGCGAAACAGTTTCAGGAGAAAGGATTTTTGGAAAGTATTCTACAGGCATTGAAGGAAGCAGAGCTACCGCCTAAATATATCGGTATTGAAATCACTGAAACGGTGATTATTCAAGATATAGATCATACCATTGAATTGATCAAGAAACTAAAAGACATCGGCATCAGTATTTCAATCGACGATTTCGGTACAGGATATTCCAATTTTAATTATCTAAAGGAAATGGGTGTAGATGAGATTAAGATTGATCGATCCTTTATTGCAGAAACCACCAAAAACAGTAAGAAGAGGGCCATAACTAAAACCATCATATTATTAGCCCATCAACTAGATATTGCAGTAACAGCAGAAGGGGTGGAGACGAAAGAACAATTAGAATTTTTGCGAGAAAGCAGCTGCAGTAAAATTCAAGGATTTTATTACAGCAGACCGGTACCACCGGAAGAATTTGAAAAATTTTTAAATCATCATATCCGATAGTTTTTTTGATTGGTAGAAAATCCAAAAATGCCACCGCATAAGCCACCAACTATATGGGTCAGTTGAGAAATATTATCCTCTGTGAAAAATACGTCAACCACTTCTCTACCGATAAAAAGAATGAGAATTAAAATTAAGGTCAGCGGGATTCTACCTTCTTTAATATTGACGAAGGAGCTGAGTAGAATTAGCATGAAGGCGATGCCACTAGCGCCTAGTAATGCAGTATCGAATAATAGAACATTTAACAATCCTGTAATAATGGCAGTAAGCACCATCATGCGGATCATTTTACGAGAGCCATATTTTTCTTCTAAAATGGGACCGATTAACAATATAATAAGAAAATTGCTTAAAAAGTGCTGGAGGTCTGCATGACCCAGTACATGGCCCACCAATCTAAAATAAAATAGAATGCTGGACAGGGAACTTCGATAGACGGAAAAAAGTAAAATAGTAGAATAATTATTTGTGATCTGCCCCAATATCAAAGAGATGGCAGATAATAGGGTAAAGGTTAGTATAACTGGCGAATTATATTGAATCTTTCTTAGCATAAAGAACCTACTTTCTTATATAAGGTATGGAATAAATAAAAGATTATTTAACATTATATATATCACAAAAAATAGGATGCGGTCAATCTTAAGAAGGATCTCAAAAAAATGTTTATTTTAAAAGTATAAATGAGCTACTTTGCACTACATCAACAGATATATTTATAGAACCAAGAGAAAAAAGGTGGAAGGCTTAAAACGTAAAATATTGGGTATATGTTTTTTAAAGCAGTAAAAACTATAACTAATATTCGGAAGAGGAGAAATTTATATGGATACCAATCAGAAGTTGTCGATTGCAGTCTTTGCTTTAGGCTGATTTTGGGGACCCGATGCTCAGTTTGGGAGCATAAAAGGCGTTGTCAGCACTAGAGTAGGATATGCAGGAGGAACTACAAACAACCCTAGTTATTATAATTTGGGTGATCACAGTGAATCGATTGAAATTCAGTATGACGCCAATGTGATAACCTATGGAGAACTTTTAAATATCTTTTGGAATTTACACAATCCTGTATATGAAACTACAAACAGACAATATATGTCGAGAATATTTTATCTTGACGATGGACAAAAATCAGAGGCATTGGAAATGAAGAGACAAATAGAAGCTGCAAATGGAGAAAAAATATATACTGAAATTGTACCGCTAGAAAATTTCTATTTAGCGGAAGGATACCATCAAAAATACTATCTACAAAATACAACGAAGCTATATCAAACATTGAAAGCGATTTATGGCGGCTTCGGAAATTTGGTGCGTTCAACTTTAGCTGCAAGAATGAATGGCTACATCGCAGGAAATCTTAGCATTGCCTCTTTAAAAGAGGAAATGGATTTAGTAGAGCTACCAGAAGATCAGTATGAGAAAGTACTTTCTATCGTCGAAGAAATTAAATAAAATTTGAGATTTAACAAAAAATTCAAAAAAATAGATTGCTACTAAATAGTACACATGGTATAATTTAGATAATTATGAATGAGGAGGTGTAAAGATGAGACAGTTAAACTTAGTTAACAACGTAAAGAATAAACATAATGTATTTGGCATCAGCAATGATCATCCATTATTTTTTGTAAATACAGGTGTAGTGCGTTCAAAATTAAATAATGTGTTAACTGAGAGAAAGTGGATCATCTTTGACAATAAATAAAAACTTATTGCCTAGGAGGGTTTGCCTTCCTAGGTTTTTTATGTTTTATTATAGTGAGATTACATCGATCTGTTCTGTACTGATCGTCGTTTAATTTTCATGGATATAATATTGTACATGGCCTAGGAAGATACTTCCTAGGCTTTATTATTTTTGTCCACCATGTAGTATCTAAAAATTTTAAGGGGTGGGAGAATGAGATTGATTTAATGGGGAGTGAAATTACAACAATAAGGAAAGTGAGGACAGAAGAATGAAAAATGTGAAATTGCTTTGGCAATATATGAAAGGAAACCGATTGATATATATAGGTTCCATCCTAAGTATAGGAATTTCTACGTTGATTAATGTAATCAATCCTTTGATTATTCGAACCACAATAGACTCTATTATTGGAGATGCTCCTGTAGAGAATACAGGGACAATGTTTGGATTAATTCAAAGGCTTGGTGGCGTTGAGAAGCTACGGGACAACATTTGGATGATGGCAATTCTATTAGTCGCTTTAACCGTGATAAATGGTGTGTTTTTGTATTTAAAAGGAAAATTAGCATCCACCGCTGCAGAATCTACGGCAAAGAAAATCAAGGATCAACTGTATGATCATTTGCAGCATTTGCACTACGAATATCATGTGAAAGCAGAAACTGGAGATCTCATACAGCGCTGCACTTCTGATGTAGAGAATATTCGAAGATTTTTAGGAGTACAGTTTGTGGAAATTGGAAGCGCTTTGTTCATACTAGGGTTCGTACTAGTGATTATGCTGAATTTACATTTGAAGATGACATTGATATCCATGATTGCCGTACCGATTATATTTACATTTGCGATCATCTTTTTTAAGAAGATCAAAGATGCATTTCAGCAATATGATGAATCCGAAGCCAAGATGTCCACTGTTTTACAGGAAAATTTAACAGGGGTTCGTGTCGTGAGAGCTTTTGCGAGACAGGATTATGAAATCCAAAAATTTGAAGAAAAAAATAGTGTTCATCGTCGATTAACCAATCGAATCATAAGGCTACTAGCTCTTTATTGGTCTTCCTCAGATTTAATTTGCTTTCTACAGATTGCATTAGTTCTCATTGTAGGTGCCTATTGGACCGCAAATGGGACCATCACTTTAGGAACTTTAGTTGTATTCACTACATATGAAGGAATGCTTTTATGGCCAATTCGACAACTGGGTAGGATTATCGGCGATATGGGAAAAACCTTAGTTGCTGTAGAAAGAATACAGGAGATATTAGATGAACAAAGGGAGCAGATGGTAGAGAATAACGAAAGACCGATGATCAGAGGAAATATTCAATTTGACAATGTTTATTTTGAATATGAAAAAAACAAACCTATTTTTGATAATATTTCCTTTGAGGTAAAAGAGGGTCAAACTGTTGCTATTTTAGGGCCAACGGGCGCAGGAAAAAGTACATTGGCTTATTTAATGGCAAGATTATATGACTATCAAGGCGGTTCTATTAAGGTAGACGGACATGAATTAAAAGACATGGATAAAGTCTGGGTTCGTAAAAATGTAGGTGTGGTGTTGCAGGAACCTTTTCTCTTTGCAAAATCTATCAGAGATAATATTAAATTGGCAAAACCAAGGTCTTCCGATGACGAAGTCTTCCAAGTTGCTAAAGTAGCGTCAATCCATGATACAATTTTAGAGTTTGACCAAGGATACGAGACCATGGTAGGTGAGCGAGGCGTTTCTTTATCCGGTGGACAAAAGCAAAGGGTTGCAATCGCTAGAACATTAATTGGAAATAGTCCAATTGTCATATTTGATGATTCTCTAAGTGCGGTGGATACGGAAACAGATAATGAAATCAGAAATGCTCTAAAAAGCCGCAAGAATAAGGCGACAACCTTTATTATTTCCCATAGAATCACCACTCTTTCTGAGGCCGATTTTATTATTGTGCTTGAAAAGGGAAAAATTACTGAAATCGGTAATCATACAGAGTTGATGAACAATAATGGATTGTATCGAAGAGTGTGGGAGATTCAGAATTCTATAGAAGGGCAAGAAGAAATCGTTGCAGATAAAAGGATTTAATGATATTGAATGTATTTGGATGAGAGGTGACGAGAAATGAGTAAACAGGATGGATTGAAAGAACAGGAATATACGAGAGGGGAGACTTTGAAAATATGGAAGGGATTGTTAAAGTATACAAAGCCCTATCAAAAGGATTTAATCCTAATGGCCATTGTACTGGTTGTAGTGGCAGCAATTGAAGCGATCTTTCCCTATATGACGAAGATTGCAATCGACAACTTTATTATTCCAGCCACAACGGAAGGCATCGGAGCATTTACTTTCATTTATGTGGCGTTGGTAGTGATCATATCGATTTGTATTGGACTGTTCATTGTATTTGCTGGGAATGTAGAGGTGGGTCTATCCTATGATATCCGAAAAATCGGCTTTCAAAGACTTCAAGAGCTTTCTTTTTCCTATTATGATAACAAAGCTGTAGGGTGGTTGATGGCAAGAATGACCTCGGATATCAACCGATTAGGAGAGACCATATCTTGGGGATTGGTAGATTTGGTGTGGGGTTTTGCAAAGATGATCGCTGTAATGGTGGTAATGGTTTACCTAAACTGGAGGCTAGCTTTGATTACCCTTTCAGTTATCCCAGTATTAGCGATAATCAGTCTTTATTTCCAAAAGAAAATGCTTCATAGCTATCGAATCGTAAGAAAAATAAATTCGCGAATTACAGGCGCATTTAACGAAGGAATTATGGGGGCAAAAACTACAAAAATATTAAGCCGTGAGGAAGAAGCATTACATGAATTTAAGGAAATGACAGGAGAAATGAAGGTGAACTCCATTCGAGCCGCAATTTTTTCTGCCCTGTATCTGCCCATTATTTTGACCTTATCTAGCATTGGAACTGCTTTAGCACTGTGGAAGGGTGGCAATGGTGTTATGGAAAATGCAGTGAGCTACGGTACCTTGGTCGCTTTTATATCCTATACCATCCAGTTTTTTGAACCTGTTCGTGAAATTGCTAGGGTTCTTGCAGAGCTTCAATCCGCTCAGGCTTCTGCCGAAAGAGTACTTTCTATGATCGATACAGAGCCAGAGATCAAAGACAGTCGGGCGGTAGAGGAGCGCTACGGGAAGGGGTATGGCTTTAAAGATACAGGTATTTCTCCCATTAAAGGAAATATGGAGTTTCAAAATGTTTCATTCTATTATAATGCGGAGGAGCCGATTCTACAAAATTTCAATTTAAAGGTGAAGGCAGGAGAAACCATCGCTTTGGTTGGAGAAACGGGGTCTGGAAAAAGTACTATAGTAAATTTGGCCTGCCGTTTTTATGAACCTACTTCTGGTAAAATTCTAATTGATGGCGTAGATTATAAGGATATGCCACTGCTCTGGCTCCATAGCAATCTAGGCTATGTACTCCAAAACCCACATTTGTTCAGTGGAACCATAAGAGAAAATATTCAGTATGGGAAGCTGGATGCCAGTGAAGTGGAGATCGTAAGAGCAGCAAAGTTAGTGAATGCCCATGAATTTATTATGAAGCTGGAAAATGGTTATGATTCCGAGGTTGGAGAAGGAGGAGGCCTACTATCTACAGGAGAAAAGCAGTTGATTTCTTTTGCAAGAGCAATCATAGCGGATCCTAAAATCTTTATTTTAGATGAAGCTACATCTTCTATTGATACAGAGACAGAGCAAATGATCCAAAAGGCCATTGATAAGGCTTTAAGTGGTAGAACCAGTTTTATTATTGCCCATCGACTATCCACCATTCGTTCTGCGGATCGGATACTAGTGATTAAGGATGGCGCTGTAATTGAAGAAGGAAATCATCATCAGTTACTGAAACAGAAAGGCTATTATTACAAGCTATATACCAATCAATTTTTAGAAGAACAAGGGAAAAAAATCCTGAGCAATTGATAGAACGGGCCCTAAAAATAGAGGATAGAAGTCTATTTTTAGGGTCTTAATTTTTTGAAAAATAAGGGTAAAAATTTTTCGAACCAATTTCGACCTCCTGAATATACTGTAGTAAGTAAACTAAGGCGATGTTTATAGTCTATACAAATTTTATTAATAAGGAGGTTAATCAATGTATTATAACAGCTATATGCCAAATAAATGCCCCATGGGTACAATGCCTTATATGGTAAAAGCAGGGGATACATTTTACAACATAGCCATAAGATGCAATACGACTGTAGCGGCTCTGATGGCAGCAAATCCAAATGTAAATCCTAATTCATTATATATAGGGCAAATTATTTGTGTACCGATGTCACAACCACAGCCGCAGCCACCATGCCCAGGGGGAACCTATTACACCGTTAAAGCAGGAGATACTTTCTTCTCCATCGCTAGAAGGTATAACATCAGCGTAGATGCGCTGATTGCAGCAAATCCAAATGTAAATCCAGATGCGCTCTATGTTGGTCAAGTAATCTGTATACCGAAAACGACGCCACCGCCACAAACTTGTCCAGTTGGAACAACGCCTTACATCGTAAGACCAGGAGATACTTTCTTCTCCATCGCTAGAAGGTATAACATCAGCGTAGATGCACTGATTGCAGCAAATCCAAATGTAAATCCTGATAATCTACAGATAGGACAGCAAATTTGCATACCAATGGGTACACCGCCACAGAAATGTCCAATCGGAACAACACCATATACGGTAAAAGCAGGAGATACTATCTTCTCCATCGCACAAAAGCACAATACTACAGTAGATGCTATATTAAGAGCGAACCCAGGACTGAATCCAAATAACCTACAAATCGGTCAAATAATTTGTATACCAATGGGTACACCACCGCAGCAATGTCCAATCGGAACAACACCATACACAGTAAAAGCAGGAGATACCATCTTCTCCATCGCACAAAAGCACAATACTACAGTAGATGCTATATTAAGAGCGAACCCAGGACTGAATCCAAATAACCTACAAATCGGTCAAGTAATTTGTATACCAATGGGTACACCACCGCAGCAATGTCCAATCGGAACAACACCATATACAGTAAAAGCAGGAGATACCATTTTCTCCATCGCACAAAAGCACAATACTACAGTAGATGCTATATTAAGAGCGAACCCAGGACTGAATCCAAATAATCTACAAATCGGCCAAGTAATTTGTATACCAATGGGTACACCACCGCAGCAATGTCCAATCGGAACAACACCATACACAGTAAAAGCAGGAGATACCATCTTCTCCATCGCACAAAAGCACAATACTACAGTAGATGCTATATTAAGAGCGAATCCAGGACTGAATCCAAATAATCTACAAATCGGTCAAGTAATTTGTATACCAATGGGTACACCACCGCAGCAATGTCCAATCGGAACAACACCATATACGGTAAAAGCAGGAGATACCATCTTCTCCATCGCACAAAAGCACAATACTACAGTAGATGCTATATTAAGAGCGAACCCAGAACTGAATCCAAATAATCTACAAATCGGTCAAGTAATTTGTATACCAATGGGTACACCACCGCAGCAATGTCCAGCAGGAACGACACCATATACAATCAGATCGGGGGATACTTTCTACTTACTAGCACAGAGATACAATACTACTGTGGAGGCAATCCAAAGAGCAAATCCAGGTGTCGATCCGAATAATCTACAGATCGGTCAAGTAATCTGTATGCCAGGAACACCACCTACCCCACCGCCAAGTGGCTGTCCAACAGGAACCACACCATATACAATCAAATCAGGGGATACATTCTACTTACTAGCGCAGAGATACAACACTACTGTAGAGGCAATCCAAAGAGCAAACCCAGGTGTCAATCCGAACAATCTACAGATCGGTCAAGTAATCTGTATGCCAGGAACACCACCTACCCCACCGCCAAGTGGCTGTCCAACAGGAACCACACCATATACAATCAAATCAGGGGATACGTTCTACTTATTGGCACAGAGATACAACACTACCGTAGAGGCGATACAAAAGGCAAACCCAGGTGTCAATCCGAACAATCTACAGATTGGTCAAGTAATCTGTATGCCAGGAACACCACCTACAACCCCACCGCCAAGTGGCTGTCCAACAGGAACCACACCATATACAATCAAATCGGGAGACACATTGTATCTGTTAGCAAAGAAGTTTAACACCACAGTAGAAGCTATAGAAAAAGCAAATCCGGGAATCAATCCAAATAATCTACAAATCGGTCAAGTGATCTGTATACCGAAAGCGTAATCAAATAATAATAAAAGGAGATTCTTCTTCGATGTAGGAGGAATCTCCTTTATTATGTGCCTACAAACTTTACAATAATTATGAAATTCTCTCATGTAAATCACGTTAATTTGTAGTAAAATAGAAGATATTGTTAATAATATGAAATATTGAAACAAATATATAATCTAAGAGGTGGTCAATTTGAGAGCAGAGATTATTTCCATAGGAACAGAACTTTTATTAGGCGAAATAATTAATACAAATGCACAATATATTGCGAGAGAGTTAGCTAGTTTAGGGATTGATGTATACCATCAATCCGTTATCGGTGACAATGAAACAAGATTAAGTGAAGCCTTTGAAACCGCTTTTAAAAGGTCCGATGTGGTCATTACCACTGGTGGCTTGGGCCCCACAAAGGATGATATGACGAAAGAGACAGCAGCCAGCTTTTTTGGCAAAAAACTTATTCCTCACGAAGAGTCTCTAAAGAAAATAGAGGCGTATTTTAAGGGGAGAGGGTTAAATGTAAACGAAGGAAATCGAAAACAAGGATATTTCCCAGAGGGTTCTATTGTTTTACCAAATCCAAATGGTACAGCCCCTGCCTGCATTATAGAGGAGAACAATAAGAAGCTGATTTTACTCCCAGGGCCACCTAGGGAAATGATTCCTCTATTTGAAACGCAGGTTCTCCCTTACTTAAAGAAATTCCAAGATAAATTTTTCTCCTTTAAAGTCCTCAATGTATGCGGTATCGGTGAGGGAGAAATGGAAGAAGCAATTATGGATATTGTAGACCATCAAACCAATCCAACAGTAGCACCCTATGCTAAACCCAACGGATTGACCCTTAGAATCGCTGCAAGTGGACATACTCAGAAAGAAGCAGATGAACTGATACATCCAATGGAAGAACAAATTAGGGAGCGATTGGGGCTGAATATATACGGGGAAGATGATATCAGTTTAGAAGAAATCGTCGCTAAGATTTTAATAGAAAAGAAGCTTACAATATCTATTGCAGAATCTTGTACAGGTGGATTTTTATCTGGTAGGCTTGTAAACTACCCTGGAATCTCTTCTGTTTTTATGGAGGGCATCGTTACCTATAGTAATGAATCCAAGGTCAAATATTTAGGTGTAAATCCACAAACCATAGAAAAATATGGCGCTGTCAGTGAAGAGGTAGCGAGAGAAATGGCAGAGGGTATTTGTAAATCTGCCCACACAAATATTGGCTTATCTGTCACAGGATTAGCAGGGCCTAGCGGTGGTAGAGAAGATAAGCCAATTGGACTTGTATACGTTGGCATTTGTATCAATGGTGTTACAACAGTCAAAGAGCTGAATCTCGGTGGAAGCAGAAATCGGATACGCAGTTTAGCAACAACGTATACACTAGATCTCCTCAGAAGAGAAGTCCTGAACCGCTCTCTCTAAGCGATGAAATATGGATTTCACACCTTTCCACCAATGCTCATCCTCAGCATATTTTCGGTTGATCCATTGGAAAGGATCTATATCCTGGGGCCGATCTTTACTGAGATTAAGGATGGTTCGAGCTGCAATCCTAGATGAATCCATAATATCCGTATTGTAATCCTTCCAGCTTACGAAAACGTTAAAAGGATTATTGACTATTTCATGAGCTAAGGCATTTGATTTTGAAACAAAGCCTTGCTCCTGCCCTGCCACAGCAAACAGGATTAAGGGATTCAAATCGAATTCTCTTGCTACATTGATAATCGATGAGAAATAGGGTTCTTCTTCTAAGAGAGAGTTTCTGCTCTTTAAATAGCCTCTGAGCCTATGGGTATCAATCTCCTTATAGAGGAAGTATTCTGGCAAATGAGGAGGAGAATTTTCAACCATGCTTGTCTCCATAGGAATCTCACTTTCCATTGGTGCAGAGGTATGTTTTCCATGTAGATGATTGATTGAAAATAACAATACCAATAGCACTGTCATACCACTAAGAATGACTTTTAATGAATTTTGTTTGGAGGGTAATTGAATTTCCCTGGGGGTATCCAATATAGGGATGAAATTATTCATAGGAGAATGTAAATGCATTCTTAAGTCATCCGGATGCATCGGGTTATCTAAGTATTGATTCATCCATTCCAATAGGACGGATAAATAATTTTCTTTTTCTTGATATTGCGTGGTCATTACATGGAATATATCGTACAATAAGATATTTTCATTTTTTAAAACTAAGGTGTCCTTCAGGAGAAGCTCTCTAATTTCCAATTGTTCATCTCGGGGGATCGCCTTTAGATAGCCGTCAATTATTTTTCGAATAGAATCTATCAATATATCGGCATGCTGCTTTGTATTGGAATGGGGATATTTACTTTGTATATAGGTGCGCAATCTATGAATATCGTTATAAGATAGAATTTTAATAGATTTGAGTTCCTGTATAAAATCTCTCATGGTATCATCACATCCTAATATATTGTAGTTCATCCCTATTGGAAACGATTGGTATAATGATATTATACTTGATTATTAAATCTATATCTATAATTTAAAAGGAAATAATGGATTTATATAGAAAATAATAGAAAAGCAAAAATGAGGAGGTAAGTATGGAAACTTTAAATAAAGGACAGATATACAATGGCTTTGAATTGTTAGAAGAAAGAAATATAAAAGAAGTAAACTCCATGGTACGATTATTTTCCCATGTGAAAAGTGGTGCAAGGCTGCTACATTTAGAGAACGATGACAATAACAAGGTATTTTCCATTAGCTTTAGAACGCCACCAATGGATAATACAGGACTTCCCCATATATTGGAGCATGCTGTGCTTTGCGGTTCTAAAAAATTCCCTCTAAAAGACCCTTTCATTGAACTTGCAAAAGGTTCTCTGAATACCTATTTAAATGCCATGACTTTTTCTGATAAAACAATGTATCCTATTGCCAGTCAGAACCATAAGGATTTTATGAATTTAATGGATGTATACTTAGATGCGGTATTCAATCCAAATATCTATAATGGACCGGAAAGCTTCATGCAGGAAGGGTGGCATTACGAACTTAATAACTTAGAGGATTCTCTTTCTATTAAGGGTGTCGTTTATAATGAAATGAAGGGTGCTTTTTCATCCCCTGAGCAAATTATATTCAGCAAGATAGAAGAATCTTTATTTCCAGATACTGTATATCGATTCGAATCTGGAGGAGAGCCGGATGCAATACCAGAGCTTACCTACGAGCAATTTATAGATTTTCATAAAAAATATTATCATCCATCCAATAGCTATATATACCTATATGGCAATGGTGATTTAATGGCGTATTTAAAGTTCATTGATGAAGGGTATTTAAAGGAATTTGATGAAATTGAAGTGGATTCAGAAATTCACACTCAAAAACCGTTGGGTGCAATGAACGTGGTGGAGGAATTCTATTCAATTTCTGCGGATGAAAATCCAAAGGACAAAACATTGATCAGTAAGAACTATGTTGTTGGAAACTCCAATGATGCGGAGAAGGTATTGGCATTTACAATCTTGAATTATCTACTTTTAGGATCACCAGCAGCGCCATTAAAGAAGGCTTTAATTGATGCCAATATAGGAAAAGATGTCTTCGGCTCCTTTGATAATAGCATCATGCAACCGACCTTTAGCATTGTTGTTAAGAATACTAATGTAGAAAGTAAGGAAGTCTTTTTAAATACAGTGAAAGAAACATTGGAAGGTCTAGTAAAGAATGGTATTGATAAAAAACTAATTGAAGCTGCAATCAATATTCATGAATTTAAGCTAAAGGAAGCAGATTATGGACATCGACCAAAAGGGCTGGTTTATAATATAAAGGCGATGAATACTTGGTTATACGGTGAAAAACCTTGGTTGCAGTTAGCTTATGAAGAAGGTCTTAAAAATATCAAAAGGGCTTTAGAAAGCGATTATTTCGAAAGATTGATACAGGATGAAATTCTAAACAATAATCATAGCAGCCTAGTTATATTAAAACCACAACCGGGATTGGAAAATGAAAAAGAGCTGAAAGAGAAAGCAAGATTAGCAGAATATAAGAATCGACTATCAAAAAAGGATCTTGAGAAAATTATGGAGGACAAGGCAAGACTAGAGGCATATCAAAATAAGATAGAGGCCGAGGAAGCGCTGTTATCCATACCTTTGTTAGATAGAGAGGATATCGATAAAGATGTTGAAAATATTGAATTAATCAAATTAACCCAAGATGATGTCGATATTCTACATCATCCAGATACCACCAATGGTATTTCCTATATCAGCCTTTTATTCGATACGAAGTCCGTACCTCAGGAGCTGATTCCATATACAGTTCTATTGACCAGCTTGTTAGGGAAGATTCGAACAGAGTCCTATGATTATGAAGAACTATCGAATTTAATCAACATTCATACGGGTGGCATTTACTCTAAATTAGAAACTTATGCTACTCAGCAAAGCCACAAGAATTTTTCTTCAAAGCTTGTTGTGAGGGGTTCTGCTTTGATTGGAAATATTAAAACCTTATTCAATCTGATGGATGAGCTTATCAATAAAACAAAATTTGATGAAGTTAATCGAGTGAAGGAATTAATTGCTGAATCCAAGTCCCGTTTGGAAATGAATATTTTTGATCAGGGTCACGTGATGGCTGCACGAAGAGTAAACTCCTATTTTTCACCGATTTCTAAATTTATAGAAATAACATCAGGGATTTCATATTACGATTTTATTTCGGATTTGGATGCTCGGTTTGAGAAAGAAAAGGAAAATATTGTAGAAAACCTACAGCAAGTATTTTCAATGATCTTTAATAAAAATAATCTGCTCATTAGCATTACATCGGAGAAATCTGATTTTGAAACAATCCAAAGAGAAATGGTGTCGATTGTTGAAGGTTTATCCGATCGTACATTAGAAAAGTTCCAATATTTCTTTGAAAGAACGGAGAAAAGTGAGGGCCTTTTAACACCTGGCAAGGTTCAATACGTTGCTAAAGGAAGTAATTTTAAAGACTTGGGATATGATTATTCTGGGAGTATGCAAGTTTTAAAAACTATAATAAGCCTGGACTATCTTTGGAATAAGGTGAGAGTTGCGGGTGGAGCCTATGGATGCCTAGCGAATTTCTCTAAAAATGGAAACTTTGTATTTAGCTCCTACCGAGATCCAAATCTAAAGGAGACGTTGAAGGTATACGATGCTATGCCTGAATATATTAAGGACTTTAATGTGGACGAAAGAGAAATGCGAAAGTATATCATCGGAACCATCAGCAACATGGATGCTCCACTCAGCGCATTTATGAAAGGCGATAGAGCAACAGCAAATTACATATGTCAAATAACACAACAGGATCTTCAAAAGGAAAGAAATGAAATATTAGGCACAACCGTAGAGGATATCAGAAGATATAGCCATTTAATTGATGAAGGAATGAAAATGGAATATGTATGTATACTTGGAAATGAGGATAAAATAAAGGAAAATAAAGATCAATTCAGTCGCTTGATTAAAGTTTTTAAATAGGGATTAAAAAATTAAATATTGTTAATAAGTAAACTATAATACTTGTAAAACATACTATTTTAGGTTACTTTTAATATGGGGAGTAGGTTCGTATATAGGGACTAATAATGGGTTCCATTGTTGGGGCTATATATTTACAATCAACAATCTATTAAATAATTAATAGGAGGTATTAATTAGTATGAAAAGAATCTTGGTAACTGGAGCATTGGGGCAAATTGGTTCTGAATTAGTTATGGAGTTAAGAAAGAAGTATGGACATGATAATGTTGTAGCAAGCGACATTAGTTCTAAAGGCTCTGAAGAAGTTATAGGCTCTGGACCTTTTGAAATATTAGATGTAGTGGATAGAGATAAAATCAATGAAATCGTTAAAAAATATAATATAGATACAATTTACCATTTGGCTGCACTTTTATCTGCAACTGGAGAAAAAAACCCTTCCTTAGCATGGCACATTAATATGGGTGGTTTATTCAATGTACTAGAAGTTGCAAGGGAAAACAACTGTGCAGTATGTACGCCAAGCTCCATCGCAGCTTTTGGACCGTCTACACCGAAGGACAATACACCGCAGGACACCTTGATGAGACCTACAACGATGTATGGTGTTACCAAGGTTGCAGGAGAATTGCTATGTGACTACTATTATGAAAAATATGGCATTGATACGAGAGGCGTTCGATTCCCAGGTTTAATTTCATATAAGTCCCTGCCAGGTGGCGGTACCACGGACTATGCAGTACATATTTTCTACGAAGCGATTAAAAATAAGAAGTATTCTTCTTTTATTGACAAAGGTACATTCATGGACATGATGTATATGCCAGATGCAATCACTGCTTTAATTCAATTAATGGAAGCAGATCCTGCTACATTAGTTCATAGAAACGCATTTAATATCACTGCAATGAGCTTTGATCCAGAAATGCTTGCAGCTGAAATCAAAAAACATATTCCAGAGTTTGAATTAGAATATGATGTGAATCCTGATATACAAAAAATAGCAGATTCATGGCCAAATTCATTAGATGACAGTGATGCACGTGCAGAGTGGGGCTGGAATCCTCAATACGATTTATCTGCTATGGTAAAGGATATGTTAGAGCAGCTTGCAATTAAGCTAAATGCTTAATAGATTCATTTTTCGTTTTTAATGAAGAATTAATAGAAGAAATATATCTCTAGGTTTAGGTGAACGTTCAGTAGCATTTCACTTAGACCTAGAGCTTTTTTTATCTATTTAATTTGCAGATTTAACATTTCATAATTATGAGGCTTCTGGTAAATAAAAATTTCTCTTAGAAAGATGGAATGAAAACATCAGTGAAATTGATTGTCATTTACAAATGAAAATTTTTATGATATAATCTATTCATACGAATTGTGTATTTACCGCGGCAAATTTTAGGTATATATCCAAGGAGGAAATTAATTTGGCAAAAATGATGGAACCTAGATTTAAATTAAGTAGAAGTCTAGGGGTAAATATTTATGGACATCCAAAGGCCATGCAAAGAGCTGGAAAAACAGCAGGTAGAGCATCGAAAAAATTATCCAGCTATGGGCTACAGCTATTAGAAAAACAAAAACTAAGAGCATATTATGGCGTATTAGAAAAGCAGTTTGTTATCTATGTAGAGAAAGCCATGAAAGCATCGGGTTTATCCGGCGAGGCTCTGATCCAAAGTTTAGAATGTAGACTAGATAATATGGTATATCGAATGGGATTTGCGAGCTCTATTAGAGAAGCAAGACAGATGGTAAATCATGGTCATATTTTAGTAAATGGCAAAAAGGTAGATCGACCATCTTACCCAATTCAAGTAGACGATGCAGTCGCTTTACGTGAAAGATCACAGAAAATAGAAAAGTATTTGTCCAACCTTAAAAATACAACGATCAATTTTGATTATATAGAAACAGATGTGAGCAGCTTTACGGGAAGACTATTGAGGATACCCAACAGAGAAGAGATTCCTGTAGAGGTGAATGAGCAGTTGGTAATTGAATTCTATTCTAAAAAATAATAGATGCTGATAGGAACCCTTTCATAGGGTTCTTTTCTTCGTAAATCTCTAAAAATGGAATTGCTATTATTTTCCGGTTTATGCTACGTGCGAAGAATAGAATTAAATTGATTAGAAAATATATTATGTTGTTAGTTAAAGATAATTAAATGAGTGAGAAGTGAGAGATATAGTATATAATATATATGTAGATAGATTCCATACAGGAATCCTTGAAGAAAGATTAAAAAGATATAGGAATGCTAGTGTTGATGTTGGATAAAAACAATAAAGGGTATACTTTTAAAACTTCATTACTATAATCTATTTTTAGAGAGTGTTGCTAATAAAACAGATAAAATTGAAAGATCTATGAATCTATATTTTAAGGAAGGTGTAATTTTGATGGAGATTATAGGGGCTTACAATACTGCAAAGGTATATACAAAGAATTTAGAGAGCACAGCCAGAGAACAGATTGAGGAATTGTGCAATCAAGAATTTGTGAAAGATAGTGTGATTCGAATCATGCCGGATACCCATGCTGGTGCGGGATGTACCATAGGAACTACCATGACAATAAGTGATAAGATTGTACCGAACCTTGTTGGTGTAGATATTGGCTGTGGCATGGAAACCGTAAAGCTAAAGGAAAAGAATATAGAGCTACAAAAACTGGATAAAATAATCTATGAATACATTCCTTCGGGCTTTGATATTCGGAAAAAAGAGCATAGATACAATGACTATATAGATTATGATGACCTTGTCTGTAAGAAAAAAGTAAATATCAACAGAGCAAAGTTAAGCATTGGAACTCTGGGCGGTGGCAATCATTTTATTGAAGTTAATAGAGATCAGAATAAAGATCTGTATTTGGTTGTTCATTCTGGTAGTCGAAATTTAGGAAAGCAGGTGGCAGAATACTATCAAGGTTTAGCGTATAAAGAGCTTATCAATAAAGAAAGAGAAACACTGGTAAGAGAATGCAAGGCAGAAGGCCGTGAGGATGAAATAGAATGTGGGATTCAAAATATGAACGCTATAAAAATTAGTAAGCATTTATCCTACTTACAAGGAAAAAACTATGAAGACTATCTAAATGATATGAAAATAGTGCAGCAATATGCCGTATATAATCGGAAGGCCATCGTGGATGAAATTGTTACTAGAATGGGACTGAAGATTAAAGAACAGTTTACGACCATACATAATTATATTGATTTAGATACGATGATTTTAAGGAAGGGGGCCATCTCTGCACAAGAGGGAGAAAAGGTTCTGATTCCTATCAATATGAGGGATGGAAGTTTAATCTGCATCGGTAAAGGAAATAAGGATTGGAATTATTCTGCACCCCATGGAGCAGGAAGACTCATGAGCAGAAAAGAAGCAAAGGAATCCATTACCATGACAGAGTTTAAAAAATCAATGGAGGGAATCTATACCACCAGCGTAAATAAAAGTACCTTAGATGAATGTGCTTTTGCATATAAACCTATGGATGAAATTATTGAGAACATCCAAGATACTGTTGAGATTGTTGATATTATCAGACCGATTTACAACTTTAAGGCAGGAGAGTAATTCAAAAGGACTTTTGCCCATTCATAAACCAATCATTCAGCGAATAATATGCCAATAGAGTTACTTAATTATTGGAGGTGTAGTGATGGGATGCTATATTGAAGTAGAAGCAAATGTAAAAATTTATGTGGAGGATATTAACCCGGAGGGAGATAAGACCATCGTATTTTTACATGGTTGGCCTGCGAATCATAATCTATTTGAATATCAGTTCAATATATTGCCTCAGATGGGATACCGATGTATTGGTATAGATCAAAGAGGATTTGGTCAATCGGATAAGCCTTGGAGAGGATACGACTATGACAGACTATCTGACGATGTCCGAAGTGTGGTTGAATCACTTAAAATACAAGATTTCACATTAGCGGGACATTCAACGGGCGGCGCAATCGCCATTCGATATATGGGGCGGCATAAAGGATATGGCGTTTCTAAGCTTGCGCTATTTGCAGCAGCCGCACCGAGTCTGATCAAACGTGTTAATTTTCCATATGGTTTAGATAAAGAAGTAGTGATTCAAATTATTGAAAATACATATAGGGATCGTCCTCAAATGTTAAGTGACTTTGGCAAAATATTTTTCTTTCAGCCCATAACGGAACCATTTTCTGATTGGTTTTTACAATTAGGGTTACAGGCGGCAAGCTGGTCAACGATCGCTATTTCAAAAGCTTGGCTCTATGAAGAACTATTTTATGATTTAAATATGATCCATGTGCCAACGCTGATTATCCATGGGATACATGATCAAGTTGTCCCATTTGAATTAGGTGAAATACAAAGAGAATATATTAAAAATTCTAAGCTAATTCCATTTAAATATAGTGGGCATGGAGCATTTTATGACCAGAAAGAGAAATTTAATGAAGAATTAATCGCATTTATTGAAGGAACTGAGCCTATTCAAGCTTCCTTCAACAATAATTAACTTTTCTGAATAAAAAATAGATATTTTACTATAAAGAAGATCGTAGGATTCATCATTGAATTTTACGGTTTTTTTATATAGCAACTTGAAAAATATGGTATAATTCAATGTGAACATGTTTTTATGTACAATAGAGATACCACAAATTTAATAGCAAAGGATTTACTTATATACTAATAGATGAAAGAAGGAAAGCTATGAATTTATATGATCCGTTCAATATATTACATTCTAAAAAGCAACTATTAAGGCAGGTGTCTGGAGATATTATTTATACAGGGCAGTTTACCGATGTTCAAATTTCAATTGAACTAATTACATATAATAAGAAGGAGGTTTCTTTTCATAAAACCAACTCAATAGAAGGTCCTTTTGAGAACGATAAAATTTACTGGTTCAATGTGATTGGGCTTCATGACACAGAGCTTATTGGTAAAATCGGGGAAACGTTTAACATACACCATATAGATCTAGAGGATGTTGTTCATGTTTCCCAATGGAGTAAAATTGAAGACAGAGAAAGTTATTTATTTTCTATATTCAAAATGATTTATCTAAGAGATAAGGACATGATACATGAACATGTGGCGATGATTCATAAGGAGAATGTAATTGTAACTCTCCAAGAGGTACCTGGAGATACTTTTGATGGCGTTAGAGAAAGCATACAAAAACAACTTGGAAAAATACGTTCTATGGGAAGTGACTATCTATATTATTCATTAATTGATGCGCTGACAAATGAGTATTTTGATATTATTAATGGAATATCATCTAATTTTAGAGATATAGAAATGAAAATATTAGATAATAATCTTGAAAGTAAAGAACAGCTTTACCACCTAAGAAAGGAATTGTTGTATCTAATCAATGCTGTTTCTCCAATCAAAGATTCCATTAGTAAATTAACTAAACACAATTATCATTTTATGAATCATGAGATGACCCCCTATTATAATGGTTTAATGGATCATCTAAATCAGATAATGGATTCGTTAAAAGCGTATAAAGAAATGACAAATAGCCTTCATGAAATGCAAATGTCAAATGTAAGTAATGATATGAATAAAACAATGATGATACTGACTGTATTTTCAGCAATTTTTATTCCCTTATCTTTTCTAGCCGGTGTATTTGGAATGAACTTTACCTATATTCCTGGTCTAAATTTAAAATCATCGTTCTATATGTTTATATTATCTTGTGTTGTGATTGCATCGGGAATGCTAACGTTTTTTAAAATAAAAAAGTGGTATTAGCTGTTGGTGTGAGTGTGCTATAGATAGGATATATGTTGTACAATTAATCGAATCATAACAGTGATTTTATAGAAATAAGAGTAAAAGGAGACACATAAGAATGAATGTAAAAATAAGGCAAGAAACAGTGGTTGACTATAAAATATCAGAGCGTGTAGTAGAGGAAGCATTTAAAGATGCTGAATATAGTGATCATAAGGAGCATCTTTTAGTTGATAGATTAAGGAAGAGCGAAGCTTTCATACCAGAACTCTCTATTATAGCAGAATTAGATAAAAAAATTGTAGGTCATATTATGCTTACAAAGATACTGATTAAAAATGATGATAAAGAACATGAAGCCTTAGCATTAGCTCCTGTTTCAGTTTTACCACAATATCAGAATAAAGGAATTGGAAACTCCCTCATTATAGAAAGTATTAAAGTCGCAAAAGAACTTGGATATACATCCGTAATTGTTCTTGGAGAGGACAGATATTATCATAGATTTGGATTTAAGTCTACAAGTATATGGAATATTAGGGCACCATTCGATGTTCCTAGGGAGTCATTCATGGCCTTGGAATTGAAACGAGAAAGTCTTGTCCAAGTTGAAGGGGTTGTAACTTACCCTAAAGCATTTTATGAGTAAATAGATAAGTGTTAAGTTCATATGTATTAATGAATGAACTATAACAAATCTAAACTTTTGATTACTTTTGTTGAATATGAGAAACTAAAGGGATTTATTATTAAAGAGCGTGACGATGGGTAAAAGCAGTAAATAGAGAACTATCTGAGAGTTTACCCAAGACTGCCATTGATTTTGAAGGAAATGAATGGGCAGGGCAAACATCCTTTGGAAAATGTAGATATGGAGGAAATGATGGATCGTGGCCAAAGATTTCCTGAGTTCATGTGATTACTGCATCTTGGGGAAGTGGAATTGTTCAGGGTAGGCATTCAATGAAATGTCGAAAGAGGATTTTAGCAATGTAGAGTTTTGGGTGTTAGAAGATAATATACGTGCAAGAAGATTCTATGAAAAGATTGGATTTAGATATGATAATACGATTCAAATAATCGATATGGGTAAAAAGCTGAGAGAATTGCGGTATATTAGAACACAAAATAATTAATATGACTACCTTACAATACTTTTAGTTAATGAACCCATTAGAATAGAAAGAAAAAAGTGAGAAAATACATAGTTGAAAGTTACTTTTGTATTCAAGTAAGGAGGAAAATTATGCAACTATGGGGTATATGCATAATCATAGAAATCGTTCCTCTACTAACACGATTTTATGAAGATGTGCTGCATCTCAATGGAGATGGAGACGAAGTATATGCGGCATTTAATATTGGTGGTTCAGGAATTGCCATTTATTCTAAAAAGGCTGTGGTAGAAGAAATGTCATCCGCTTTCTCAAAGTTTTGGGTTCTGGGAATATTACAATAGGTTTAAATGTTGATGATGTAGATAAAGAATGAGCCGTTGAAGTCTCTTGATATTGATTTTATAACTATATCAACTACGCACCCTTGGTGTGCAAGGTCTTTTCCCTTTAGAGATCCAGATGGTAATATCGTTTGTTTTCGCACAGCTTTAAATAGTAAATTAGATCAATAATATATTTTGGGCAGTTTATATTATAGCATACGGGGGGATAACTCACATGGAAAGAGTTGTATATAGAGAATTAACTGTAGAAGAATGTGTGCTTATAGGTGGAATGAATCCATCTCAATATATTGGAAGAGCATGGAGACAGGTCGATGACAAGCGACAATTAGTAGAGATTAATTACCATGATACAGATTGGCCAAATGGATATGAGCACCACTATAACAATTTAAAAGGAACGATCTTAGACAACGGTATTGCAATTGGAGCCTTTGATCTCAATAATCAATTGTTAGGATTTGCAACTGTAAATAAAAAGCCTTTTGGTAAAAAATATAAGTATGTTTTATTAGATCAACTCTTTATTACATTGGAATATAAGGGTAGGGGAATCGGAAAAAAGCTATTCTTGTTATCTGCTGACATCGTAAAAAACTGGAACGTAGATAAACTTTATATTTGTGCGGGGTCAGCCGAAGAAACAATCGCTTTTTATTTTGCGTTGGGGTGTAGAGAAGCTATGGAAATAGATATGGACTTATATGAAAATGATGTAAGAGATTATCAATTGGAATTTTCACTAGGATATCACAAACCAAATTAAACTATGAGAGAGATTATTCCTAGATTTATTCAAAAATGCAGAGGGGTGCCGCTATGAAAAAAATGAAGTCTACCTTAGTTATAGGATTATTATTGATAATTGCTTCGATATTAGGAGGGTGTACAATCAGTAAAAATCATATTTTAAAGGGTTTTTATCAGAGTGACTTTGTAGATGGGTATATGGTTCAAATTTCTATTCAGCCGCAAGAACATAGTTTTGTTGAATATATTGATAACAGGGAAGTTGATAAGGGAACTTATGAAAAAATTGAGGATAATACCTATCGACTAAAAAGTGATAAACAAGACCTTAATATTACTTTAGATGGTGATAACTCTTTTGAGGTAGTAGTGAAGAAGATAAACGGTGGAAAGCCAATTTTAATGAAGAATATTAGTGATGTCCCAAGTTATTTTAAAACAAAATTTGATGATATAGATCAATATAAAAAACTATTAGATTGATATTCGAAGAATTAAAGAGAGCAGTAGATAATTTTTGTGAAAGAGAACGTAGATATGGTGGAATAGAAGAATAATACTAATTTATGAGACAATCATTCAAATTTTAATGAAGTTTTAATAGGTGAGATGTCTTTCTCAATGCCTGTATAATCCTCTGTTTGAGATAATGCCACATGAAAATGGAAATGTACCAAAGATAGATGATGATGTCTATCTTCCAATGAAACATGCTTGGCTAAATTATAATCGTGACATATGTAGTGTTGTTATAGCCCCAGATGGTAGTTATGCATCCTTTGTTGGCTTTTGGTATGAAAGTAAAATGCAGACTGGTTTTTTGGAACCGATGGTAACAGCAAAAGAATACCGAGGTCTTGAATTAGGGAAAGCTTGTGTTTATAATTCATTAAAAATATTGCAGTCCTATGGTTGCAAAAAGGTTTTTGTTGAGCCAGATGAAGAATCGTATAATTACTATTGCAATATAGGATTTAAAAAGACAAACTATGGGTGTTCTTTTAGAAAGGATCTAGAGGAATATTTTCTTGTTTTATAAATGGGGTTGGTAGCCGAGGGTATAACGCATATCGATATTGGAGGGTGATTTTAATGACAAATAAAAGTGATTTTAGTTATAATTTTAATGCTGGTGAGATTATAGAGTTTAGATTGCTTTCAAATGAGGATTCCATTGAAGAATTAACACATCTTCTAAATAAATCATATAAGGTTCTAGCGGATATGGGACTTAATTATGTAGCGGCTTGTCAGAATTGTGATATAACATCAAAAAGAGCAAGAGATGCTTATAAATCCTATATAGGGATACATAAAAATAAAATTGTTTCAACAATATCTTTGTATAGTCCAAAATCCTCAGATAAAGGGAGTTGGTACAGTAGAGATTTTGTAGCAAAGATTGGACAGTTTGCTGTAGAACCCGAACTGCAAAAATACGGAATTGGGAACAAAATGATGGATTTCATTGAAAACGAGGCAAGAAATATGAAAAATATAAAGGAGATTGCGTTGGATACTGCAGAAACAGCATATCATTTAATTAACTTTTATAAAAAAAGAAACTATAGATACATAGAGACCATTCAATGGGACGAAACAAATTACAAAAGTGTAGTATTAAGTAAGATACTGTAATTCTACATGAAGTATGACATTAGACGATAAAATTTTCTAATATTAGAGATTAAAAGGTAAATGCGTATTTAATAAAAATAGGAATGTAAAAAAATGCATTGTTAAAATAAATTTTGATTAAACCGGGGGAGTAAAAAATGAGTAGATTTCAATTTTTAGCAAGTGATAGAATGTTAATGGAAGTTAAAAATCCATATAGAGAGCTCATATCTATAAATGAAGCCATAATCCGTAATATAAAGATTCCTGACCTTGTAATGGATAGTACAGAAATCGATAGAGATAAAAAATTTATTGTTGCTTGTGATTCGGAAGAACAACTAAATGCGCTTGAAATCAAAAATGATATGTATTATTCTTCTGAATATGCAAAGCAATATTCCAATAAGCTATATTTTTCAGAACTACGTTTTCGCTACACAGAAAAAAGAGCAGAGCAATTACTTGATTATCTGAAAGGTCAGATAAATGATTTGCAAGAGATTGAATTGTGGAGTATTTGGTTAGGCGAAGAAGATGCAACAGCTAGCATTAAATCGAAGAATATTAATGAACTAACCATAAAAGATTTGGCTTTTTTAAATAAGTCTGCTAATAAACAAAGATGCCTTATTATTAAAAAATAGATAGATTTTAATGGACAACTGTTTAAAAAAACGTACATAGGCATTAACTTTATATTTAAAAAACATCCATTGAGTGTAGATGAATATATGAACCCAAACTGCACACAATGGATATTTTAAAAATAAAAAAGGATTTAAATTCTTATGAATTACTATTTGTACCACTCAACTATGCCGCAAGCCAATCTTTTACCTGAATTGCCAGAAGGCTGAGTTCTATAATCGTCCGGATTTTGATGGATTATAATAGACTTACATATGATCTCATCCACGGTAAACTTATCTGTGAAGAACCACATTCTTGCTACTCCATTATTTGAAAATAAAACGGGAAAGTCTCCTGCATGATTTCCATGAGGGAGTGTATACTCATTGGAAAGTTATTTAACATAAATTTATTTGGAATTTTAATATCGAGGAGGCTCGGTATTTTTTATTTTCAACATTACATAATTCGACATCTTTTTTGATGAGATTGGTATATAATGTAGGTAATTCAAAAGTATTGATATATAGTATTAAAAATAATGAATTATATTTTGAATTATAGAAAAAAATGTATCGTATCTTTAGCACTAGGAGCAAAGGTATAAAATATGCAAATTTGGTTCGGAAATGATATAAATATTAGAAATGAAAAAAGAATCAATTAGGCGATACGTAATTTGTACATATGATTTTTAATATTATTTTTAATAAACAAAGGAGAACAAATGAAAATAAGTAGAAATATAATTATATTTATGTCATTTTTTTGTATTTGCTTTTTAGGATTAGCAATTTTTTTGGAATTTGGATATTTTGAAGTCTTAGATTCTAATATATTTAAAGATCATATAGATTTTTATATAAATATTAGCTTAGGCGTTTTTTGTAGTGGAATACTAGTATTAATACCTACGATAGTACAATATTTAACTGAGAAAAAAAGGTACTATATAGAAATGCATAGGTTAGCTAACTATGCACTATCTGAGGCAGTAGAAATAATTAGGTGCATGGACGAATACTCACAAGATGATTCTATTTTCTCACATTTTGAAAATTTTAGATTATGTTACAAGGAGCTTATTTATCAATATTCTTTATTTGCTTATTTTTTTAGACTTTCTCAAAGAGATAAATTAATTGATAGTGTAATTTCTCAAACCATGAAATTTATTCTGATTCAAGAGGAATTGCTAAAATACTGTAAACAATTGAAAGAAGGAATAATTAGTGAAAATGAATACAAAAAATGCTTTGATATAGTTCGGGGTCAAATGAGTAATTCATTTAAAAAAGATTTTGTAAAATATCAGGGAATGATAGAAATGGACATAATGGCCTTGATTAAAGATAAAAAGATAGAAAAATACTTTTAAATTTAGGAGGATAATTAAATGTCTATACCACAGTTTAATAAGAGAGGAACTTTGAGTAAGGGAATACATCAATGCAATTCAAGCGAGTTTATAGACAGATTTTGTTATGGGGAAAAGACCATTCGTAGTAAATATAAAGAGGTTCTAGAACAACTATTTGCTTTTTCTTTAAGCAGAGGGAGTAAAAGTATAATAATTGGAGGATCATTTATTACTTCTAAAGAAGAGCCAAATGATATTGATTGTATGGTAGTGCTTCCTAATGAGAAATGTTGCACAATTCAATCTAATGAATTGCTTTGTGTTGAAGGCTGTGAGATAGATGTATTATTTATTGCAGAGTCTAGTAAAGACACAATATATTCATTTCTTAATTTATTTTCTAAAGATAAATATGATATAGAAGTTGGTATGATCGAAATAATATTAGATGAAGAAAAAGATAAATCAACTTGGAGTGATTATGAGGATTATTATAGTTTTGAAAATTTACTTAAAGCTAGAGAAGCATATATCTGGAGGTATGTTATAAGAGGAGTTAAAGAAAAAAAAATATTAGTAACAATTATGAATTTAAAGGAATATTTATTATTTAATTATCATATTTCTCCGTTAGTTAGTGCAGCTGGATGGATATTTGCTCCATATGTGTATTTGGGGCAAAATATATTAGAAGATTACAAACAATTCAAAGAGTATATAACGGAATTATATTATATATATGAAACAGAAATAAGTGTTTTTGCAGATGGATTAGGAACATTTTTGCTGGGAAAATACTTAAAGGACGATTTGAAATTTCAGAAAGCATCATTTGATAAAATTATTTTATCAAATGCATTATTATCAAGTAATTTTGATTGGATTCAAGAAGCAGGAAAAGTTAATTTAATTATTAATTTAAAAGACATTTCTAATAAAGCTACTATTTCAGAAAAAATAGATAAAACAATTAATCAAGACCCTTTATTTGGAACAGCGTATAAAACAGGATTTAAAAATATAAATAGTAATATATTCGAAACTAACTATGACTATGAAGGGTGTATGAATTATTTTAAGTTTCAAAATTCAATCTTTCCAATGTATCATATGAGTAGCGTTATTAAAGAAAATATCGATAAAATTTGTTGGGAAAATATAAGTGACATATTGTCTAAAGATGTATCTTTAAATGAAATTACTTATAATTCATATAAATAAGGCAGTATAGTGGTAGGATTAAATGTTTTGAATACTTATATGTTGGAATTTTTTATTCTTTTTTAATAGAAAGAAATTGGTGGCTTCGTTTTGCTACGAATTAAAAATTTTTGTTTGCCAGACAGCAATTCCCCAAAACATTTCTTTAGAGTTCGATGGAAAAACTTTGGAAACCTTAAATGGTACTGCAGAGATTAAGACAAGAATGTATGTTTAAACAAATATGTTTTGAGGTGAATAAAAACAACAAATAAAATAATTTCTAATTATTAAGACCAAGCATAGAGAGATGTTTGGTTTTTTTATTGATTAAAATACAGATTATAAAAGGGAGGAAATTAAATTGAAAAATAAAATAATTGCAATAGTAAATCAAAAAGGTGGAGTAGGTAAAACTACTACAACTTTAAACTTGGGATATGCCTTATCACAGATGGGTAGCAAAGTTTTGTTGATAGATTTCGACCCTCAAGGAAGTTTGACGGTTTCTTTAGGATATAAAGCCGATAATAAACCAGGTATTCAAACTATAATGGCAGATTCTATAGAAGAGAGAGAAATAGAAAAGGATTGCATTATAGAAGTTAATGAAAACCTCCACTTAATACCTGCTAATCTACAACTAGCAGGCATTGAAATGACTCTAGTGAATGTAATGTGTAAAGAACAGATATTAAGATCAGCTCTGGAGTATATAAAGGGAGACTATGACTATATATTAATAGATTGCTCACCATCACTCGGAACTCTTACGATTAATGCCTTAGCAGCTTGTGATAGTATAATCATTCCAGTAACTCCTGAATTTTTATCAGCTAAGGGTTTAGGAGATCTAACAGCTACGATAAAGAAGACGAAAAAACGTATAAATCCTAATATTAAAATTGATGGTGTTTTAATGACTATGTTAAATGAAAGGACAAATTTATCGAAAGAAATGATAAAAACTGTAAATGAAAGTGCATCTTACATTAAAGATAAATTTGACCTAGATATGAAAATATTCCATAGTAAAATACCTGTTTCTGTTAAAGCTGGAGAAGCAATTTTAAATAGAAAAAGCATAATAGAATATGATCCTAAGAACAAGGTATCAGAAGCATATCAAAGATTTGCTAAGGAGCTGATTTTAAATGATTGAGAAAAAAAGAATTATAAATATAAATGATCTGTTTTCTGATGAAGATGACATATTAGAAACTTCAGATTCAGGGATAAAGGAAATATATTTATATAAGCTCATACCTTTTAAGAACCATCCATTTAAGCTATATGAAGGACAGCGTTTAGAAGATATGGTGGAGAGTATTAAAGAGCATGGAGTAATAACACCAATTATAGTTAGACCAATGCCGATACAAGAAGAACAGTATGAAATACTTTCAGGACACAACAGAGCTAATGCAGCTAAGATTGTAGGACTAGAAAAAATACCGGCGGTAATTAAAGAAGGACTAACTGATGAAGAAGCTATGCTTATTGTTACGGAAACCAATTTAATACAACGGTCATTTTCAGAACTAAGTCATTCGGAAAAAGCTAGAATAATAGCAGAAAGACATAAGGCAATTAAGCAGCAAGGGAAAAGAACAGACTTAATAAATGAAGTTGAAATGCTCTCAAACACTGATGGTTGTGCGGAAAACCCCACTTTTGTTCAATTTGATAAAAAGATGAAAAGTAATGAAAAATTAGGAGAAAAATATGATTTGTCCCCTGCTACTATATCTAGATATTTAAAAATTGATATGTTAATAGATAAACTAAAAACAAGATTAGACAATAAAGAAGAAATTCCATTAATGGCAGCAGTAAATCTATCCTTTCTTAAAGTAGATGAACAAGAAATTATTGAAGGGATATTGAAAGAGAAAAATTTCAAGATAGATATAAAAAAGGCTGAGATATTAAAATCATTTTCTAAAGGTAGAAATTTTAACTATGATAAAGCCTATGAGGTGCTCTCAGGAAAATATTTTAATAAACCAAAAAAATCTCAAAAACCTAAATTTACACCTAGATTTACTAAGGATATAGTTAAAAAATACGTAACAGATGAAGTCAGTATAAAAGATATTGAAAATATAATAGAAGACTATCTTAAAGAATATTTTTCTAAAGAAAGATCTGAGACTATATAAGAAATACTAATCTAAATTGAATATATGAGTTGTTACACTACTTTAAAATATAATATAATGGAGGTGAAAGAATGAATTGGGGGGATATTATTGTGGAAACAATAATTGCATCATTAATAACAGGTATTTTTGGTGTCATTGTAGTGTTAATCACCAATATATTTGTTAATAAAAGAGGTTACGATAAAATTGATAGCAAAATAGGGAATGTTTGGGACAGCACCCTATCTAGTCAACATGGCGATATTAAAGAAAATATAAATCGGGCAGAAAGAAGTATCAATGAAAGATTATCTGAAAAAACTTCTAATATTTATTATAAAGTTGACAACATAGATAAGCTTTTAAATAGGAACGAAGTAAAATATGAAAATCTAACTTTAGACCAAAGAGAAATTAAAGATAATGTAAATAAACTTTTATTTGAATGGCAGAACTTAACGATTGAAAATAACAAGCTGAGAGAAGAAAACTTTAGACTACGTGATAAAATTCACTCTTTAGAAGATAAACTAGATCGATACCGTGATGATGAATGGGATATGGAAAGATAGGGGAAAATAATTTATGTTTAATAAAATTGAAAAGTTAAAATCAAAATTAAATGAGTATAGACCACTAACAAGTGACGAAGTGCGTAGATTGAGGGAAGAGTTCTTAATAAATTTCACATACAATTCAAATGCTATAGAAGGGAATACGCTTACTCTACAGGAAACAGCCTTGATTCTAAAAGAAGGAATCACAATAGATGAAAAACCCCTTAAAGATCATTTAGAAGCGGTTGGACATAAGGATGCTTTTTATTATATTGAAGAATTAGTTAAAGACAAAGTAGATCTATCAGAAAATGCAATTAAAGATATTCATACATTAGTATTAATGGATAAACCACAACAGAGGGGAATGTATAGACGTATACCGGTAACAATTTTGGGAGCAGTACATGAGCCGCCTCAACCTTATCTTGTTCCAGTATTAATGGAGCAATTACTTCGTGAATATAAAGAAGAAATGAAAGACAAACACATCATTGAAAAAGTTGCCTTATTTCACTTGAAATTTGAAGGGGTACATCCTTTTATTGATGGTAACGGAAGAACAGGTAGATTAATTTTGAATTTAGAATTGATGAAGGAAGGATATCCGCCTATTAATATTAAGTTCCAGGACAGAAAAAAATACTATGATTGTTTTTCTGATTATCATTTAAAGAACGGTGATCCAAGTATGCTAACAACTATGGTAGCAAATTATGTTGAAGAAGAACTTGAAAAATATATTTCAGTATTGGAGATTGCCAATAGTTTTGATAATGATATGGAGCTAGAGTAATAAAAAATAATATTAGGAAATAAGTGTAGATAGTAGTGTTTTGGCTATCTACTTTTTTATTGTAAAAATTTCAAAACAGCCCCCATTTGAGCAGGTAAATAAACTTTGTTTACTTGCTCTTTTTATAAAAAAATTAAAAACTAGGAGGTAATGTAAATGGAAAAAGTAAGTTTTAGTTATGAAAGATTTTGTGAGTATGTAAGAAACAAGATGAGTACAATAATTCAAAATAGCGAAGGAGAATATCAGCTTTTAGTAGATACAGAGGCAATACGTGAAATAATTCCTATAGAATTAGAAATTATGACTGAAACTAAAGCACTGAGATATATTTATGATAACCGTCTGTTTGAAGAATTAGAAGAAGTAATGAATAAAAATAACGATAAAGGACCTTATCTATTGAACTTTGATTATGACAAAATAAAGGAATCTTTAAAGGCAGATAGAGCAGAAAATAATTTAGAAGATGAAGACGAAGAAGAACTAGAAAACGATGAAGATGAGCTCGAACTATAAATAGCCCCCATTTGAGCAGGTAGACAAATTTTGTTTACTTGCTCTTTTTTTTATAAAAATATTAGTAGGTGGAGGGATACTAATGGCATATGAAAAACGTAGATTTACAGAAGAACAGATACAGTTTGCTAATAATATAAATTTGCTTGAGTATGCTAAGCAATCTTTTGATGTTAAAAAGGTAGGTATTAATTCATATAAGATAGAAGGTCATGGGGGACTTCATATAAATCCAGAGACAAATAGGTGGAATTGTTTTTCTCAAAGCAAAGGTGGGGGGCCAATACAATTCGTAATGTTCACAGAGAATAAATCATGGGTGGAAGCAGTGAAGAAGTTTTTAGGGGTCTCTTCTAGCAATACATATGTTAATAGAAAAGATTTTCTCAGAGAAGAACCTAAAGGAAAGCTAATTCTTCCTGAAAAGAATAGTACATACAAGCATATGATGGCATACCTAATAAGAACAAGAAAAATAGATAAGGATATAGTTTACAGGTTAGTAAAGGATAAGAAATTATATGAAGATAAATATAAAAACTGTGTGTTTGTAGGATATAACGATAAGGGAGAAGCTGGATATGCAAGTATACGAGGTACGAATACAAACGTAGAAAGATTTAGGGGAGATGTTAAAAACTCTGATAAAGCCTATAGCTTTTGTATGGAAGGGATAAAAAATAGCTCTAAGGTATATGTGTTCGAATCACCAATAGACCTTATGAGTTATTTGACCATTAAGAAACTCAATTCTAATAACAGCTTTAAACTAAATGATCATTTACTATCTTTAGGTGGACTATCGGTTAAAGCTTTAGAAAAGTATTTAATAAAGCACCCTAATATAAAAGAAATTAATCTATGTCTGGATAATGATAGGGAGGGAATTATGGCAGCGAACAGATTAAGAGAAAAGTATAAAGATCGATTTGTAGTTAATATAGAGCATCCTAATAAAAAGGACTATAATGAAGATTTACAAAATCTGTCCATAGTCGATGAGCGTAAAGAAAAAGATGTGGTTAATCAAGAAACCAAGGTAGGATCTGATAACCTTAAACCCCAATTAGTATCTATGGAAGAACTTAATAGGATACTTGATGATAGAGAACAATATGGAAAGTTTATTGCTCCTATACATAGTGATAAAAGCTTGGACCATCCTGATCAAAAGTGGATGGCCGTAGTTAATCTTGAAACAGAAGACAGGAATTATTTTGAAGTAAGTAGTGACTATAGCTCCTGCATAAAATGGCTAAATGATCTTTGGGAAAGAGAAAGAGATGAGGATGATTACTGGCTACACAGGTAAGTGTTTTAGTTAAAGAGAGGAGGAATTTAGATGTATTTGGTTTTGAATTATTTTCTTTTTCAATAACCCGAAACTTCTCTTTTAGAGAAGGCGAGATTCCTATTTGTCGGACTTCGCCCTCCAAATAGCCCGCAAGAATGGGATGTTCATCCTATTCTTGCTTATTTAAATATTCGGGAAGTATCCCGAACCCTCTAAAGAAGTTGAAAAATTATAGAAAATAAGGAGGACAGTTAAAAATGAAAAGCAACTTTTTATTATGGAATGAAGATATGGATAGAGTGTACGGTAAAGTGAGTGACTTTGAAAATCAAGGAGACTTTATTAATACAGTTAAACAATATTGCAAAGATGTTGAAGAAGGGGATTGTATAGTTGAGAATATTGAAATAGACACTTGTGTAAGCACCTGCAATGGAATAGAAGCAGAAACTCTTATAAAAATAAAAGACACTGATATTGAAATAGCAACTTACTATATGGCTGATGTATGTATTGATGATTAATTAACATTAGAACGAAGCCATTTCATAAATGAAGAAGGTGAAACTGTGTTACTAGATCATTCAGAAGCTGAATGGAATGCTACACGCAGCAAAGTACTAAAATTTAATGAAATAACGTTCTTTGAAAACTGAATAATGCGGTATTAAAAACAAAAATTCCTTACGATAATATAGAAAATATGGTATAATTTTCTTGTTAGATAAACCCGATTAGTAGTAAGATGTGTAGCAAAAATTAAGATATATCAATAGCTATAAATAACTCGATTATCTAGGAGAAGGTGTATAAATGAAACTTCACGACGCAATAGAAAAACTTATAATACACACTGGAAGACCTATGACGACTACTGAAATTGCCAACAAATTGAATGAAAATAAGTGGTACACTAAGAAAGATGGATCACCAATAATTCCATATCAAATTCATGGTAGAACAAAGAATTATACTAGGATTTTCACTCGTGATGGGTCCCTAGTATCATTGAAAGATGAAAGAGTTACGGACGACTAAAATTAATTGTTAAGTGGCATCATCTTTTTTAGACGCAACAGTAAAAGTTTTCAGACTACAATTATATAATCATATCGATAAATAAGAACTTGTATGGATAACTAGAATCAAGTGACATGCTAATTGTCTCATACTTTCAATAAAAGCAATAAATAAGAAAGGAGAAAATAAGAATATGGGAAAAAACAAATTACCTGCAGTAGATTTTTGCAAGATCCTAGATGACTTTGGAGAAGAGGCTGCAAGAGATACTTTAGACGATGTAAATGAAGGAAGAATAAGTGTAGAAACACTTGAAAAGTATCTTTATGATGACAACGAAACCAAAGAAGAATATGCCGAAAGAATTAAAAATGAATAAAAAATAGGATTGACCAATTCCTACGAATGATCAATAACACAAGGTATACTTGTTATCCACTAGCGCCGGCTAATGTGGATAAAAATAGAAATCTTCGATTTACAGGGCTTTTCGACAAATTCCAATGTGTAGTGTAACTGATGTGCATAATTTATATTAGATGTTATGATTGCTAAAATCAAATATTTAAGTTAGATACCGTATTATTCAGAAATAAATGAATTGTATGGTATTTCTTTATGTCGCATTACAAGATTTTTGCGTCACAATTCGAGAACGGTATACAGCCACTTAGTGCCGTATTTAGTTTGAAGGTATAGATATGATGATTAATAACTATAATGAATGATATGTTAGCTGAATTGGAAGTCAGTAAAATCGTATCTATAAGTATGTAGGAAATCGGAGATAGATTATACCATCAATAAATTTTTTTACAAAATATTTAGATATGATTGGATATAGAAGCTATATAATTAGCTTCTTTTTTTATGCTTTCAGAGAGGATATTGAAAAAATTAAAAGGAGGTTTTTGATATAACAGATCTGAAGTTATTAAAAATAAATGTTGAATGTAAAGATTGCCGGTGGTTTATAAACAATAATGGTAAATGCGTAGGCAGGATCAATTGGAAGATTCCATGTACTGTATTTAAAAAAATCTAAAGGAGGTAATGGTTATTGAAAATAAAATAATAAAAATAACTTTTAGAGTATCTGAAAGAGAGCATATAAAGATCGTGAACAAAGCAAAGCGATCAAATTTAAGCTTAAGCCAGTATCTAAGATGCAGCTCTTTAAATAAAAATATAGTCGTAATAGAGGACTTCAAGAACTTTTCAAAAGAACTTAAAGCCATCGGTAATAATTTGAATCAGCTAAATGTACTTTGCCATCAGGGAAAGATTACTTGCCCGGATATATCTATAACTAGGAAAAAGGTAGAAGAGATATGGGAATTGTTAAATTTATTAATGGATCAAACAAAAAAATCCAAGGCTTAGTTAGAGCGATAGATTATATTGTTGATGAGAATAAAACAGAAATATTTACATTTAAAAACTCAGATGAGAATGATAGACAAAATATGGAGCTAAACAATACAAAGGGTACTTGGCAATATAATCTATTTACTACAGTAAAAGAGAATATGGCAGTATCAAGAAGCAGAGAAGAATTTGTTAAAAACATGAATGCATTAGGATATAAAGTTAAATGGGATGATAGCCATAAATATATAACATTTACAACACCGGATGGACATATACGTAGGAACAATAAGCTGTATCCTGTCGAGGATTTTACTAAAGATGCACTTCAGAGAAGGTTCGATGTGAATAAAAGTAATTTTGACAAGGGTATAAAAATCGATAGCAATAAGAACGAAACTAAAGATATATCCAAGTTAGATAAAGAAATGATCTTTGTGGAGAAATTAATATCTGAAGATAAAGGCAATAGGGCAATAAATTATATCACAAGGGGCGATAAGACCAGTGCCAAATTAATAACAGGTATAAATTGTAGTCCAGAGTCAGCACTTAATGAAATGATGCTCACTAAAAAAATGTTCAATAAAAATGAAGGGAGGCAGTTCATACATTTTGTTCATTCATTTCATGATCATGAAGATATCAGCCCTGAATTGGCGCATGAAATTTCCCTAAAACTTATAGAACAAGAAAGATTTAAAGGATTCGAGATATTAGCCGCAACTCATACGGATGAAGATCATTTGCATACTCATTTCATTTTGAATACTGTAAATAGTGAAACCGGTATGAAATGGCAGCAGAGCATTAAGGAAGTAAAGGCGTTAATAGAATTCTCAAATAGACTTTGTGAGGAATATGGACTTAAATATAGTTATTCTAATAAGAAGAAAAAATCTTATAATAAATCAGAAACACTTGGAGAACGTAAAGCTAAGGAAGAAGGGAGGAGCTGGAAACAGGAACTTCAGCTTGCAGCTAAAAGTGTGCTTAAGCATTCAACTAGCAAGGAAGAATTCATTAAAAATATGAATCAACTAGGGTATGCGGTTAAATGGGACAGTACTGATGATAGAGTTACATTTATTACTTCCAATGGAAGGCCCTGCAGGAATACTAGTTTATATCCACCAAAAATCTTTAGCAAGGATGCTATGGAGAAAAGGTTTAGTATCAATAAACAATTCGAAAACAGTAAACAAGAATTTCGGCATGAAGTTCAAATGCAGGCAATGCAAGATATCATACTAGAAACAATAAATAAACTTTCACACAATCCCAGCTTGGGTAATAGCAACTATCCTTTTAGCTATCTTGAAGGTCAAGCTCTGAAAGAAAAAATGAAGGAGAAGGAAAAAGGCGAAGGTTTAGATTGGGACAGATAAATATAAATATGAATATGAATGTATTAATTTCAAGAGCTAAATCATTTAGGTCTTTTTGTTTTTGTGGGAGGTGATTCATATAGAGCTACATAAAGAAATACAAAATTTAAAAAACAAGCTGAATTCAGCAATTGCAGATTCAGAAAGTCTAACTAGTGATGAGATTGTAGCATTAAGTCAGCAGCTAGATCATTTAATAGTTTTAGAAAGTAGAAAAAGGTTGGATGCGTATAAATCATCCAAGAAAAATTGCAAAAGAAGGTGATGATATAAATTACTTTTATATGGATAGCATGATCAAGACCAATAGATTCAAAAAAGGCAAAAAATATATGATTCGGAGGAATGGCTCTAAAAGCAATGAGAGTAAATTTTGCGGTACTCTTATTGATACTTATGAGCGATTTTATCTATTTGAAAGTGAACATGGATATAGAGAATGTTTTTTAAAAATAGATATAGAAATGGATTATTATGAAGTAAAAAGAATATAGAAGGGCGTGTATTGAACATGAGTAAGCAAAAGAAAATTAGACTTATAATTTCAACACTCATATTTATCGTTGGAGTTGTTTCTAGTATATTTTTATCAACATTACTTCATAAGATACTTTCTAGAGAAATTGTAGGTTTAGGTATTCCAAAGTTAAAGGAATGTATAGAGAGCTTAATGTCTAGTGATCGGCATTTAAAGCTCTTTTTATGTTTCTTAGCATTTAGTATGTTAGCAAGTGCAGGGTTTTATTTTTCTAACGATAGAGCATACCAGAGTAAGCTTATTAAAGTAACGCCATTAATATATACACCAGCTGTAGCAGGGCAAAATCAACATGGTTCTGCTCGATGGCTTACGGAAGAGGAAAAAGACCAGGTGTTTGAAAGCTATACTTTAAATAAAAATGATAAGTTAATAGAATCCTTGGTTAAATCGAGTAAGGATGAAGAAAGTAAATTTTAGGGAGGTGGACTATGCATGAATGTTGATCATAATTCTATTTTAAAAAGAGGAGGTATTGTCATTGGAAAAACAGACTTGGGAAAGAAAGAAAAAATCTATACCATTAAAGAGGATGTCCACAGTATCACCATAGGATCTACCCGTTGCGGAAAAACGAGAACTATCGTAATTCCTACCATATGTACTTTAGGATTAGCGGGAGAAAGTATGATACTAAGTGATCCTAAAGGAGAACTATATAATTATACAGAGCCATTTTTAAGAAAGCTGGGATATGAAGTCTTTGCAGTAGACTTTAAAAATCCTTTAAAGAGTCACGAATATAACTTTCTCCAACCCGTAATAGATGCAGTAGATAAGAATGATATAGCAGCAGCCATCGATGCCACTTGGGATATTACAGCGGCATTGGTGGGTGAGGCAAAGGGCGAGAGAATATGGCGGGATGGAGAGGCATCCATCATAGCAAGTAGTATTATGAGTGTTGTTTATGATAATAGGGACAAAGAGAGTAAACGTTTTCAGAATATGACGAACGTTTATTTTTTTATAGCTGAAATGTGTAAACCTGTTGGTAAAACCATGCCCATCGTTGAATATGTAAAAAGCTTAGAAGATAGTCATCCTTCTAAAGGGCTTTTAGCTATATCAGAGGTAGCACCAAGTAAGACGAAAGGAAGTTTCTTTACAGCAGCATTAACAACATTAAGGCTGTTTACAAATCCATTAATCAATACGATGACTTCTAAGAGCACTTATAATCCCAAGAGTCTAGGTCGTAAGAAGATGGCAGTCTTTATCATACTACCGGACGAGAAGACCACATATTACAGCCTAGCAAGTTTATTAGTTTCTCAGCATTATGAGCAGCTGGTCCAGTTAGCGGATTCAAGAGGAGGAAGATTAGAAAATAGAGTTAATTTTATATTGGACGAATTTGGAAACTTTACTTTGATCCCAGATTTTTCAGCAAAGCTTACTGTTGGGGGAGGTAGGGGAATCCGTTTTAATTTATTTTTACAAGGTTTTTCACAACTTGAAGAAAAGTATGGAAAGGAAGTGGCCAGGACAATAAAAGGAAATTGTGAGAACTGGATCTATCTACAGACCGATGATGATGAAACGTTGCAAGAAATATCGAAAAGATTAGGGAACTACACTACGAGCAGTTATTCTCAAAGTGCTTCACATCAAAGATATTCAACACCGAGCAGCTCACATAGTATCAATCTTACGGCAAGAGCGCTACTTACTTATGATGAAGTAAAGCTGATTGCTAGGCCATATTCCTTAGTGATGTCAAGAAATCGCCCGGCAATGATGCATGCTCCGGATCTGAGTCAATGGCATTTTAATAAGATGTTGGGTCTAGGAGATGAGGAGCATAACAGGTTGTTGAGAGAAAGAAGAGAGCTGGCTAGAAAGGCTAAATCAATAGATAATGATATGGACCTTTGGGGCATCTGGCACATATATGGTGAATATTAAAGGGAGGAATTAAATCAATGAAGAGACTTTATAAAAAAACAATATCAATGCTTACAATCATATTTTATATGTTATTTCAAAATGCTTTTGTATTTGCAAGTAATCTACAAAACAGTAAGATAGCCAAAGGATTTGAAAACCTAGTGAAAGATGCTACGGTTGTTCTAATGGTGCTGGCACCTATACTTGGAGGGTTACTGATCGGGTATTTTTTCCTCAGAAAAGCTGCTGCAGATGAAATGGATCAAAAAACATGGCAGAAAAGAATTAATACTGCCATCTATTCTGTTGTAGGAGTTGTAGTTTCATCTGCTGCAATCAATTTAATTATTGGATACTTTGCTTAAAGCATATAAGCAAAAAAGAGAAAAGTAAGATATGGGGGACAACGAGATAAAAGAAAGCTAAGGTATATAAATTTTTTTATCTCATTCTAAATTAAAAAGGAAGTGATAGAATGACAGCCTTATTTATAGGGCTCCTAGCTGCTTTCATTATAGGATTCTTGGCAAATAGTTATTGGATCGAAAATATTGTACATTTGGCGCTATATGCAGAGAAGTATATCGCAGATTTCGGAATTGGAGGATTCAATTTCTTATTTGATATATTCTTAGGCTATGGAATCTCTTTGATTGTATTAAAATTTTTAAAGAAAGGATTTGATATTTATATCCTTTGGGTGGATGGCGATGCAGATGCCGATCCGATCATACTTCTTACAAATTTTTTTAGAGCCATGACCCTTGCCATAGGATTTCCAGTGATTTATGAAGTGGTTGCAAAAATAGTAGAAAATGCAACTACAGAAGTGTTGAATGCAATCGGTTTAAATATAGAAAATAGCAGCCTTGGTATGCTGAATGATCTGATGACTATTGGAATTGCGCCAATCATATTATATTCAATCTTCACTGTTGTATTTATATATTTGAACATCCAATTTGTTGTGAGAGGATTAGAGATATTAGTCCTTAGAACAGGGATTCCTTTGGCAGCTACTGGGCTCATGGATGCCGATAAAGGTGTTTTTAAAACGTATATTCAAAAGTTCATTCAAGAATTTTTTACTGTGCTGATACAGGTTGTACTAGCAAAGCTGGGGTTGGCATTGATGCGCAATTGGAATATGCAAGACTATACCGCTTATTTTGGGATTGCAGCAATGATTCTAGCAGTAAAGACACCAAGGTTTTTACAGGAGTTCATCATTGTATCCAGCGGTGGTGGCGGTATGAATGGCATTTATTCTACTGCTAGAATGGCGCAGATTACAAGGTCCCTTTTTAGAGGATAGGAGGTAGAAAATATCCATGAGCACCATAGATGAGATTTCAAATTTATTTATATGGTTGATTAGAATAGGCGCAGGGTTAAGAATAGCATTTTGTTTTTTCCGAAAAATGGGCAATGAAGAAGAGGCTGGTGTCTATAATAAAAGAATGAAAAACACCTTGGTTTTTCATATTTTATCAGAAAGTATTTTTCAAATAAAAGAGATGGCGATGTATTATTTTGGAGGCTGATACTTATGAGCGATAGTAGCAAAAAAGGCTTGTATATACCTCAAGGGCTTAAAGTTGAAAACGAGATTTTCACGGGATTTGGTAAAAAAGAAATGATTAGAGCATTGGTTATATGCTTCATATTGACAGTGATTAATACTCTAATACTTTTAATCGTTAGAAATGCTCTAGTGTTTGTTGTAATGATGCTTGCGTCAATTACAGCTAGTGTAATGGCAACTCAAAAAGATCAATCCAATGTATCGATCTACGATCAAATTAAATTCATGATTCGATTTTCAAAGGGTCAAAAGTATTATCCATATAAATATTTACCAGAGTGGGGGGAAGAGATTGAAAAACAGAAATAAAGATAAAGTACTTTTAAGTATAGGGAGAATCGATCCTAAGGCTGAAGCTGCTATTAATGCAGCCAATATTAACGTAATTGATTATGAAGATAATATTCATATTATTTACGATGTTTTAGATATTGTAAGCGCTGATATTTTAATCATCAATAGACTGTTGGATGATGAAGAAGGAAATACATTAGTTCGAATCGCAGGGAAAGCAAAGGATAAGGGAATAAGGATCATTATTTTATTAGAAGAGATGGAAAGCTCAAAGGAGCGAAAGCTGATCACTAGACTTATCAATGAAAACGTATATAGCTTTATAAGGTTTAATGAGGTCACTAAAAAGAAGATAGAGAAGAATGTTAAGAAATACCCTTTAGAATTTGATTTTAAAATGTTTTCAAAAGCAAGAATAGAATATAAACAGGTCCAGGTGGTAAAGAGTATGTTCAAAGAAGTAATTGCAGTATACTCGCCACTAAGTCAAGGGTCTTCTATAATAGCTGCACATCTAGCGATGTCCATTGCTAAAACACAAAATTGCAGGGTTTGTTTAGTTGATTTTAACCCACTTAAGCCAAGTTTCAAGAAGATATTTAATAGAGAATTTGAAAATACGTTGGTAAATGTTTTTAATGCACTGGAAAGAGGCACATTGACCAATGAAAAGCTAGAAGGTTTTTTGACGACAAGCAAGGAGCAGAAAAATTTAGATATATTAGCGGGATTCTACGATATTAATGAATACTATACTTTGGCTAATGATGATTCATTTCCATCCTATATTAACCAGGTATTAGAAAAGCTAAAATTCTTATATGACTATGTGATTATTGACACGCACTCCTGGTACGATATATACCCGACAAATGAATCCCTTATTAAAGCGGATAAAGTAATTGCTCCTATTTACGGCAACCTATTTGACCTTGAAGAAGCGAATCGATACATAACTTTCTTTGAGAAGTATAACGACTTCGATATAAGAAAGTTTTTCTTTGTAATTAATAAATATTCAGGAGAAGATCTAACCTTTATAGAGATCGAAGCGAAATTAAAAGGGCAAGTAATAGGCTATGTATCTGAACATAAGGATTATAGAATAGGGAATGCTTTTAACAATAAAAGAGTAATGAATGAATATATCCCTATTCTGCAATGCATTGGATTAAATGCAGAGAAAGAGGTATCTCTTAAAGAGCGATTGTTTCATCGAAATAAAAGAAAATGGCTAGATGTACTGGAGGAAGAGGAATGATTGTAAATAGAATAGAGGAGCGTTCTTTTCAACGACAAAATAGGCAATCCGATGAGCAGGTCTTCATATCCATATACGATGTAATCTCTAGGATTGCTGATGAAGTAGTAAAAAGCCATAAGGATCTAATTGCTGATATTACGCTTTCTAAATCGCCGAAGTCAGCGTTGGAGAAAGTCGTTTTAAAGATCATCGCAAATAAAAATTATAAAGTAGCGGAAGTAAATCGACAGGATTTAGTTAGAGAAGTCATGGATCACATTCTAGGCTATGGTATTATGCAGAAATATATTGATTTACCGGACTTTAATAATGCTTATATAAATGGTCCCGATAATGTTTGGATAAAATGCGGAAATAAGATGGAGAGAGTGAGTGTGAGCTTTGGAAGTAATGAAAATCTACTTTCTTATATCCAAACTACCATCCAAGCAAATTTAAAAGGTGAAATTAATGAGAATAAGGCATTGGTCAAGTTTGAGGATAAAGAGAACAAGCTGAGGATCATCTGCGGCATATCTCCTGTAACTACGTTAAGTCCCACCATTATATTTAGAAAGCATAGGGATGATGCATATTCAATGAAAGAGCTCGTAGATATTGGTATGCTGTCGGAAGAGCAGGGGAAGACCTTAGTAAGGTATGCTAGGGCAGGAGCCAATATGATGTTTGTTGGTAAAGGTGGTGCTGGTAAAACTACACTAATGCGGGCGATTCTTGAAGAATTAAATAAGGAGACCAGGATACTGGTCATGGAGGAACATCCTGAGCTTTTTTTAAAGCATCCAAATGCCATTCATACTTTAGTAAAAAGAAATGAACATGGGCAGATCTACGGTATAAGGGAAATATCAGATATGGGACTCTTAATGAGTATAGATGCCTATGTCTATGGAGAAATCAGAGAAGGGGAGGCGATGACATTCTTTAATGGAGCTTTTGCTGGCAATCAAACTTTCAATACAGCACATGCAGGCTCTGCAAAAAAGACATTACGAAAGATGATGATCAATATGAAAATGTCGGGAACCAACCTGTCTGATGAAGTACTTCTAGATATACTATATGAAAGCGTTAATATTATTGTATATCTAGATAGCTTTACGATTGCTGAAATTGTTGAAATTAACTCAGAGGCTGAGGAGAAATACAACTATTTATGGAAATTTAAAGTTGATAGGAGGGAAGCTACGTTTATAGAGGGAAAACCTATTAAAGCAGGCTTTATAGAATCGGAAGATTTAATTACGAAATTAATTCAAAGTGACCTTTTGAAAGAAGGTGATTTAGATGCTTATAATGCTGACAATGTTGCTAGTCTTTATGGGGTTACTTTTAATCATCACTAATATAGAAATCAAAAGAGTTTTGAACATAGGGACTAGGAAGAGAGCCAAAAGAAATAGAGTAAACCTTAAAAATAGGTATTTTGATGGTAAATTGGATTATATTGAAAAGCTGATACAAAAATCTAACATCAGAATTTATATACCGTATTCTGTATGGTCCCATTTATTGATATGCTCTTTATTATTATTTTTGGGAACAGCATATATGAAGCAATATATCAACTTTATCGTAGCGTTTATATTTGGTATTGGGTTAAGCACAATGCCTTTTTTAATGCTGCAAATTATAGCGGATATTTTCTCTTATAAGATCAAAAGAATATCGGTGGATTTCCTTATCATATTAAAGAATTTCTTTATAGCAAATAAAAGCAAAGATATCTTTGATTGTTTTAGTAAAACTTCAGCATATGTATCGGAGCCCCTTAGGAGCTATATAGACATAATGGTCCACGAGCATAAATATAAGATCAATCCTGTTCAGTGCTTAGAAAACTTAAAGGATAAGCTAGAAATATCGGAGCTTAAGCTTTTCATTGAGAATCTAAAAATATGCTATATTCATGGTGGAAATATTATAGGGTTAATAGATGCCTTTATAGAAGAAATATCGCAGCAGAATGATGATGAAGATGAAGAAAATACAGAGGATTCCATTTTAAATATGGGACTGTATTTTCTGCTCATGTTAAACTTTACGGTAATCTATTTTTTAATTAACTCCAGCTATCGGTATTCCATATTAGAGCCAGTTTGGGGACAGATCGTCTTTGCATTGGATATTATCATATCCATATATATCGTAATCCAGTCCATGGATAAACTACAGGCTTAGGAGGTGATGGATATAGATGTAATAAAAATCAATAAAGTTGTTTTTATGGTACTGATAACTTTTGGATTGTTGCTAGTGTTTTTCTATTTTAAAACAAGGCCGAAGGATCAGAGAAGTATGGATAGAGCCTATTATAAAAGTAGAAAAATTAAGCTTAAGAAAATTAAATTAAACTCAGAAGGAAAGCTATATCGACATATGGATAATTATTTAAAAGAGTCAGGTTATATGCTTTATGTAGAAAGCTATATCTTTCTACATCTACTCGTTTTATTAATTATTTTGTATGGATTGCTTCAGCTGGGATTTTATGAAGCATCTCAAGGTCTTATACCGGCGATGTTAATTATTGTGGCAGTTTTAAATGCAGCAATCATTAAAAAAGCTAAGGACAGAAAAAACAAAATTAGATTAGAGCTTTGTAATATTCAAGATGTAATGTATTTTCAAAATAAAATAGGTACATCTGAAGATATTATACTCACTTATGCTGCTGAAATAGCTAAGGACCCATTAAAAGAACCTTTGGAATATTTGGCAGCTGCACCTAAGATTAAAAAGTCTGTAGAGGATTCTCTTGAGAATTTGAGAAAAGTTTCTGATGTTGTAGAGCTGCAATCCTTTAGTTTTATTCTACAACAGCGGCAAGAAACTGGTAGTGTTGCAGAAAACCATAAAGCACAATCCCAAATGATGAAAAGAAATAAACGACTCAGAAGAAAAATAAAGAGGCAGTACAAGCGTACAAAGTTAATCGTAGCGTCATTAATGTTATTTACCTGTTATATTTTACTTCTAACAGTACCACTCTTTGCAGAGGCACTTAGAAGTTTAAATCTAATGTTCAGGTAAATTTTTTTATTCAATGAAAGATAACAATACAAACTGGGAGGAATAGATATGAACGAAATTATATTTAAAGTAAAGGGTATTAAAAAAAGAGTAGTAAGGATTTTAAAAAGTGAAGATGGAAATGGTATTGTTGCAGGTATCGTTGTATCTGCCATTATACTGATTGCTCTAATACTTTTAAATACACCAATTAGAACTTTTATAGCTAATATTTGGGATCTCTTTGCTAATTTTGTAGAAAATAAGCTAACCACATTGTTTTCATCTTAAAATAGCTTTTTATATAAGGAGAGAAAAAAATGTCTGTGGGCCAATTAGTAATACTCACTTTAGTAGTGATTTTTTTATTTATGTTTGCGGTAGGGAATATTGAGTATTCCCTACCTTTTTTCCAAAGACTGAAATTTGATAATGTATGTAATCGATACCTTGCAATCATACAAGCTGAAGGAGGGTTAAATGCAGCTAATAGAGATAATTTAATATTAGAATTGGAGGAGAGAGGCTTTACAAATGTGAATATCCTTGCACCTACAAAATTATCCTGGAATAGTGAAGCAGTACTTAGAGTAGAAGCCGATTATACATTCAAAACCACTAATGGGGATATTGAAAAGAAAGAGAATACGGTGAGGGTTGTATATGAAAATAAAACTAGAATCATGACTTTAGAAAGGTAGGTATGAACATGGGAAAGTCGTGGATTTATATTGCTATGGCCACAATCATTATTCTGATGATGTTTTTACTTACCATATTTTTTATAGAGATTAACTCAATCATAGCTTTGGGAAATAGAGTAGAAAACTCATTAATAGGAGCTGGGTGGGCTGGCTTTGGAGAACTAGATTTAGAAAGATTATCGGAAAGGATAGAAGGAATCGATGATGCTGCTACCAGAGAAATATATCTGGATAAAGTAAGGGCAGAGCGTATTGTAAGAGAATATATTCGTGAAAATTTAAAGTTAGACGAAGATTATATCCCTAAAGAAGATAGCTATATTACAAATAAATCAAACCCAGTGATTATAGATGAGATCAGAGTATTTAATCCGGATGAGCTACCTGTAGCTGCAAGCAATGGGACCCTTATTACGAGAACAACGATTCAAATAACTGCTCAGATTCCAATGGATATAAAAGGTGTAGGATTTCTATATGCAAAGAAAACTGTATTTGTAGATATAGATTCATTTATATAAATAGACTACAGATTCTTTAGAAGGAGGGACAAGATGCGTATGAAAGCAAAGTTAAATAGCAGATTATTAAGAATAGGAGCATGCTGCTTGGTATTGGCCATGATCATAACTGCATATACCTTTGATCAGATGAAAAAAGCTTCACAGCCAGAACCAACAGAGAGTATTGCATATTTTGCTGATAATTTAATTAGAGGAATGGTTTTAAGAGAATCTGATATCAAGATGAAGGATACACCAATTTCTATGGTTCCTGCTGATGCCATCAGGAATAAGAAAGAGCTGGTGGATAGGGAGCTAACTGTAGATGTAAGCAAGGATGAATTTGCTCTTATAAATAAGACTACAGTAAGAGGAGAAATAAGAGAAGATGTTGAAGCTATGTGGGAGATCGGAATTGAGGTAAAGGAAATATCGGACTTTTTAGGATCACAGATAAAAATAGATGAGTACTACGCCCTTTTATTTGCAGATCCAATTACCAATGAAAAATATCCTATTAATAAAGTGAAGGTTACAGGGTTAGTTGATACCACAGGAAAAGCAATTCATCCGAATAGTGAAGGGCTTCCTAAAGTAGTCATAATGGCAGTAGAAACAGAAGAAGAAATGCTCGAAATAGCAAGCTATAAAATGAAGGGGTTATTTGAACTTACTAGACCACCGAAGGATTGGGAATATAATTCTTTAGAAGATGAGATGTATCGTATTAACGAGTAATTGTTAATTGCTAGTATTTTAGATAAAAAGGGAGGAAAAAATATGCTAACAATAGAATACAGAGAAGAAGAAGGATTAATAGTTAAAAATAATGGACAGATAATAGAAGGTGTAGAAAGTGTTAAGCTAGATATGAATTCAAATGTGTATAAAGAACATCCAGAGATTACGCTAACTATTAATCCCACAGCCGTAAATATAAGTGCTAGTATTAATGATTCTAAGACTCAATCATATCAACAGCTTTAGAAGTAATTTTAACAAATCTACTATCGTTTGGACCTTTACGTTCGAAATTTAATAATTCAGAATCATATAAATAACTTAAACATAGGCTCAATTTTTCTAAGTCTAAATTATTTATTTTTTGAAGAATTTCTTCATTGGTGAAGGATATTTTGAAAGAACCAGTTTCTATAGCACGTAAAATTAAAAATTCTAGAATTTCAATAGAAGTAGATCTTATACGAAATTCAATCATAGTATTCACCTCCTTTTGCCAATATTTTATCACGAAAATATGATTTTTGTAATATGAGAGCGCTAATGAAAGAGTTATTTGAACTTACTAGGTCACTGAATAACTGGAAGTATGATTCTAGAAATGAAGTAATGTTAGAAAATGAAGTAAGTAATAGGATTTTAAAGAAGACTTGTAATGGTTTTAAATATTGAATATATACATTTTTAATGATAAACTATTTAAAAGGTAATTGGAAAAAGCAGGTGTGATTGCCACCTTACTTTCAGATGAAAGGAGGTGGTGCGATGGATACATATCAAGCAATATCATTAATGATTACGTTTGGAATGTTATTAATATCGCTAATCTCCTTAATTGTTAACCTAACAAAGGATAACAACAAAGGAAAAAAATAATCACCCTGCACGCCCATGCAGAGTGATTAAAGAAGTTTAATCGCTGAGTGGCAATCGCATTAGCGAATCCGATTACCTTTTTTATTATTATACCACAATATTGTTTAAAGTAAACACATTTACTTTATTTTAGTATACTTGATTGCATTCTCTAATACTTTGCTGAATAAGAATACATGTAGAGAATAAATACCCTAACTAAAAAATGTGGCTAAATCTCTAAATCTAGGCAAGAAATAAAGATTTATATTGGTAAAATTTAAGTTTAAAAAGGACAAAATTAGCAATATTTGTTATAATATTTTTTAGTAGCTAATAAAAATAAAAAGTAAATTATTATTAAGATATATTAATTTAAAAATTGAGTGATAAAAGTGACTGAGGGGGATTAAAATTGAAAGAGTCTATAGCATTTAAACCAAGAGCAAGGCTTATGTCCCAATTAGGAGAACAGTTAATAAAAGATGAGAATATTGCAGTTTTAGAATTAATAAAAAATTCTTATGATGCTGATGCAAAAGAAGTTAAAGTAACTATGCAAAATTTAGACGATCCATTAGCCGGTACTATAATTATTGAAGACAATGGAGATGGAATGTCTTTAGATACGGTAAAAAATTATTGGATGGAACCGGGAACCGATAATAAAGAAAAAAAATTGCAAGATATGATAAAAAAGGATATACGTAGCAAATTAAATAGATTGCCAATGGGAGAAAAAGGCATAGGTAGGTTCGGAGTACATAAGTTAGGTAATAAAATTACGCTAATAACTTGTTCAGAGGGTGAAGATGAAGTTTATTTACAAATTGATTGGTCAATATTTGACTCCAGCAAGTATTTATCAGATATCCCGATAGAGATTATAGAACGTCCTCCTACGCAAAAATTCCTAAACAATAGTTCCACGGGTACTAAGATTATCATTGAAAAACTTAAAACTAGTTGGACTAGAGGAAAAGTAAGGGAATTATATCGCTCAATGAATTCTTTAAATTCACCATTTAAAGCGATAGATTCATTCAAGGTTAATTTGGATATTGATAAAAAAGAATGGTTGAAGGGATTATTAGAATATGAAGATATTAAAGATTATTCACTATTTAAAGCTAAAATGATATTATCAGGAGATAAAATAAGAGATTATGAATATCATTTTACGCCTTGGAAATCCATGAAAAAACTTGATGAAAGATATAATAGAGCTGATAAAATTGACATGGTAGAGGAAATTAGAGTTAAAACAGATAAGGGTAAAAATAGGAAGGAACTTAAGCCCATAGATTTGAGTGAGTATAAAATAGGGGATGTTGAAATAGAATTACTAAGTTTCGACTTAGATTCATCAATACTAAAAATGGAAGTAACAGATGTAAAGGGGTTAAAAGAATATCTAAAAATTAATGGAGGCATATTTGTTTATCGTGATAATATTAGGATCTATTCATTAGGGGAAAACGATTGGTTAGATTTGGATCGAAGTCGTGTAAATGCTCCAGGGGATAAATTAAGTACTAATTTAGTATTAGGAAGTGTTAGTATAAAGCGTGATGCTAGCTCTGACTTACAAGAAAAAACAAATAGAGAGGGTTTTATCGAAGATGATGCATACGATATATTCAAGAAGGCAGTTAGCTTTGCAGTAGAGAAGTTTGAGAGAGATAGAGCACAGGATAAACAACATATAAAAAAATATCATGGGAGCACATCAAAATCGGAACCTGTTATAGCAGAAGTAGATAAACTTAAAAAGAAGGTAGAAAAAAAGATAACTGATGAAGAGTTAAAGAGAGAGATATTTGGTTGCTTAAACAATATTGAGAAAGATTATAAGCATATTACAGAGGTTTATCAAAAAAGTTCAAGTGCAGGATTAAGTATGAGTGTAGTTTTGCATGAGATTGATAAAATCATTTCAGAACTGGAACATGCTATTGTTGCAGAGCGTGCATCGGAACATGTACAACTTTTAGTAAAGAGACTAGGTACTTTAACGGATGGCTATGCTTCAGTTGTTAAGTCTAAAACAATAAAGCACTTTGATCTAAAAAAAATGATAAATCAAGCTTTGTTTATGGTAGATTTTAGATTGTCTGCCCATGAGGTTACCATTGAAAAGCAGTATATAAATAAGCAAGATGAATTTAAAATAAAAGGTAATGAAAGTCTTATTGCAAGTATTATAATAAATATTATAGATAATGCAATATGGTGGCTTCACTATGCTAAGATAACTAATAAAAAAATGTTTTTTGATATTACACGTGATATACCAGGTTATCTAAGTGTAATCATTGCAGACAATGGAAAAGGCTTCACAATACCAACAGATATTGCAACAAGACCATTTATAACAGATAAACCAGGGGGAATGGGCTTAGGTCTTCACTTAGCAAGTGAACTAATGAAACAACATGGAGGAGATCTTTTCTTTCCAGAATTTAATGATCTACAACTACCAGATGAATATGAACATGGAGCAATAATAGCTCTTTCGTTTAAGGAGGAATAAAAAGAACATGGGGAATATGGATATCTTAGATAAGGTTTTAATAATAGATGATCAATATGAAGAAGTACTTCCATTTATTAAAATGTTAGGAAGAGAAGGGATATCTTCTATATATTGGGATGGAAATGTAGAGACTAAACCTAAGGAACCTTTAACGGGTATAAGATTAGTAATTTTGGATATGCGTTTTTCACCTTCTAGTGATACTAGAACTATAATTACTAATTTATACACATTGCTAAGAAGCGCTATTAGTAATGAGAATGGACCATATATTCTGTGTGTATGGAGTAAACATGATAGTGAGTATCTAAGAGAATTTAAGGAAGGAATTATAGATGAACATAGTGTACCTCAACCATATTTAATACTTAATATAGAGAAAAACAGGTTTATTAAAATAATAAATCCTCAAGACTTTATCCCAGAAGAAGTTGCGACCACCTTAGCAGCCGAAGGTAAAGAAGAATTTGAAAAAGAAATTATCTCTATATTAGAATCTATAGGGATAGATCGATATAGAGAAACGGTTCATGTAGAAGACAACATTATTGAGCAATTAGGCATAAGTTTAGATGAAAAATTAAAAGATATTAACTCATTATCAATACTACTTTTATGGGAGTATTTGGCGAATAAGTCGGTTCACAATTTAGTTAAAGACATTGCTTGTTTTTCTGAACCAGATGTAACTTGGGATAACAATATAAAAACATTGATACAACATTTAGCAGCTGCTAATGCTGGAAAGTCTTTAGGAGATACTGCTAAAGAATATATTATAAATTCTTTAGCGGCATTAAATCATATGTTGCCTGATGAGTTGTTGAATCAATTAATGAAATATTCTATAGATGAAGATACTTTTCAATTTATAAATAATCCTTCTATTACAAAAACTTTAAATGGTGATATATTCTCAATTTCAAAATCTGAAAATAAAAAATCATTTATTGTTAGAAAAAACAATATAGATTATAAAACATTTAAGAAGATAAGTGATGTTGAAGGTTATGAAACGGAACCTAAGAACATATGTAAAGAGCTATATGATAAATACTTAAAGCTTGTAGGAAATAGCAATTTTAAATTATTGTGTGAGAGAAAAGATTCTACTAATTGCAATAAGCCTGGAGGCATATATAAGACCGAAGACGATAACTTACTGAATGATTTGATACAGTCGATATTTAAAGAAAAAGAAAAAATAAATAAAGATGAAATCTGCTTAATTAAATTAGATATATCTTCATCATGTGATTATGCTCAAGATAAACTAAAAAGAACACGTATGTTATTTGGTATTAAGCTTGAGGACAAGTATTTTGATGAAATTAATAAGGCGGATGATATATACTGTATACCAGAACTAAATGTAGGTGATGGCAAAACTTTCAAAATAGCATTTAATTTTCATTATATTAATAATGAATCGAAAGATTCTTTGCTAGAAGAAGACAAGCTTTTTTCATTTAGAGAATTACTGTTATCTGAGATAAAACATAAGCTTTCTACATATATAGGAAGAATAGGAATAATAAATTTATAATAGAAAATGACCTGAAAAGGTTATTTTTTATTTTCTTTCTTGATTTTTTTATAAACTTATGATATTGATATTTACATTTATAAATTAACCTGGTATGCTTTATATAAATATGGTGATATAAAAAGATGTTAAAATCTTACAGGAGGTGAGAACTATAAACTTTTTAGATTTATTTGCAGGCGCAGGAGGATTGTCAGAAGGATTTCTAAGAGCAGGATTTGAACCTGTTGCACATATAGAATTAGATGCAAATGCGTGCAAAACATTAAAAACAAGATCTATTTATCATTATCTCAAGAAGAATGATATGTTAGATTTGTACAGAACATATCAGAAGACTTATAACAAGAGTGAGGATGTAAAAGACAAGGCCATAGAGAAACTTTTATCATATATTCCTAAAGATCAATTGGAGCCTGTAATGAACATCGAGATTTCGGAAAAAACATTGCCATATATATTTCAAGAAATTGATTGCAGATTAAAACATATGGAACACGAAGGAATCGATTTAATAATAGGTGGACCGCCATGTCAAGCCTATTCGCTGGTTGGAAGAGCAAGAGATGAAAATAACATGGAAGACGATCCGAGAAATTATTTATACAAACTATATATAAGATTCTTAAATAAATATAAGCCGAAGGCTTTTATTTTTGAAAATGTGCCAGGAATATTGACAGCTTTTAAAGGCAATTTATTTAGAAACCTTCAAGCATATATGAGAAGAGTAGGATATAATATTCAAGCTCGTAAGATGGATGCAAAAGATTTTGGAGTCTTGCAAAGTAGGAAAAGGGTGATTATTATTGGCTGGAGAAAAGATTTGGAATTTGATTATCCTATATTTGAATCTGATGATAAGGAGTTCACTGTAAATAATCTGTTAGAAGATCTTCCGAAGATTAATTCAGGAGAAATTTATGATAAGTTTAGATATAGAAAAAAAATTAATAAATACCTTCAAAACACACAATTGAGAGTCGAAGATGATATCATTACTCATCATATTGCAAGACCGAACAATGAAAGAGACTTGGAGATTTATAGAATAGCTGTTGAGACATGGAACAGAGAGAGAGCTAGAATTAAATATACAGATTTACCCGAACGATTAATGACGCACAATAACCTAACATCATTTCTGGATAGATTTAAGGTAGTTGCAGGTGATGAAAAATATTCACACACTGTAGTCGCACATATTTCAAAGGATGGACATCATTATATCCATCCCGATATTGAACAAAATAGGTCTATTACAGTTAGGGAAGCAGCAAGAATACAATCATTCCCCGATGATTACTATTTTGAAGGACCTAGAACCTCTAATTTTGTTCAAATAGGGAATGCAGTACCTCCATTAATGGCAGAAAAGCTTGCATATTGGTTTAAAGAAAAATTTGAAATTATATAATTACTGTTAACTTAAAGGGAATCATACATAAAATTATTTAGCAGAATATTTTTGTACTAAAAATATATATTTAACAGTTTTCCGTAATTTTACCATATAAATGCAAGCCGTCAACATAGATATCGTAGAATCACTTAAAAAGATGAATAAGTTTAATCATTCGAAAAGTCACCAGTAATGGTGGCTTTTGTGTTATAAAGCACGTGAAAGGGGTGAGATTTTAATCATAAGAAGCTCTGAAAGCGTTATCAAAATCAAATATTAATCTGCATGAGTAATGGCCAAAGGTAGTTTGTATTCTTCTTATTAGATGGAATAGCGCTAAAAATTAATAACTATTTAAAATACCGTATTATTCAGAAATGAATTGTGCGGTATTTTTTATGCCGCATAACAAGATTTAAATCTAATAAGATTGCAACTAATAGTAACCCGCTGATCAAGCTTCGAGCTGCAGCATATACTGAAAAAAATGCGACATAACTATTAAGATTTAAATAACGAAAAATGTTCTTTGAAAACTGAATAATACGGTATTGAAAAATTAAGAATTTACTATAATAATATAGAAAATATGGTATAATTCGCTTATTAGATTAATCATCTTAGTAGAAAATGTGCAATATTATTATGGAAGGATGATACTGTTATGCTGGAATATAAGGTTATATTTCATATTGATGAGATTAATAAGTGGAAACTTTTATTAGGAAATGTTAGTAACTTGTTAAATGGTATAGATAATGAGAAGTTATATATTGAGGTTTTGGCTAATTCAGAGGCAGTTAAGTATTATGATACAAATCAAGATTTAGATGTTGACATTAATACTATGGAAAGTTTAAATAAAAAAGGTGTAAAATTTGTAGCCTGTAACAATGCATTAAAGGCATATGATATTAAGCAAGAAAATATTATTCACTTTATAGATATTGTTCCTGCTGGAGTTGTTGAACTTGTAAAAAAACAAAGTGAAGGATATTTTTATTTAAAACCATAGATAGGCTTTTAATACACAATCTTTATTTTAGATGTAATAATGATAAAATCGAATAACTATTTAAAATACCGTACTATTCAGAAATGAATTTACGGTATTTTTTATTTCTCATTTCAAATATTATATGAAGTTGCATCTAATGAAAATTATGTGAAGTAATTAATAAAAAATGTTCTTTGAAAATTGAATAATACGGTATTATAAAAAGAAATTTACTATGACAATATAGAAAACATGGTATAATTTGCTTAATAGGTTAATCATATTAGCTATAAAGTATTCATTAACTTATTTGTATTTTACTATACAATAATCGAAGGAGAATAAAGCATATGACAAATTTTATTGTAATAGTTATGTTCGTGGGCATAATTATAAAGCAATGGTCTTATATACGAATGTTAAAAGTTCCAGCAAAGAAAAGTATATTTGAAATAGTATTAATTATTTTAGGAATATTTGGATTTGTAGTATTCACATTTTATTCTACAAAAGAGTATATGCATTATTTAATCTGTGTACTAGGGATTGCAACATTCATTTTTATTTGGGTGAAACCAGGTATTACTGATACAGGTATGATAATGAATGTTCGGGGAAAGGAATTGTATTCTTGGAGTGAGATAAAAAAGGTTAAAATTAGTAAAACAGATTATATAAAGGTTACTTATTTTAGAAACTCAGGATCAAAAATTGTTGAACAAAAATTTGAAATAAAAAACCATGAACAGATAATAAATATATTACAAAAAAATAATGTAAGAATTGAAAATATATAATTACAGGAAATAATTAGAACCTTTATTTGAAATTAAGACGCATCATTGATGGTAGAATAAAAAACGTAGAACTTAAACGTGATATGTCCTTGAATTTGATATAATAAGTGTATCAGACAAGGAGAGATTACTATGGGAACTAAAAAACAGTACAGCGCAGAGTTTAAACAAGATGCAGTTAATTATTATTATTCATCTGGCAAATCAATCAAAGAAGCAGCAGAGGATCTAAAAATTAGCACCACAGGTCTTAATAATTGGATTCAAAATGCCAAGAAGAATGATGGTGTAGTAAATCATAGAGGTTCTGGCAATTATTCATCAGATGCAGAAAAAGAAATTGCAAGACTAAAAAAAGAACTAAGAGATAAGGAAGATGCACTTGAAATACTAAAAAAGGCCATAGGCATACTGAACAAAGATTAACTGAAGCAATCTACAAAGAAGTAGAAGAATCATCTAAGAAGCGCCAGATTTCAGTTAACAGTGTGCTTAAAGTGCTAGGCGTTTCATCTTCTGGATACTATGATTACTTGAAAAGGCAAGATTCAAATCAAAAAATTAGAAAACAGCAGATTAAACAAGAAATTATAGAGATTTACAATGAATCCAAACAAATATATGGAGCACCCAAAATTACATCTATACTGCGAAGCAGAGGTTACGTTATCGCAGAGAAAACTGTTGGAAACTATATGCGTGAGCTAGGAATTAAGGCAATCTGGGTAAGTCCATACAAAAGGACGACAATTGATCCAGATTTTGATAATAAACTTAAAAATATTCTAGATAGAAATTTTTCACCTAACGCACCTAACACCGTTTGGGTAACAGACATTACCTATGTATGGACAGTAAGCGAGTTCGTTTACTTAACAACAGTAATGGATCTATTCTCACGAAGAGTTATAGGCTGGCACCTCTCAGATACCCTTTGTGTGGAAGGAGTACTAAGAGCCATTAACAAAGCGAAATCATCTAGGAAATTAGATACTCCGATAATTATTCACAGTGACAGAGGTGTGCAATATGTATCAAAAGCGTATATTGATGCAACACCAGCAGGCAAATTTATTCGAAGCTATTCAAAAAAGGGAACCCCTTGGGACAATGCTGTAATTGAGTCTTTTCATGCTCTAATAAAAAGAGAATGGCTCAACAGATTCGTCATAAGGCATATTAGTCATGCCCAAGAACTTATTTTTGAATATGTCGAAGCATTTTACAATACAAAGAGAATTCACAGTTATTGCGAGATGTCTTCACCATATGATTTCGAGGATAAATATGTTGGTTAGACGATTCAAGAATATATCAAGTTTTTATTGTCCGTTTTCTTGACAGAAGACCACATTTAAATAAGGCGTAATAACAATTAAACATCAATATTTTATTTAATACCGTATTATTCAGAAATGGATAAGCGGTATTTTTTATGTCGCAATACAAGATTAGGCGACATAACTACTAAAATTTAAAAGGTAAATAATGTCCTTTGAAACTGAATAATACGGTATTATAAAGCAGAAATTTGCTATAACAATATAGAAAATATGATATAATTTTCTTGTTAGATAGATCAGATTAGTTTCATATTATGAGTTTAAATAGTGGGTGATGAATATAAAATGAACAAAGATTTCTTAGAGTTATATAACCCTAATGTTAAAATCTCATTTCATTCTAATTTACATGATTTGATAGGGGCTTTAGGTAAATATGATTTTAAATTGACTTCTTTTGAAGATAGACCTCCTATTTATCATGGAAGAGCATGGATAACCGAAACGGATGAAGCTGTAATTCACTTTTATGTAACTGATAAACCAGAACGTCTTAATTCCATTATGCTGACGGTTGGAAATTCAACTGAAGAACTTCATAATTCATATCAACGTAGACAAAAATGGCTTGAAGCTAACTACGGGAGAGCACAAATAATAAAAGAAAATTTATTTTATGGTACTTTAGATTATGAGTGGAAGTTGCCAAGTTTGAAAATAAAACACTTTGTTCATGATAGGTTTGGAGATAAAGAAGGAATTTATTTTGAATGTATTTAATGAATTATTATCACTTGTTGTGTATTTAAGACGCGACATTCTTATTTAATGACTAAAATTAAAAACTGAATATTTTATATGAATACCGTATTATTCACAAATGAATTGTGCGGTATTTTTTATTTTTCATATTACATAATTCGACAAGAGATTTACAGAACTTGTTATATAATGTAGATAATTTGAAATATTTAATGGATTCTAACTGATATACAACTCTTAATATTGTTCGTATGTTTATCTAAATCATATAAAGAGATATAGTCAGGGCTTATTTTAAAAGATAGTTTCTAATAATAAATTTGTAGAATAACTTAATAAAATATACTTTTTAAATAAGTAAATGTACTGAATATAAGTTGATTGGATCACCTTTAGGTATACTATACTAACTTGGAATGTGGGGAATATTGTGAAAAAGAAACCGATGGGAATAAATATTTTGTCTATTCTAGCATTAATAAATGGAATACCAATAGTAATCATGACTAGAGATAGTATGTATACAAGTGATTATAGAAAATTAATAGCTATATCCTTTTTATTTATTGGAATACTTGCTGTATCTTCAGGGATAGGAATGTTGCTAGGTAAAAAGTGGGGGTGGTGGCTAGGCTCATTTTATTATGCCTATGCAATATCAAGATATTTTAATACTATAATTACAGTTGGCGTTATGGTCGTTCGATCCCAACTTTTAATCTCTGATGCAACAACCTATATTATTAAATATGGAATAAGGATTGTTATACATTGCTTTATTTTATTATATTTTTTCAAGAATGACGTTAAGGAATATTTTAATGTTGTACACTGCTCCAAATTAAAAACGATTTTAATTTTGTTTGGAATTTGCATAGCTATTTTTGGGATTAGCACATTAACAATGTATATTATAAGTAATAGAGGAAATATTGCTATTTCATAAAAGTTAATACAGTGTTAAATAGAATACCAATTAAAGGGGTGCTAAATTTGAAAAGCGTTATAATGGAGAAGTTAGAAGAAATAGAAAGAGATAATCAAATCAAAATTCTTTATGCAGTAGAATCTGGTAGTAGGGGATGGGGATTTGAGTCTAAAGACAGTGATTATGATGTAAGATTTATTTATATTCATAAGCCTGAATGGTATCTTTCTATTCAAGATAGAAGAGATGTAATAGAATTACCGATTAATGAACTATTGGATATCAATGGATGGGATATTAAAAAAGCCTTGATGTTATATAAAAAATCTAATCCAACACTACTTGAATGGTTAAGTTCACCAATTGTATATATGGAGTATTCAGATTTTATCAGGAAATTAAGGATATTAACACAAGAATATTTTTCTTCAAAGTCCTGTATTTATCACTATTTACATATGGCAGAAGGCAACTATAGAGAATATCTTAAAGGCGAAACGGTTCGAATCAAAAAGTATTTTTATGTATTAAGACCAATAATGGCATGCATGTGGGTTGAGAGATATGGGACTCAACCACCGATGTTATTTAAGGATTTGATGGATTCATTACAATTAGAGAATGATCTTGTTAATGAGATAGATCAATTGTTAGTACGAAAAAAAGCAGGGGAAGAGATGAATGAAGAGAAGCAAATTAAAATAATTAATGAATTTCTGGATGAAAAAATTAGCTATTTTAAGGATTACGTTAAATCGTTAGATATGAGAAGTGAGACTGGATTTGACGGATTAAACCAATTGTTTAGAGATATATTAACTGAAGCATGGGAGAACAATTACTAAAGATTAGTAACCTATTTAGTTCAGTACTGTTCAAAATGGATTTATCAAGAGGGGGAATATAATATGAATTCTGCGTTTTTGGCTTATTTGTTTTCATTTATTGTACTGTCAATATGTATTATTCTTGCACTTAAGATTAACAAATATCTAACTATAAAGAAGATAAGAATAAGAATAGTACATCGAATTATTATGTATATTGTTTTATTTATTGTGGTGTTAGTTATAATACAGACTTTTGGTAAACCTGCAGTAGTTTAAGACTAGAGTTAATTGATGGCATATAATAATTCCCACTTTGGGTCAAGCTGTGCTTTAATCCATACCATGTTAGAGAGTGCTTAGGATTAAATAGTGAAGTAGTTAGGAAAGCAATTACTAGAATAAATAGTAATCAAGTAGTTAAACTCTGACTAATTCTATTGTAACTATTGGTCACAACAAAGATTCAGATGAGACTATTAGTCACGCACAAAAATTAAATAATGCAGGTAATTATAGTAATTTATCAATTAGATTAAAAAATGATAGGATGAATGATAAGATGAATTATGGAAATAGTGGACGATTACCAACTGTATTTGTAAGCTCTACTTGTTATGATTTAAAACAAATTAGAAAAGATATAAAGGATTTTATTGAACATCATTTAGGTTTTGATGCTATATTATCAGAGTATGATTCTTTCCCTTTAGATCCTAATATAGGAAATATACAAAATTGTATTAGAATCGTTAGGGAAAGGGCAGATATTTTTATTTTAGTTGTTGGTAATCGATACGGTCATATTACAGGGAATGGGAAGTCTATAACAAATTTAGAGTATATTAATGCCAGGGCAAAAGGAATACCTATTTATGTGTTTGTAGATAAAAGTTTGTTGAATGTTCTTCCAATATGGAAAAACAATCCTACTATTGATTTGACTAACATAGTAGATACGCCCAAACTTTTTGAATTTATAGATGACCTTCGTGGTAAAGAAAACATTTGGGTACATGAATTTGAAAGTGCACAAGATATAATAAAAACACTTAAAAGACAAATTGGTTATCTTTTCTACGATTCTTTAATATTACGACAACAAGTGAACAAAAAAAATCTTTCTTCTAAAGTAATAAATTTAGATGGAGAATCGTTAAAAATTGTACTAGAAAAGCCAGTTGGTTGGGAATATATACTGTTAGGAAATATTATGGCTACTAAATTTAAACAATCAGAAGACTTAAAAAGAGATCTGAAGTATGGAATTTCTTTTGGACAGGTACAAAACCTAAATGAAATTAATGAATTTCTTAATTGGATAGTAGATAAAAATTCTGAACTTATATTGGTGACAAGTGCATTGTCCTCTTTATTTAATAATGCAATTCCTATAGCCATGGGAGAACCCGGCGAACCTGGAGATGTCGAACAAATTATTTATGTAGGAGAACGATTGGGAACTATTTATGAAAAATTTCTAAACTGGGGACTAGATTTTAAAAGAATATCAGTTAATGATGAATGGAAAGAAGTTAAGAATACACTTTCAAGAATGTGGGAATCTCCAATTAGTGATTTAGAAAGTTACTGTGCAAAATATTCTGAAGCAATGAATAGACTTGCATTAATTCCTCATGACAGTGAAGAGTCTATTGAGTTAGACCTAACACTTACTTTAAATGAGCCAGATTTAACAGAATTTTATAGAGAGTTAAATATTGTGAGAGCTAGATATGGTTTACTATGATGTATATAGAATTTAGTAGAATCGCTTAAAAAGATGAATAAGCTCAACAATCCAGAAAGCCGCCAATAATGGTGGCTTTTTCAATATAATTTTAATGTTCATAGTAAAAATTTTTCATAAATATATGCTATAATATACATAAAGAAAATTTGTAGCTGGAAAAATGAGGTGAATTTATGGACAATGAGAAACTGTTTGAATTAATGGAAAAAATGTATGGTGAAGTTCAAGGGCTACAAACTGAGATGCAAAATTTAAAAACCGAAATGCAAGGTTTAAAAGCTGGGATGAAAGAAGGTTTTGCTAGAGTTGATAATGAGGTTTTAGGAATTAAAACCGAAATGCAAGAGTTTAGAGAAGAAGTCAACACTAGATTCGATAGATTAGAGAATAAAATAGATGATGTGGAAGCTAATAATGCGGATAGGCATCTTAACTTAGAGGAGCAAATTGAAAATTTATCAAAAGATATAAATATCATAGAAGCTGTATCTGGTAAAAATTTAACTGATATTGCTAATTTGAAGTTTGCAAGGAGAAAAAAGATTAGATAAAAAACAAATAAGTTCATTCAACTAAAAAGTCACCAGTAATGGTGGCTTTTGTGTTATAAAGATATTTTATTTAGCAGGTGAAAATTTAGTTTATATACAGAGGAGGTATAGGAATAAAAGAAATTTAAATAAATTCTTTAAAATATCTTGACTTTTGTCTGCCGTAATTATACAATTTAATTACGGCAGACAAAAGGTAGGTGATTTAGTGTCTGATAAAAAAATAGGTCGTCCTACTAATAATCCCAAAACTGAACGTATTACTGTGAGATTAGATAGTGAATCAACCGATATATTAAACAAATATTGTAAGCAAGAAAATATTGCAGAGCGTGCAGAAGCAATTCGAAGAGGGATTAAGAAGTTAAAAGATGATCTAAGAGAAAAATAAAAGGAAGTCCACAGCCTCGACAACTGATATTGGACTTCCACCGAAAGAATAATCTTCCATGAAATATTATAGCATGGATAGAGGCTTCTTTCAACTTTATAAAATTTGAGAGGAGAGCTAACTATGAATGATCTAATTTTAAAAGGTAAATTTAATTTAGATGACATGGAATTTTGTCATATTGAAGGTGGATTTGGAAGAGGCAAAAAATCTATGTTAGCAAAAGATATAGCACAAATACATAAAAAAACTATAGATGAAATAAATAGAGCCGTTAATAGAAACAGAAAAAGATTTAAGGATAATATAGATATTATTGATTTAAAAGACACTAATTTCGTTACTCACTTAATGAGTAACGGAATTTATACCCAAAATGCAATGAATAGAAGTAACAATATCTACTTACTATCTGAGCGAGGTTATGCGAAATTATTGAAAATTTTAGAAGATGACTTTGCATGGGAGCAATATGAAAAATTAGTCGATGGCTATTTTAACATGAGAGAATTAATTGAGGAGAAACAAGTTTTGGCTGAATCTATCAAAACAGATAAAATAGATATACATAAAGAAAAACTGGACAAAGCAATGGTTACATCGAACTATCTAGTTGAATATGTAAAATCTATGAGTGGATACATGCCTAGTCACTTATTAGAGAGCTTCACCACAGCAATACAAGCAGTTAATATAGATATTGTAGATTCGCTTAAAAAGATGAATAAGTTTAATCAACCAGAAAGCCGCCAATAATGGTGGCTTTTTTGTATATAAAGATGCTTTATAAGGAGGCGAATACTGATTGAAAATACGTTTGAAGGGAGGGGGTATTGAAATAAAAAAGTTTGATTTTAAGGGAAAAATATTAGCTTGAAAATTCAAAAAACAACGTCTTTAAATGCGTATATTCCTTGAAATTTAAACGTTTTTATGATATAATTATTAATATAAAACTAAGTTTCAAAAGGAATATTATGTAAGTTTTAAGTCTTAAAAGTACATAAAATTAAAAAAATATTTTAAGAAGAAAGGAGCTTTATAATGAAAAGAAAAAGCATAATAATATTTACCGTATTATTTACTTTGTTTTCAATATCTAATTTCGTATTTGCAGGGTCTAGTTCAAATTTTACAGACATTAGTAACCACTGGGCTAAGGAAAACATTGAGATCTTAGTTAAAGAAGAAGCTATTAATGGATATAAGGATAATACATTTAAGCCTGATAATACAATGACTAGAGCAGAGTTTACAAAGATTTTAGTTTCCTTGCTTCATGGAGAACAAGATATAGCAGAAACAGGACATTGGGCTGGATGGTATATGGAGAAAGCTTTTGAAGAAGGGTACGCCATAAGAACTGAATTTGGAGGTTATGATGTTGAAATAACACGAGGTGAAATAGCTAGAATGATTTCCAGAGCTTTAAAGGAAGATCCAACAGACATAGAAAAACTTAAAAAGCAAATAGTAGATTTTTCTCAAATACCTTTTGAATACCAGGAACACGTTGCTAAGGTATACGCAGCAGGAATTATAACAGGTTATCCCGATGGAGAGTTCAAGCCTAATAATACAGCTACTAGAGCCGAAGCTACTACAATGCTGTTAAGATTTTTAGATCCATCCAAAAGGCAAGTACCTATAGAAAAACCTATCGAAGTAAAACCTGAGCAGCCTAAAAACTATAAAGAAATCACAGATTTATCTGTAAGTAAACCATTTAAGGATTTAAACTTAGGTGGAACTACTAAAACAGAGGGAATCCCTACGGAAGATGGATCAACCTTTGAGAAAGCATATTACGGTACCGTAAAGGATTTCCCTATTCGAGTAGGTAACTTTGTTATCACTGGAATAGAGACCAATAAAGGTGCAGATAAATTAGATCCTTACGGATTTTCTAAATTATATTTAAAAGGATATGCTTTATCGGATGGTACTTTGGCTTATTTACATTCTGGCTATGTAGATAATCAAAATCAATATAGATTCAGAGGTATGATAAGACAAAGTCAAGCATCCTATGATTTTCTAAAAAAGCATTACGCTGATATTGTAGGTCTAACACATCTAGGAGTAAAAGATAAAGTCCCTTTTACGACCATGTTTGCTCTTGAAAGTGCAAATGATTGGGAGTTTGATAGTAATCAGTACAAGTTTAAATTAAGCCAAGTAGATCATATCGTGTTTTATGATTATTTAAATACTGATAAGACTTTTCTACTGATAGAGAATCCATTTAAATAAAATTAAATAAAATGAAGCTAAAAAGGACATGGTTAATGTCCTTTTTTTAGTTAAAAGAAAGGAGATTTTTATGTTAAAGAAAAACAAGGTGATTGCTTTTGCCTTATTGTTTATATCCATATTTAACATCTTCATGCCAATTCAAATGAATCAGCTTAAAGTTCATGGAGAAGCTTCGGGAGATATTAATATTTTGTTTACTGCATCCTTTGCTTACTGGCAAGATCCAACTACGGGAAAGTGGCTGTATGATGATAGTAGTGGCGGCAGGAGACATACATTTGATGGACCTGGCAGTACCATATATTCCTATGATTTTCCGTCGGTTTCAGTTCCAAATTACAAGATAAAATCCATAGAAACCTATAGTCCAAATAAGAGTTATTCAAACTTACAAGAATATACGACAGTTCCTAGATCGGATATAAATAAATATATGGTAAAAAACTACCATTTAAACAACACTTCCCAGCATATCGGCAAAACAGGAAGAGTAACATTAAATGCTACGTTTACATCTTTAAGTCTAAATGAGAGTATAGATGATATAGGTCTAAACAACATTATGATTTATACCAATTACGTTCCTGTTGTTGTTACCCTAATACCGGATGGGCTAGACACGGTTACTGTTAAGTTTTTAGATGAAAATGGGAGAGCAATAAAGCCACAGGAACTACATACTCCTTCGGCGATAGGTTGGTATCATGTGCATGCACCTTCGATAGATGGGTATGATTTGGTTTCTCCACCTAGTGGAGAAGATAAAGCGTGGATAGATAGAAAAGATGCAAATCATGAGATCATATTTGGGTATAAGCTCAAGGAGGGCGCAGAACCCCCTGATCCTATAGAGCCGGGACCAAAGCCTGATGTAGATAAGCCTCATCTTGGTATATGGATTGTGCCGAGGGATAACGACCCTACTACACCATCAAATAGAATTTATGAAGGGGAAAGTATAAGGATAAGAGGTTCTGCAAGTGGAGGATCTAATATCCGATGGCGGTTTTTCTCTAAAAATGCGAATCAATCGGGTGATGGCGTTATAGATGGCTTATTCATTACAGATCGACCCGATGATGGTGCTTATGCAGTACAAAGAGCAAGGTATATAGATTATGTATGGAATCCTAACACCTTAGCTTATGAGGAAACCACTGAAACAGCAGAAGAAAGTGTAAGCTTCAAAGTGAAGGAAATTAAACCACCAGTAATAGACGTTTCAGGGGACATAACAGATTCCAATCTTAATATTGTTCATTTAGGAAAGCCAGTTAAGATTAAAACAGATGTATACGACATTAATGATCCTTCAGAAGAACATCCAAACGGTTTCGATATAGTTGAGGAAAGCTGGAAGTTTATTAAGAAATCTACTGGACAAGTTGTTATGTCAGGTACAGGAGTTTTGAATGAAGATGAATTTGTATTCAAGAAGGGAGTATTCCAAACGGAAGAATACTATATCTTCAGAAGCACAGCATACAATGCCTTTAGGCCAATAAGACGTACTGAAAAGGACATAGAAATATACATAGAAAACTTGCCACCACAGGTAGAGTTGCAGATCGTAAGTGAGGATGGGAAAGCTCCTACCTTTGCAAAGGAGGAATTTGATGTAGTTGTAGATGCAAAAGACGGTGATGGCTGGATCAGCTTTGTTAGCCTAGAGCCAGTTGAAAATTATCCTGGACTTAATTATCTAGGACAAACAACAGTGATTCCCTTATGGAACGAAACGTACCAGGGCAAGTATAGATATGTCAGTGATCTACCGGGTATCTTAACCTTTAGGGCAATTGCCATTGACGATAAGGGACTTGAAACGGCACTTGATTTTAAGGAAGTGATTGCAGCGCCAACGCTTTATGCTGATATTCAAGTTACGGATGAATATAGCATACAGAAAAAGGTCTATAGGTTTATAACGCTTGATTTTACAGGCAGCTATAGCGATGCACCTTTCCCATTGGATCACACTAAGAGTAAGATTAAATACAGATTCAACGATGGACAGTGGAAGAATATAGACAATGTAAGAAATTACAACGATGAGCATATAAGAATCCATTACCCTAAGTATCCGATTAAGGATGGCTTGGAGATGTATGCTAAGAAAGATGGTAAGTTTGAATTTGCATTACAGGTCTTTGATACAAAAGGCTTCGATAGTGACGAAGTATATAAGAGTATAGAGATCCTTCCTGATGAAGCACCTGTTATCAATTATGAGATTGAGAGTATGCAGCATAGAATAACAGAAAATGATGTTAGGGACTATAAACATAGGTCTAAAGCGATAACCGAAGAAAATATTGATAAGGGCTATATCAAAGTAATCGACAAATCAAAATCTAACGATGGAGATAAGCTAAGAGGAAAAGTATTCTATCTTGCATATGATGTAGCCAACGATGGAGTCGATAATGATTTAGAGCATATGGTTATCGTTACGGAAGATCCTGTAAATGGCCATGATTCAGAAACGGAAATCGTTCTGAACTTAGAGGAAAGTAACATTGTAAAGGTTAAGGATATAAACAATGTAATACTAACATTCTTAACGCAAGTGGATGGACTAGGGGAATATTATATCAAAGCAAAAGTGCAGGAAGAAATAACACAGTTACCGCCAACAAGTTCACCACTCTATAATGAAATATTAGGGCATGAGTTAATGACATTTAGCGATTATTCCAATGTTTTCATAGACAACTTAATACCAACGATCACTTTTGAGATAGGCATCGATCGAGAGATCAATATTATTGTGCATTACGATGATTATATCCCTGCTGATATGCAAAATAAAATTAATGAGCTAGTAGCAAACCTTGAAAGTCGAGGTCTGAAGGTGAGGTTGACCAAGTATGAAAATAAATATTAGTAAGAAATTAGGTGCAAAGCTGCTAACAATGCTATTGATATTTCAAGCTGTATTTGTAGTAAATATACGTGCATATGCTGCTGGGTCTGGAAGCATGTATGGTTATAGTGATGATTACAACAGAAGAACTGGCATAGGAGCATGGTCTGAAGGCTATTCCGCTGTTAGGTACGGTAGTCTGGGAAGAATGAGTGAGTTGGGTTTTTCCCTTCATCCACCGTCAACGTCTGCTCCAGGTCTTGGGCGGTATAAAATAACCAAAGTAGTGATAGATTTAGGAATAGGGACATCATTGAGTTCGTATCAGCTTAAAACGGATTGGGGGACATTCAATTTACGAGAAGCTAGAGGGATGAATGAAGAAAATTATAGTGCTACAGTTGTGCTTAATAAAATTGTAGATTTTGCTCACAGAAGGGATGAAGTATATTTTAGACTAATAGCATATGGGTCAGCTTCAAATCCATTTGGAGATTCAGTATATGGTACTGTACATTATGAATATCTAGGCCCACTTGAAGAACCCAATACGCCACCTGTAGTTTCAATCATTCAACCATCAAGCGGACAGAGCTTCTTAAAGTATCAAAAGCCGACATTAAAATATAATGCTTATGATGTTGATGGCAACACAATGACAGGTACAACTTCCGTTAATATAAACGGTAGCTGGCAAACCATCGACACCAGGACAGGAATAAAAAATGCTGAAACAACAACGGTGAACATATCGGATTCCGTTTGGAGAAGCCTGCCATCTAATGTGAATGTGGATTTTAGGGTCATGTTGAATGACGGAAAGGCAACAGATTCTAAAAGTATCAGTATACAAAAGCTTAACAATCTACCGTCTGTAACCATTACAGAACCAACTCAATCTTTAACCCTCAGAACAGATCAGCCCCCTACGGTAAAAGCTAGGGTCAATGATTCCGATGGGGATGTATTAAGTGTCACACTACAATATTTAGATGGAAGTACCTGGAGGGATGCAGTAACGAATACGAATCTTGCCAGTGGCCAAACCACATCACTTCTGATCCCTAACTCCGTATGGCAAAGCCTTAGTTTTAATCGGGAATATCAATTTAGAGTGAAGGTAAATGATGGAGATTCCAACAGCTATTCAGGAAATACAGCTAGGGTAACGAAAATCAATACAGCACCAAATGTAGCCATATTAAAGCCGGTAATGAATGAAAAGATGTTTTGGGGTTATCTACCTTTCTCCTGGCAAATAAACGATATAGACAACGACAATATCAACCTTAAAATATGGACAGATACACCGAATATAGTGAATAATGGGGTGCTATATAGCGGATCAATTGGTAAGATGCCATATACGAACAATTATCTAAGTAGAGCTTATTTACCACTAGGTAAGCACAACATATTCTTTGAGTTTAAAGACGGATTCCATACGGTACAAAGAAGTGTCCCTATCAATATAGAAGATATTGCAGATATTCATATTAATGACAATGATACGTTTTATATCCCTATATTCAATATGGAAAAAAGCGATATATACTACCGAAGAATTAACAACGCTTTAGATTCAAAAAAATATATATTCAATGTGTTAGAGCTTCCTGTAAATCAAAACTTTGTTAGAAGTATTCAAGGCATAGAAAATGTAACAGGAGATAGTGATTATACCAATAATGGAAATAGACTATATACACTAGATACGTTGAATGTTCAAAAAGTAGCGGATTGGATCTACAGCAAAGTAAATTCAGCCGAGCATCCACTTATTAAGGTAGTGGAAACAGGTAACACCATAACCCTTAAAAACATCGAATTTGAAGATGAGGAAAAGGACTACACGACTACAGTTCCAGTTCCAAGAGGAAAGGAAAGGCAGTTTAAATTTGAGCATTATCCGCAGATTTATGAAAATGCAGACAGTGAAATAACCTTCAATGGACAGTGGCTCATGGACGACAGCTTTACCATATTTGACCGAAATCCAGTTACAAGGGATGGCGAAGATATTACTATAACTTTAGGAAAGTCGGGAAGGTACATAGTATCGGCTAAGGAGAAAGACCATATCTTGAACCCTGCTGGGATTGATTTTTCAAAAGAATCTAAACCTAAAGATATAGAGCTATACGCACACCGTAGACCTGTGGCCAAGATTTCCTATATCGATAACGGAAACGACACCTTAAATCTTGAAAGTAAGAGTTACGATTTAGACTTTGAAACTAGAGCAGATAAGGGTATACAGCAAGAAATATGGCAGTACAGATATGTAGGATATGACGATACTATAATTCAAGATTGGCGACCGATTACAAGCCTTAAAAACTTTGCACCGAATATTAATTATAAGACCGATATTCGATTAACTGTAAAGGATTATGGCGCTAGATTAGACCTTATAAACGATGGAGAGCTAACGGACACAGATATTATTACAATCGATGCAATGGGGAAACCGCCAATTGCTGAATTTGAGTATAAAGTAGGTACTACTTTAGCGAACTCTGTAATGGCGGATGGTGAGGTTTACAAAGGCAATGTAGGCCATGAAACCCTACAGCTCGATCCAAGCTACACCATATGGAATGACTTCTTTGGGAAAGTAACGACACGATTAGTTACCTGGACAAAAAATCAAGCTCAATTAAATGGTGAAATCCCAACAAGTAACGCCTTAGCAACTAGGCTAACAGTAAGGAATAAGTACAATTTAACGGACTCAATTACAAAGTCTGTAAGTGTGAAGGATATAAAGGTTAATAATAATTCTCAAGTCGTTAATAACAACAAGCATTTTAATGTATTGATTAATTTATCATCATCTTCTATTATGGACAAATGGGGTAATTTTAGGATTGTAGTAACATCTAATGATTTAGACAATACAAATTTTGAGTTAAACAATGTATTTTCTAACAGATACACTAGGGATGGTATGATGGTAAATGATAGAAATAAGGATCAGAAGTTGGATTATACAGTTAGCGTTTATAGCAGAAGGACAGGTGAACTTATATCTAGAGAAAATTACTCGATGATACTTAACAGACCACCGACCGTAGATATAAGTATAAGCCCAAGCAAGCTATATGAGGGAGACCGTGGAAGGGTTAAAATATTAGCTGAGGATCCAGATTTGGATCATCTATATTTAGAGGTGAGACATAGGGTAAATAATGGACAGTGGAAAACAATTTGGACTAAGGCTGATGTTCCTTCAGGAAAAGAGCAAAGCTTCAATATTGATAAATTAGTAGAAGGATATAATGAGCTGATGGTAATAGCAACAGATCCCCATGGTGCCACGGGGACAGATGCAATTGGATTTAATGTACTTCCAATAAGGGTATATGGCAACTTAAGGCCTAATCCGGCCATGGCTGGAGATAAGATTTATTTTTTCATCACTACAGAAGGTTATGTAGATCGCCTAGAGATTGTAGTACCTCATGAGATCGTTTCTAAAGATAATCGATCGTCTATGGGATATTCTTCGGTTAAGTATCCACTACGGTATAATGTGAACGGTTCTTTAGAAATTAAAGAAGATATCTTTGATTATATCGTTTGGATAAGTACAGATCTTACTTTAGATAAAAATAATAACAGGCTGAGGAAACCGTATAGATTTATAGTTCGGGCCTATAAAGAAGATCTTATGAGAGAAACAGAACTGGAATTAGACATAAAGGGCGATGTTAGAGAACTGCTGAAGCCAGGAATAAAAAATAAGTATGGCAATTAAAAATAAATGTATTGAGACAGATGCTCCTTATTCTATAAGGGGCATATTGTCTTATATAGGAAATTGTATGAGAGAATTGTACAGGGATTATTTAAAACCTTTAGGTATTAGATGGAAGATATTTTTAATCCTTTTATTGATTATGGTTAATACGGCTAATTTACTTATAAGAGCTTCTTTAGACAAAATACTAATATGCAATATTTTGAGTGTAATTATGATATTGGATATTAGGTATTTGAAGATACCGGATGCTTTAATTGTATTTTTGTTGGGGTCATCAATATTGAACGTTGCTACTGTAGGAGATATCAATTTTATTATTTCTAGAATTTTAGTTTTCTTTTCAATATCCTTATTGATGATAATTTATTCTTTAATAAGTGGAGTAGGAGGTGGGGATGTTAAGTTAATTTCTGTGTTAAGTTTAATATTTGGTTTTAAAGAAATACTATGTATATTTATTTTATCAATCATATTAGCAGCTGCAGCAAGTGTATTTTTAATCTTAATGAAGAAAGCAAAATTAAACACTAAAATACCTTTAAGTCCATTCATTGTAGTAGCTGTGGCTATATTTTGTCTACATTAATTTATAAAGGCAGCACAGGAAAAGGAGCTAAAATTTTAGCTTCTTTTTTTACTTTACTAATTCACAATTATAAAAAAAGGAGGATGTTAGTATGAACAAAGTCATGTTATTAGGAAGGTTGGTTAAGGATGTAGAGTTAAGGTATTCGCAGGGTGAAAATCCTGTAGCAGTAGGTAAGTATACCTTAGCTGTAAGTCGTCAATTTAGAAAGGAAGGTGAACCGGATGCAGATTTTATAAACATCATTGGTTTTGGTAAAGCTGCAGAGTTTGCAGAGAAGTATTTTAAGAAAGGTCAGCAGATCGTTGTAGTAGGTAGATTGCAGGTTAGGAATTATGAAAATGAAGAAGGTAGGAAAAATTTCTTTACTGAGGTTATCGTAGATGAACAATATTTCGCGGGAAATAAAAAAGATAAATCTTCTGATGGTGGAAATGAGGTGAAATAGAAAATGATTTTTCCAATGATCATACTTATTCTAACTTTAGTAGGAGGCGGTATTGGGCTATTCTTATTAAAAAGAGAATCCAAGAAAAAGGAAGAAGAGATTAATAAAAACCTACAAACAGCTCAAGGGTTTATGAATGTACAGGATATTAAAGGTAACTTCTTATATTCTGAAGATGGATATGTATTTGCCTATATAAAAATTAATCCAATCTCTACGGATCTTTTAAGTAGAAGAGAAAAAGAGAATATGAGTAAGGAATTGACTGCGGAGTTTTCAGCTGAGCAAAAGACTTTTAGATTTCTAGCTGTATCTAGGCCTATAGACATTACACCACTCATCCAGGAGTATTCTAATATCATATTAAATACAGATAACCCGAAGCAGAAGGAAATTTTAAGGCATGAGATGCTGGTCATGAGCAACTATGCCATGAGTGGGGAGGTAGTAGAAAGGCAATTTTATCTAAGGATTTATGAAAAATTTGAGGAGGGCATAGAAAGGGAGCTTATTAAAAAGGCTACTGAATTAGCTTCAAAATTTGAGGGAAGGAATATCGGCTGTGAGATATTGAGCGAACAAGGGATAACTAGACTTTGTAATTTGATTAATAATCCAGCATATTCTCACATAGAAGATGCAGATTTTGAAGCTGCTATACCTTTTATTACTAGATTGGAGGAGACGGCTTAATGGCAAAGAAAAAAGAAACCTCAAAGGTAAATAATTCACTATTAAATATAATCACGCCTGTAGGACTTAAATTTAGAAAAAATACTTTTGATTTGGGTGAGAGTACATCAAGGGCTTATGGGATCATAAAGTATCCACAAAGCCCGGACTATGGCTGGTTATCTCGGATTACGAATATACCAAGTACAATTGTATCAATAGACTTTACACCCATTGATAATAGCACTTTTGTAAACTCTCTCTCTAATTTAATAAAGCAGCAGAAGGGCGTCGCTGACAGTACAAGAGATCCGCTTACTGCATCAAGGGCCGAAAAAATAGCTTTGGATGCTGAGAAAACCATGGTGGATATCGATGGAGACAAAGAAATTGTGGGGCTTTTAAGTACAGTGATCGTACCGATTTCAAGAGATGAGCAAGTATTTGATAAAATTTGCAGGAAAGTGGAGAGTAGTGTTTCTGTTTTAAAATGTAAATTAAGAACCCTTTCAAACCTACAGAAAGAGGGCTTTAAGCAGATTTCTCCTTTTTATGTGGAGGATGAAGATATTAGTAATATTACGCAAAGGGTAGTGCCATTGAGTACATTTATAGGGGGATTCCCCTTTGCTTCAAGTGGTTATAACGATGGTACCGGTTATTACTATGCTAAGGATAGTGGCGGTGGCTTAGTGGTGATCGATCCTTGGAAGCGTGGAGGGGATAGGACCAACAGCTTTTTTGTAATAATGGGCGTACCAGGTGTAGGAAAATCTACTGTAGTAAAACATATAGCGTTATCTGAATATATGAAGGGCACAAAGATTATATTTATTGATCCCCATAGAGAATATAAAGAACTTTGCAGGAATCTAAATGGAGATTGGATCAATGCCGGTGGAGGATCTAAAGGAAAAATAAATCCATTGCAAATAAGGATTATTCCGAAGGATGATGAGGAGGAAAGTGATAACGAGAAGCTATATGTAGATGAAGGCTACGGTATGGGGGATATGGCCCTTTATATTAAGAATCTAGAAATATTTTTTAAGCTATATATTCCATCTCTTACAGATCGATTTATCGCCATATTAAAAAGTGAGCTGATAGAGCTTTATAATAATTTTGATATATTTTGGGATACAGATATATCAAAATTATCGAATATGGATTTTCCTATTATGTTAGATCTATATAATCAGATTCTAAGGAAGTCTAAGGATAAAGAACTTTCTTATCAGAAGGACTATGAGGATTTAGCATTACTGCTAAAGGATATGGCTCTAGGAAGTGATTCGTTCCTTTGGAACGGACATACTACCATTCAAGCCGATTCTAAGTGTATTTGCATCGATACGAAAGATTTACAAAATACTTCGGAAAATATATTGAGTACGCAATATTTTAACCTTCTTCAGTGGGCATGGGAGGAGATTATAAAAGATCCAACAGAGAAGGTAATGCTATTTTGTGATGAAGCTTATTTAATGATAGATCCTAGGGTTCCTCAAAGTCTTATTTTCCTAAGAAATCTGATTAAAGGAGCTAGAAAATATGAAGGTGGCGGCGCAATCATCTCTCACATTGTGGGGGATTTTTTAGATCCTAAGATTAAAATGTATGGCCAAGCGATTTTAGATTTACCTACTTTTAAAGTGCTCATGGGAACGGACGGTAAGAACTTAGAAGAAACGAAGAATCTATATAGCTTAACTGAGGCTGAAGAGGAGTTATTGGCTTCTAAGCAAAGGGGAAGGGCTTTATTTATGGCAGGTTCTAAGCGGTTTAAAATAAACTTTGAAATTCCTGAATACAAGCTTCGGTATATGGGTAGCTCCGGTGGAAGATAGAAGATGGATTCTTAGAGATCTTAGCTGGTAAATAGAATTTTATAAGGGAGAAAGGATGGTATTTATGGAAAAGCCAAATAAAAGGTTGGGTATAATGCATACCCTGAAGAAGATTATGGTGTATTTTGATAATCGATATGACAGGCTTCAGAAAGAAGAAATTGTTTTAGGATTAGATAAAGGGCTGGATACTTATTTTTATAAGAATCCTAATTTTGATTGGAAACAGATGAGGGAAATAAGATTAGGGCTAGAGAAGGGGTTAGAAGTTTCTGTTTACGCCAAGGAAGAATTCAATGTGGAACAGATGGAAGAAATAAGATTAGGACAGGAAAAGAAGTTAGATGTGTCATTCTATAGTAAGCCTGAGTTTGATTGGAAACAGATGAGAGAAATAAAGCTAGGACTGGATAAAAACCTGGATGTAAGTACTTTTGCAAAATCTAGCTTAGATATAGAACAGATGGAGGAAATCAAACTAGGGCTAGAAAAAGGATTGGATGTTTCATTTTATAATAAAAATGATTTTAACTGGAAACAGATGCGAGAGATAAGACTAGGATTAGAAAGAGGCTTAGATGTTTCAAGCTATTCAAAAGATCATTTAAGTGTAGAGCAAATGGAGAAAATTAGAGTAAAGTTAGAGAAACAAAGCCCTGTAATTAATCAAATTAGTATAGATAGAAAAAATGAAAATAATAGAGGGCTGGAAGACAGTCAGATCAGAGGCAAAGAGAATTCTCAAGGCAATGAAGAGACTCAGCAAAAGAGTAAAGCCGCATCTAAAAGATTATCTAAGGCAAATGATGAAGTCGTAGACGGTGGTCAAACTGCCGGTAAAGCTGATAAAGGCATGAAAAATAGTGAAAGGGATATTGAAAATAAAAATAAGGAAGAGGACTTTAGTTTTTCTAGATATGATGCTAATGTGGTACTCCCTATGATTAGAAAGGCCCCTTCTACGAAGCAGCTACAAAAGCTTTTTCAGCAGCGTTATAGAAGTGAAGAGGAGGCCAATAAGCAAAGTCATATATTTGAAGGCAGAATAAGAAAGCTTACAGATCGAGGATATTTAGAAGAGAAAGATGGTACTTACAGTATTACAGAGAAGGGCGCACAGGCAGCAAAAGAAGTAGATAGAAGCTTTAAATTTACTTCTTATGATGCCAATGTGGTTTTTGGATATATTCAATCTGCTGATGGAGCATTAAGCTTAGGTAAGTTATATGGCAAATTGGAAGAAAAGTATAGTGATCCTGAAGAAGTAGAAAAGCAATTTACTTATTTAAAAAATAGATTGGAAAAGAATTTACAATGTGGTTATGTACTAAAGGATGAAAAAGGGGCTTATTCTATTTCTGAAATAGGAGAAATGAAAGCTGAAGAGATCGCTGCCATTGGAGAAGAAGTCAGCATCAGCATAGATAGAGATATTGAGGAAATGGAATTTTGATAAAGGGAGGAATCGTTTATGGATTGGAATAAGATTGTTTTTATATGGATTTACTTTTTTCTCGGAGCTGGTGGAGCTATCGGAACAATAAAGCTAACAGAGAGCTATATAGGGAAACTTTTTCATATTCTTGAAAGAACCATAAAGATAAGAAGTAGTGAGCTGAGAAGTCTTTATGATGAGAATGCAGTTCTAGAGGGCGATATTAATAAGCTTAAGGAAAAGAGGCTAAGTTTAGAGGGTAGGAACCATGAGCTGGAAGAAATACTGTTTCAAAGAATAAAACAGGAAGGAGCGATGTAAATATGGGAAAATTGCTACAGGAATTTATTTTATTACTATTTGGGTATGTATTTGTACTACTTCTGTCAGGTGGGTTTTTCATCGTAAATAATTTTCGCAATTTATATAGAGAGGAAGATTGTACTGTAATTAGTATTAAAGAGTGGAAGGAGATCCAGGTCAAGAATAGCTCTCTAAAAAAGGAAAGAGAGATACTAAAAATAGAGAATCTGAAGCTTGAAAAGCTAAATCATGATATTGCAGAAGACTTGAAGTATTATAACGGACAAGGAAGAGATTTAGAGTAATGATTTAAAAAGCATTTAAATTGTAAATTGAAAAAATTAAGAAGAAGATTAGAGTAGGAATATTTACTTTAATCTTCTTTTTCAATATCCCATTATAATTTTTATATAGATAGGATGGTGTTTCATGGAGAATAGAAATGGTTCTTTTAAATTTATTGAATTGATCTTATGGTTTATAGCCTTTGTATTTGCCATTGTCATATTTTTTATGAACAGATAGGAGCTGATTCAGTGATACTTTATTTAGGGAGTAATGGAAATATAGGCATCTTAGATTTCTTGCAAGACGAGAAAAATATGATTATTAAAAAGCTTTCCGGTGAATTTTATTTAAAAAAGTTTGTAATCCATGATATGAAGAGCTTAGATCATTATACGTACGTTGTTGTAGATATAGAGTGCTTGAGGGATGATGAAGATGATGTTATAGAGGCAATTACAGCATTTAGAACAATATATAACCCGAAGCTTATTCTAATTGCTAAAAATATAGAGAATGCCTTACTCAGCAGAATCGTAAATGAAGCTAAGGTTTATAATGTTATAACTTCATCAGAAATAGAAAGCATTCAGGAAGATATTATGAGGTGCTTAGACAATGAAGAAAAGTTTAAGGAGGAAATAATAAAGCACGTTAGACGATTTAATTTAAGGTATTCCTTTACTAGCGATAATACTAAAATTTTTGTTGCAGGCGTTAAGAGTAAATTCTCAGCCACTAAAGCTGCAATTAATTTAGCTACATTTCTAGCGGATATAGGCGCCAGGGTATCGTATACAGAAGCAAATGAAAGTGGATATCTTAGCAAAATAGCGTCTTATTATGGCTTTAAGGATTCTTCTTACAAATATGTAGACTATTATTATAATGGCAATATTCCTTTGAATTGTAGCTTCAACATAATAGACATTGGGCTATTGAACGAGAAAAAGCTAAAGATATTTAATTCCTCCGATATAGCTGATGTCAAGATTATTTGTGGAGCTGCAAAGCAGTCGGAGTATGAACCTTTAGTGAATATTTTAGAGGCTGCCGGTGAAGATTTGAATGTTGTGCTAAGTAGCAGTTCTGAAAAGGAAAGAAATACGATGAAAAAGCTTTTAAAAAATAATAAAAATAAAATATACTTTACGGACGATTCAGCAGAATTATTCGATACAAAAGATACTGATGTTTTTATGCAAATCTTACGTGAGCGTATCGTTGAAAATAAAGCAATGAAGAGTAACTAGAATTAAACCTGATTTAGGGCGGTGATTAAAATTAGCGCAATAGCTGCAGCGATAATGAAAAAAATATTAACTCAAACCATCTTTGATGAAGAGGCAAGACATAAAATATTGATAGGCTTCATGTCTATTTTTCTTTTAATTTTAGTATTGCTTCTAGCACTTGTTAGTTTTCCTTCCATATTGATCAATATATTGTTTAGTAGTCCGGGGGAAAACTTAGATTTATCAGAAGACATAGCTAAGGTGGCAATATATCAAGATACTGTATTTAAGGTAGATAATCTTAATAAGGAGTGGATAGAAAAAGCTAAGAAAGAAAATAGCGACTGTGATGAAATTATTGTTGAATATAACTATGATCTAACATGGCAAGCTTTAATCTCTATTGATTCTGTATTATTGAACCAAGAATTTGATGATTTAGATGAGAAGAGGATAGAGGAAATCGCTTTAAAATTTATTGAAAGAGATGTTGAAATATCAGAAGAAGAATATGAGGAAGCGTATGAAGTAGATATCATTGATGGCAATGGAAATGTTAAAACGGTTACAAGAACTAAAACAGTAAAGCTTAAGGTAGCAACTATAAAAGTAAATACGATAAACTTTGAAGATGTTCTCTTTGATGTAGGGATTACTACTGAGGAGAACATTTTTATTGCTACAAATATATTCAATAATATTTCATCTATGGATGTGGAAAATAGCTTAAATATCTACGATGGAGATCAGGTAGATTTTAGCCAGCTTAAGGAGTATCCGGAAGGGTATGCAAATATTCCCTACTATAATCAAACGGATAAAAGATGGGGTAGTCTTCCCTATGGAAGTAGCCCAATATTAAGTGCAGGTTGTGGCCCAACTTCTCTGGCCATGGTGGTATCTGGACTAACAGATAATAAGGTAACGCCGGATATAGTAGCAGATTGGAGTTATAAAAACGGACATAGAGCCGAGGGAGCAGGAAGCTATTGGTCCTTGATGACGGATGGAGGAAAGCATTATGGACTTAACGTTGAAGCAGTAAGTAGAAGAAACCCGAATGCTATACTTAAAGCTCTTAGTGATGGATATCCAGTCATCGTTGCTATGGGAAAAGGTCAATTTACAAATGGCGGCCATTTTATCGTTTTAAGAGGCGTTACAGAAAACGGAAAGATATTAATACATGATTCGGCTAGTGTTGAAAGAAGTAATAAGGAATGGGATTTATCCATTATTATGAATGAGAGCAGTAAAATCGGAGGAGTAAATGGCAGTCCATTTTGGATCTTTAGGCCGTAACTCTAGAGGACTTATACTAAAAACGAAATCTAAAAATTTTATAATTGAACAACTTAAATTCTATGAAAAAAGCAAAACACTCGAAAGGGTGTTTTTTCTTTTTCTAATTACTAAAACAATATTTAAAAAATGGGGGAATCGTAATGAATGAATTAAAACGTACTGCAAAGAGAACTAGGGAACAATTAACATTCAGTGATACGTACCTGGTATTGGATAATTTAAGAGAATATGATTTTGATTTAGTTAGTTTTTATGTAACTTTCAATCAATATATAGACAGAAGAAACTATGAAGGGAAAGCAGAAAATAGTTTAATATTTGCAAATAATGAAGCTCTATTTAAAGCCTTTAATGTATCTAGAAATAGATTTTACAGATTGTTAAAACTCGCTTATGAATGTGGGCTTATTGATATAGAAAAAGGCAGCAACAATAGAAACATATATATTTTAAATGATATTGTTCCATTTGAGCCACTTAAGAAAATTAGAGATTGGAAAAGCAGAAATTGTAATGATGAAGATGGAATCATGGATGAAACATCTATTGAATCCAATGAAGATACGAAAGTGAATGTAGAAGATAACACCGAAGAATCTAGAGAAAGTTTTATTAGAGAGACTGATGGAGATCAAGGAGAGAAGGGATTAGAGTATAAAGATTCTGACGTTGTAAACCAAGAAATAGAGGATAGGGGATATAGGCAAAGGAGTTATCCTAAAAAGGGACAACCCAAATTAGGACAGCCACTTGTCCCAAAAAGGGATAACCCGTCATCCCAAAAGAGGATAACCACTTATCCTGAAAAGGGACAACAAAATCAACCTCAAGACAGCATGGATTCTAGCGTTAATACTGCTCCTAATATTTCTAATGTTTTTAATAGATCTAAAGGTTTTAATATTTCTAAGTCTATCAGTCAGTCTATAGATAATTACATTTATGATGATAATGAATTTAAAGTTAATAATGCACATGATTTAAATAATATGACTGATGTACAGGATAGATGTACACAACGGATGGAAGATTTTTACTTAATGTTAGAGAAATGTGAAGTTCATCTTATTGATGAAACTTATAGAGATGCAGTTATTCATGCTTTAAGATTATTGTTTTTGGATATTGAAAATAAAAAAATGATAAAGATAGGTGACAATATAATTCCAGTAGATATGATTAAGAAAGATATAGAAAAACTTAATTTTCTAGTTATAGATCATGCTATAGCTAAGTTCAAGAAAGCTAGTAGTGAAAAAGAGATAAAAAATACAGTAGTTTATTTAAAGGCTTGTATCTATAATTCTATTTATGAGATGGGTTTGGATGTTGATAATGAGCTTAGATATAATGATATTAGAATTGGTTAGCTACTAGTACTAAACGTATTGTTGTTTAATATAGAATTTATTAAACGTTTAAGTATTTATAATGACAGAATTTTTGTTTGTTTTTAGTGACATGATTCGACAGACTATCTGCGTGAAATAGTATATTATGTAGAGAGTTAGAACATAGAATGATATCAAATTTTGATTTCAAGAAGTATTATTTGTAATAACAGCGAAGTAGTTAGTATGAAACAATTTTAGAATATGATACAGTGAACCGTATCATAAATAAAACATACGAAAATCTGAAAGCATTGAAGACAGAGGGTCACATACATAGATTCGTATGTTTTAATGTTGGTACGATGGATTTAAGTTATAAAACATACGAAAAAGGTTAGATATAAGGGGAAATGTTATGATTTTGTGTGCAGAACAAATTCATGTTCCAGGATCAGGAATATATGAAGAGGTTGTATATGACATTAAGAGTTCGTGGAATTCTCAAAACTGGACTTGGATAAAATTCACTGATGAGAACTACAAGGAATGGTGTGGTGAGTTTAGAGGAGATTATAAAGGTCTTGGAATATCTGATAAGTATGATTCTATTTATGTGCTTACTTCAGATTATCTATATATACTTAATCGAGTCGATGGTCAATTATATAGTTTTGAAGACCAACCAGAATATAAAGAACTATCCGTTTCCCCGAATGGCGATTGCGTAGTTGCAACATACTATGATATTTATGTTCTTGATAAAGAAGGGCAACAAATTATTTCAGTTGATTCGCCTATTCCCCTTGATGTCATCTGTTTTGAGGGATGGCAAGATAATGATTTGTTGATACAGGCAGACGAGTTTACAAACTGGGATAACCATGCATTGTTGAAACTCAACTGTGATTCATGGAAGATGGATATAGTTAGTCAAACAAAACCAGCAGTTGGAGGGAAATAATGATAGAGATTGATTCATGGTCTATAGAGATACACCTAGAAAATGATTATTCTATTGGTTCAGTTGATAATATTCGAAGGTACGACAATCTCTATTACGCCGATGATTGTAATAAGCAAAATGTAGTTGAACTCATCGGTATTAGGTGTACTGTTACAGGTACAAATGCCCTATTGCTTGCTGATGGAAGTCCAAAAGGATTGAATCAGAGTAGTTTTATTATTCATGGTGAAAAAATCATAGTATGTGTTGGAAACAACTTATTTTGTCTAAACCTTAATGATTTATCCCTTCTATGGACTTTAAGATGTGACGACTCATGTTGCTTTAGGATTTTTAGTTTTGAAAACTATTATCTGGTTCAGGGAGAACTAGCAATATCGGCTGTAACCTATGATGGGAAGAAACTGTGGGATTTTTATGGTAAAGATATATTTGTAACCCCTGATGGAAATGATGAAATAGTCTTTTCAGATGGCAGGATTTACATAAAAGACTGGGATTATAATGAATATGTATTGGATAGAGATAGCATTTTGATTTCAAATTAATAGTTGGAGAGAAGATAATGATTGATGTGAAGTTAATTAATGTTGGTGAAGTTCGATTTGGACCATCTTATTACGAACTAATGATAAACGGTATACTACTGAAAAACAGAATCTTTGGTGATGATTTGTATTGGTCAGATGATAAGAATTTAATCGTTATTCAAGAATGGTTGACCTTGGATTATTCGAAAGGTCCGATTACTCGACCATTTATTATAAATACAACAAATCTGAAATACTCTTTTTTATCGGAAGAGAAAAAGGGTTTTTCAACAAATTTCAAAATAGATAGAAATATATTGCTGTATACACAAGAAATAAAGGTACCGGAATAAATAGAGAGTTTGCATGTAATATTGAGGATTTGACTTTTTCGGATTTAGAATTATTATTCTGAATAGTTTAAGCTAATAATGTTACTCAGTGAGAGGAGTATATATTTTGAAAGGATTAAGTTCAGAAACGCTTTTCCATTTTGTGTACGAGATGGAGAATCATACATCTATATGGGTAGAAATTACAGCCTTCAGATTGTTGTAGATGAAACTATTAAAGTGCCTGAAGCAAAACTTAGTAGAGGCAAGTTTGTTGTGCCAGTAGAAAATAAAGACTTCGACCGGGTCCGGCTGACACTCGAAAATTGGTACAAGGATAAAGTGAAGAAAAAAATTTTCGAGAGAGTGGCTTAGGAATAATGGGATTAAGTATTATTTGCAATCATTGCTAAATAATGGAGGTGGACTTTTGGATAGGGTTAAGTTTTACTCTGAATGGGATATGGCTTGTGGTATAGAACTAAACAAAATTGCTGATAAAATCAATGTAAGTTCTTTTGAAAATCAATGCAAAATATCTGACATAATCGAATTTCATAATATTCTTAAGTATCTTGAAATAAAGAGGTTTTCTGACTACATCGAAGAAGTAACTCATAGTGATTCTAAAATACTAGTGAAAGAATTGCGTAAAAAAATTGGACAATTCTTGGGAGTATATGGTTCTAATTATGCTAAGTTGTATGATGAGATTGACTTTATTGAAACCGAAGATTATTTAGAGATAATTGAGGAGTATAAATTATACGAAAAAATTGGCGAATTAGATTTTAAAGAGTTACTGAATAAAGAATATGTTCACATTTACATGGTGCTTCAATTCAAACGACTAACTGAGCATTGTGATTCTTTTGTCAAAGAGAGAATTCTCAGTGACCCTAGAAATGCTGAGACAATCATTTCTAAATATCTTGGTGAGACCACATTGTTCTTGCCACCTTCTTTGCTAAGTGATGAAGTAGTAGAATTAATTGATAGATATATTGATTCTTCTGAGGTAAACATCAATTATCTCAGAAGTATTATTACGTTTCCAACAAATCGGGGACTTATTATTCCAGATAAAGTGAAATTACACGCAAAAAGAAAAGAAATTATTGAAAACGAAAAAATATTCAGTAATGGAACAGGAATTGAATCGAGTGTTTCAATTACATATCCGACAGACCTAAATGAGGAAATAATTATAACTAAAACAGGTACATCGGTGGATATTAAGGTTAGTCGTAAATGGATTGAAGAGAACCAAGATCTCCCTACACTTTGGAATAATTTTATTCATCTGTTTAACATAGTAGATGATAAATTTAGATTAACTTTAGTATCCAAAACAAATGGTATGAGCGCTTTGGAATCGGCTTTCAGTCCATCAGGAAGTCATTTATATAAAACATCATTTGGATTTAATTTTATGGAAATGATAGCTAATGCTGAAGTGTATAGCTATATACAGGTGATGAATACCTTCAATATCAGAATTGAGGATATGATTGAATGGTTTTTTATGAAGTATTTAAAAGATGAATTTTCGATAGAAAATTTTGTAGTAAAGATGCCATCTGATGTTACACCTTACTTTGAAAAATGCAGGTCGATTCTACCGGAAATTGACAGAGTATTTAAACAGTACAACGCATTAGTAGAAGATGGAGAAATTGACCAAGAATTAATTCAACTCTCTTCGTCTAGCTTTAAAAATAATGAAATCAAATCATTCAATACCAACAAATACGTTTATCCATTGGACGGTTGGTGTAAAACTGCATCATACTTATTGTTTTCTGACCAAAGTGGTATTTTTTATTTACCAAGTAAGAAAGAAAAATATAGGAATTTTTTAGATTTAGTAGTCAAAGATTCTGTTAAGAAAAGCGATTTTCTTGAACACCAGCTTCATCGAATGCAATGGTTGTTTGATAATGAACTAATTTTCGAAAATGATGATGGCTATATTAAAATTGTGGACATTAAGACTGTTTATATTCTGAAAGAATTTTATTATGAGGATGTATTAAGTTATTGGCACTACCATAAAGAGATTAGAAGTTTAATAGATGATTTTGAAAGAAAAAATTATGTTACATTCGAAAGTACACTGCTATCAAGAAATGAACAAGATTATCTGGATTATTATCTGAATAAATCCAAATTTACAAATGGCTTTGATATACGAAATAGATATTTGCACGGTACTAATGGTAGCGATGAGAACCAGTATAAGACTGATTATTATTTGATTTTAAAGCTTTTTATTATCATAGTTATTAAAATTAATGATGATTTATGTATTAAAGAGGATTACGAAGCTAACCCTCTTTAATACCCGTTTTATAATTCGTCTATTTCATTTACTGTAAACGTCAAATAAAAATCTAGATTCCTATTAAATTTTTGAGTGGAACGGAAAAAAATTAACAACTTTACAATATTCATGGCATGTTAGTAGTCAAATTCGTATGTTTTTAACTTGGTATGCTGAACCATACCATAAATGAGAGGGATTTTTTTGATTATTGATTGATATTGAATTAAAAGATATTACTTATAGTGTAATTTAAATTGTTTGTTAATATAGAACATGAATATTAATACACTTTTGGATGAGTATATTGTGATTAAATACGTGAGAAGAATTTTTAGGATAAGACAAGGGGGAGAGTTAAATGAGTTATAACGAAGAAATGATAAAAAATAACTTAGTACTTCCGCTATTGAAAGATATTGGATTAAATGAAGGGGAAATAGAGTTTGAAACAAATTTTACAATACGCCTAGGTAGAGGTGTTTATAATTTAAAGAATGAAGATGTCAACACTGTAAAAGGAAGATTAGATATATTATGCAAAAGGGATGGTAAAAATATATTTATTTTAGAACTTAAGGCTGAAGGAGTTAGCCTAACAGAAGATGACAAAAAGCAAGGAATATCATATGCAAGACTATTAGATCAAATGGCACCATATGTAATCGTTACAAATGGGAAAAAGACAGTAATATATGATACATACACAGGTGAAGACATTGAGGAATTAAATAAAGATAGACTTATTAAAGATTATATTCCTACATTAGATGAAGAGCTAAGAATAAGATTAGATGCTTTAAAAAATTTTATCGGATATTCTTATGATAACTTAAGAAAATTTTGCGTAATAAATAATAAAAATATATTAAAAAAGTTTTGTTCGGATTCAACTTCTGATATTGAAGAACAACTAAAATATAAATATATAAAAGATATATACGTTCAAAGACAGGATCTTCAGCATAGTTTTAATGAGTTTCTCATGCAAACAGAGAAAACTGTTTTTGCAATAATAGGAGCTTCCGGAGTAGGGAAGACCAATTTAATGTGTTATCTTGCAGATAATTATAATCAAGAGCCATATTTATTTTATTCGGGTTCTATATTAGGGAAATCATTATTTAAAGAAATAGTTGCCGATTTTAACATGTTCTTTTCATCTCAAGAAACAGAACTAAATGTATTTAAAAAAATTGCTAGTCTTTCGCAGATTCACAATAAAAATTTCATTATATTTATTGATGCAATTGATGAGTGGATAGCACATGATAAAGTTTTGCAAATAAATAAATTGGTAAAATATACAAGTGCGTTAAATATCAGACTTTGTATCAGTTGTAATGACTTTATATGGGATGAATTTACTAAAATAAACGATGTCACTTCGGATTTGAATGATAACTTATTTTACAATACACCTAAATTAGTAGAACTTAATAAAGAAGAATTCCTTGAATTAGCTAATATGTGCCATAAAACACTAGGTATTGAATTAAAGGCTGAGGATATTACGAGAATAGATAAAAATCCTTTTAATATTAGAGTTGCATATGAAGTGGCATATTATAATAAAACAACAGTAAGTATAGATTCTAGAGTGACACTGATGAAATACTTAGATTCAAAGTTTAAAAAATCCCCGAATAAGGATTTATTATATAGATTTATTGATGGAATTAGTGAATGTATACTAGTAGAGGGAAAAAACTTAGTACATGAAAAAGATATTAGACGATATATAAAACTAAACATTAATGAAGATATACCTAAAGATTTATATCGTTTTAATATCCTCTATAAATACATGGATGATGTCGGTAATGTTTATAACGGTTTTTATTTCTCAAAAATTAGAGACTATATAATTGCAGCAAGAGTTTTGGCGCTTGATAGTATATATGACAAAGAAAAAAAAATAAAAAAAATAATAGAATGGCTTCCTAATAATATTGGTGTAAATGCTATAAGCTACTATTTCATGACAGGAAATGAACAAGAACAAAGAGAAGTTATCGAAGCAATAATAAAATATGATTTAAAACAACAGGGAAGTTTATTAACAAAGTTTTTGTCTAGAGTAAGCAATTATTTTTCCAGTAGTTTAAAAGGTGAAACATATCGTAATATTGCTGATCACATAAAATATATTTTTAAGCAATTTAGAAATAATAGCATTGTCGCAAATGAAGCTATTCAATCATTTAAAGTTTTTATAAAATCAGAAAAAATCGAACAGGATTTAATAGAAGAAGATTTAATTGCTTTTTTTGAAATAATACTAGATAATCCTGAGGAAAGCTTTGCCTCTGTATCTAGCGAAATAGCAGATATTCTAAAAGGTTATGATAGTAAAGCAGGGACTGAAAGGTTATGCAAATTGGTCCGAAACAAAGAACATGATGATTATGTTAGAAGATATATTGTAGAAAGTCTATCAATGAGACAGAGCTTAAACAAAACAGAGTTATTTTTAGATCTAATATGTGATACAGGCGGTAACGTTAGAACATGGGTAAGAGGATGGTACAAAGATATTGAAGATATTATATTAAGGGATCAATTGTTATCCATGCTTGATAACATTAATAATACCGGTATCGAGCAAGATATTGTAGTAGCGTTGTCCTATTCAAAGCTTAAATCTACGGGCGAAGGTTTATTCCAAAGGCTAATTAGTGCTAGATTTGATAGTGAAGTTTTAGGGTGGATGTGTAGAGGGCTTGCGTCTATGAATTACAGAGATGCCATACCAACATTAATTAATTTGTTAAAAGAGAATGCACACTCAAGACTCGGAGGACAAATATTAATATCCTTAGGGGACTATAAGGCTAAAGAAGCTTTGGAAGTAATTATGGAATTGTTGTTAGATGCTGAATTAAAAGATACAACCTGGTTAACGTATGCGTTTTCCAATATAGCATCAGAAGAAGATTATGCGAAATTAATAAAAAAATTAGATGGAATAAAGAATAATGAACTAGAATATTTAATTGCTTTAGTATTAGCAAAATCAGCAAATATAAAGAAATATTGCTCTATAATCTTCAGTACGATCTTAAATAAGAAAATTAAAATGAATAAGAGAATTTCTTTGTTAGATGAATGGGCATTAAGAAAAATTCATACTAGAAACGAAAATAGTGAAGTATGGGAATTAAAAACTAATAATATAGACAATATATTTGAACCTAGTGATTTAGAATTACTGTATAAACTAGTCGAAGAGAATAACAAAATTTCTACTGTTGCTTTAGGACTGATAGTATCATTCGAGAATAATGTACAGAAGCTAAATACTGTATTTGTTCAAATACTTGTAGACTTGAGAGAAGAAATTAATCCTCGTAGAACAGTATTAATAAAAACACCTACTCTAGAAAAATTTGCTACATTAATTAGACCCTGGTTGAATCAACAGTTATATTTGCAAAACTATAATGAATGTTTTATTAAGAACTGCTTAATATTTTGCGCTATTTTAGGTGACGACACGACATTAGAAGCTATTAATGACAATAAGAGTAGAATAACCTCTACAATAGATAGTTACTGGTTAGATGAGATTGAACAAGTAATTTGTTACAGTAAAAAAAATGAAATGATACTATTTTAGTTTGTACATTATTTAAATTGATTAAAAACTGCGGTTACAGCGATACGGTTCATCGTATCATAAACGATGGTGTTTTTTGTATATTAGAAGGTTCGCAAGGTTTGCTGTCTTCAGTAATAAGGCAGCTGAATAGCGATGAAACTAACTATAGATAGTTTTTAAATGACAAGTTAATCAGATTATTATATGATTAGGTTTAGATATTATAAAGTTATGGAAAATGGAATTCATGAATTGGAATGAATTCCATTTGTTTATTAATCCTTCTTACTATTTAGTAGAACGAATATAGTAAGAATCAAAATTATATATAAAGTTTCAATTGTTGGTTGAGCTAAATGGTTTGCGACTATTCCAGCAATTAAACTGTTTATAAAAGAAATATGCTTTTTTTTCATACATACATGCCTCCAATCTAATCTACTAATTAAAAAGTATTTTTGATAAGGTGACATAAAAAACGGAAGACCTTATCAAAATACTTCAATAAAACCATGTTTTTCAACACCTAGGTTAAAAACAATGGTTTAAAAAGTACTTTGATAAAACCTTCCGGCAGCATCCTCCTGTTACTTGGTAAACGTTAGCTGGAGATTCTATCAAATCAATGATAGTTATTTAATTTTTAAAAATTTATGACTAAATCTTATAATAAAAATATTTATATATTAATATTACATAGAACAAACAAATGTCCCATGTAAATCCTCCCTAATTGTAAGGTCGCCAATTCTCAATACCATACAATCTAATTATTTAATCCGTCTACCATTATTAATTTTATCATTTTAGTACGGGTACTTCAATAATATTTTCTTGAGCTATCAATTAATTTAGTAGAAGGCTCAATATCTGAAAAAATATAGTAAGTTTTTAAGTTCAGAGAGCTTAGGAGAAGGCTTAATATGAAGTTCATACTGAGACAATTAATAAAATATCCTCAGTGTTATGTTTAAATGGTGGCTATCGAAATTATCAAAAATATGAAGGATGTTAGCAAAAAATTATCCATTACTACTAATTTAATCTCTATGAAAATAATATAATTAACTTTAAATATACAAAGAGGAGATATCTAGAATTAAAAGAATTATTAATATAGAGAGCTACCATAGCAAAGGAGAAGAGGAAAACTGTGAGAAATATAGATGAAGAACTAAAAACAATAGTGGATAATGGTTTCAAATTAGAAAGTAGTAAGTATGAGTTAGAAAACTTAGCTTTTGTGTCATTAAGGTTAGCTTTAAAAGCCTATTATAGTACATACAAGTCAAATGAAATGAATATTGGAGCTTTTATTAATAATGAGAGAGATATAAAGGAAGATCCTATTATAGCGCATATAAAAGCTTATTATGAAAACTATTTTGAATGCATTGTACATTTCCAACATTTCTTTGAATTGATAACAAAGGATATCTTAGGAAAGATAAATAAATTACTTACTGTAAGAGTACAAAACAAATATGATATTCTATATAAATTAATAAACAATATAGATTTAGATGTTGAAGAAGAAAGTAAATTGATTTCAATAGAGTTTAGTGAAGTGCTAAAAGCTTTTCCTCAATTAAATAAAGAAGGATTTATAAATAGTAAGCACCAAATTTGGGCAGAAGATAAAAAAATAAGAGTATTAGAAAAGTTAAACAAGTTAAGAAATAGTATATGGCATAGAGGGCTGTATATAGTACCATATGAAGAGTTAGATATTTTCATAGGGAAATATATTTTACCTTTGGTGAAAAAGGTAGTAGAAGATACAGAGTACCATAAATATCAAAAAATATGGAAGTATGAATATGTAGCACTTGGTATTGAGCCTTTAAGCAAAATTATAGATTTATATGAGTCTACTAATGATTTTTCTGATAAAAAACATATAAAAAAGGCGGCTTACTTAAAAGAAGTAGGGAGAGCGGCATACTATAATAACATGAGAAAATCTGAATGGGAAAGCAAAGATTATAAAAATGATACTGGTAAGATTTTTCATGTAGGTTGGGCTTATTTTGATAAAAAAAGTTTGATATTAAAAGTCGAATAGCATTACAAGTATCTAATATTAAGAAGGAAGAGGAAGAATATCATTTTGATCGTATACGAGAGTATGTTTGTCCAGTATGTGGTTTAGAAACATTACTTGAATATAAAGATTATTTGACTGAAGGTGATATGGATTATAAATTTGATTATTACGAATGGACAGAAAAAGTGGAATGTTGTTGTTGTGGATTTGGTGTTAATCAAAGATTAGGAAATGCGGGAGAACTTGGTTTAGAAATAGATGATTACTTTAATGAATAGAATTATAAAAAAAGCTAGTACAACATTAGGAGGAACCATATTATAAATGATTGTGATTTCTTGGACTTATTTCAATATCATAGACACAAAAAGTTTAACTTTTTTGATCTATATAAACAGCACTATGTAGACTTTGCTTTAGTGATTTCTATTGGTATTATTATATTTAATGACAGGTAGGTGGGGGATATATCATATACAGATATTAACGGAATCATGGAATTAATTATTTCTGGTAATAGTATACCTTGGATAATTTTAGTAGTATTAACTTCACTATGGTTGTTTAAAGAAATAAGAATTTTTCATTTAAAGAATATGGATATTGAAATAGAAAGAAGAGGACAGGTCCTTAAGGTATATGGAAATCTTGAATTTAATATTTTAAGATATTTGGAAACTGAGGAAAAAGAGATACTAAATTCTTTACATGAAGCCATTAGCAATTCATATTCTTTTTTATCAAGAAATATATTCAAAAAATGTGAAGAGTATTACAATAATAGAAGTAAAGACAAGCTAGAAGAGTTATTAGTTTTACTAAGAGAAGAAATTTCATCTATACATCATGAACAGTCTGAAAAAATCGATGCAGGAAAGAAATATGCTATAGATTACTATATGCAGTATTTAGATTCCTTCTTTATTCCAGGTGTAATGACGGTTGTAGCAATAGTACAAACTTTATTTGGTATTTATTTGGGGCTAGAAATGATCCATCCACAAATTGAATGGTATCAAAAGCTGTGGACTATATTACGATTTATATCAGCAAATGTTTTGATATTATTGGCTTATTCTTTACTAAATGTAATATCTAATAAAAACCTAGAAATTGAATTAAAGAACTGGTTTTATATTATATTTGCAATTGTATCTTTCTTTTTAACTTTATATATGGATTATCTTTCTATAATTTATTTTGCTTTTTTAATATATTTTGTATTTTTTAAATTTAAGAAAATGATTAAACACAGATGTTGATAGTGTCATTAATAGAGAAAATTTTGTACTATAAAATTAATAGAAATAAATCATATTATATTAGCCTAAAAGAGGAGATTAATTATTATGAGTAGGAGTAATTTTGAATTATACCAAAAGTCTATATCGGAGGAATTTAATGCACTAAAAAATAGAGTGAGAAATATAATTGGTTCAAGCCATTGGGGTGAAGAAGGGCGATATAAAGAAATAATTCTAATGAATATGTTAAGAAGAGTTCTGCCCAAACAATTATCTGTTGGAACCGGTTTTGTTCTGTGTTCAGATAATCAAATGACAAAACAAATAGACATTATTATTTATGATAATAGGTTTCCGTTAATCTTTTCTGAAGGAGATTTTATAATATGTTCTAATGAAAATGTAGTTGGAATTATTGAGGTCAAGACTAAAGTATATGTAAGACAAATTGAAGAGGTAATTAAAAAAGCTCATGAAAATGGAATGCTCATAGGGAATCATATTTTTAATGGAATATTTGCCTATGATAACCAGTTTAAACTAATGAATAAAGATAGTAGGAGTGCTATAACTTTAGAGGATACTTTAAAAAGGTATCCAGGGTATGTTAACCATATTTCGCTAGGTGAAAACTTTTTTATTAGATATTGGAATGAACAAGAACAAGAAGAAAATTACTATTCGCTATATTATATTGAAAAATTCTCATTTCCATATTTCATATCCAACTTAATTGAGCAGTCATATTGCTCTACTGCAGATAACGAAAGCAATCGTGATAAAATTAATGGTATTTTTAAATACTTATATAGCATTGAGCATGGAAAAGAAACTTATAAATTTAGAGAAATTGAAGTTGGAAACGATTGATATTGTTTACATTGAATATTAATTAGTACAATGTTCCGACAATGGAGATTTTGCGTGAAATCAATACGAGACTAAATAGAATTTTAAATTAGACTTAAACAAACATAGTTTATATTTATACGTAGAATTTTTTATGATTGGACTTATGTCTACTATATTGACATAAGTCCAATTTATTTGATTCACTTTACTTTAAGCGAATGTAATTATTTCGAGATATTGAAAGTGATAAAGGTAGGTGGAAACTTAGTTTCTATTGATATTATTAGAAAAGATATAGAAAAACTTAATTTTCTAGTTATATATCATGCTATAGATAAATTTAAGGAAGATAGTAGTGAAAAAGAGATAAAAAGTGCAGTAATTTATTTAAAATCTTGTATTTATAATCCTATACATGAAATGAGTTTCGATACAGATAATGAATTTAGATGTCTAGATGGTATATATTAATAAGATGTAGTGCTAGTTAATATAAAATTAGTCTGAATTTCAAGATTAGAGAGTTTATAAATTTTATTTTTAATACGACATAACTCGACAAGATGTTTTCGAAAATTTGTGTATAATGTAGATAATTTAATAAATTTAATGCATGGATTTTAATATATAAGTATTAGAAACAATAAAAACTAAGTATTTTTAGTTATTGATATATAATATTTGAACTCTATTTTTTGAGCCTGAGGTAGTTAATATCTACAAATATGATATATAGAGCGAACCTAGGGTTATTAACAATACGTTATATGTAACTAAAAAATAGACTTATTATTGAAAGGAAAGAGATGGAATATGGCTACAAATTTTTATTATGTTTATGCTTTAAAAGATCCTAGAAGAAGCCCAGCAATACCATTTTATATTGGAAAGGGAACCGGAAGTAGAGCATTTGATCATTTAATAAAACCGGATAATACCGAAAAATATAAGAGAATAAAAGAAATAGAAAGTTCAAATAGCAAGGTGATTATTGATATTCTCGTAGATGATTTAGATGAATCTCAAGCGTTGAAAATTGAAGCTGAACTTATCTCTGCATTTGGCACAACTAGCACTGGAGGAATTTTAACAAATGCCATTATACCAAGCGGCTTGGGAACCAATAATAGAAAAGGAATTATCATTCCGCAAGGAGCGATAGAAAAAGCTCAGTTAGGATTGGAGTTGTTGAAAAATTCTGTCTTAGAGTTAGTAAAAGCTAATCCTAATGGTGTTTCAAATTCTGACGTAGCTAGTTTACTTGGATTACGTAGTGATTACAATGGAAATCAAAAAGACTATTTATCTTATAGTATCCTTGGTTTATTACTTAGGGAAAAGAAAATTAAAAGAGATAAGATTGCAGGGAGAATCTCACATAAAGAAATATAAATTCTTAAATCAATTTTTAGCTACATATACCAGATATTTCCTCATATTCCTTTGGCATTACAGTTATTCCGGTACAAAAGATAAGTGTCACTATTCGCCGAGGCTCGGAGAGAGGCATCATGAGCTGACAGAACGGTATGCGAAATATTTATTATGGAAAGGAGAAGTTTATGCTAGAGGCGATTTCATATAAAGATTTAATTAAAGATTTAAAGAAAAAACATGGGGAAGAATGCCAAGTTACCGTTGGAATTTTAATTGGCAACGCACATTGCAATTTTGTAAAAGATTTTATTTTATCAAAAATAGATCAATATCACCATCGAAGTAATCATAATATTGATTTTTATTTCCCGGGTTATGGAGCATATTGGTATGGATATTACGGACCACAAGAAACGGTGTGTGTTGTTGATGGTGTTGAATGGCTTCATAGTGATAAGCTATTTTGTGAGTTTATTGATGAATTAGAGTATCGATCAAAGTGGGAGTACTCGGGAGAGACAGAACTAATCTTAATAAATTTTATAAATGGTAAGTTAGATTTTTCAGAAGTAATGGTGTTTTGGCTAGACAGAATGGTTAGGGATGAAATCATTTATTCACCAGCAAATTTTTTTCAGCGTATCTTCAACATGTTTAAGAACAAAGAAACGCTTTTTAGTGTTAGTGATAAATTAGTACTAAGAGGAATTGGTAATTCAATTATTGACATGGTAAAGGATAACGTATCTTTTTTAGAATTGTATAATAACAAGTGGTTTTGTACAAAAAACATATCGCAATAATGGGATGTTATTCGAGGTTTTAGATAGCTTCTATGAAATATGACATATCTTCGGACGCTATGCTTATCAACTCTCTCGGAGAATGTGTCAGGGGTTTAGAGTAAATGTTTACAATCAGAAAACATCAGATTATATTCGATATTAATTTGTAAAAGGGAAACTGATCATTATTAGTTATCTTGATGTATTAATAAAAGCTAATGAAATTGTAAAAAACTTTTATTACAATTTCTAATTTAGAAAAGATTAAAAATTATAATTTACACAAAGTGAAATTTTGATAATAGTGTCAATTTCGTTATCAATAGCAACTCTTTCAATAATAAATTTTTCGCTATATTTTTGGCAGGTTAGAATATATGAACCTACCTTTTTTAATAGTATCAATTTTTAGTTTGTCCATAAAGTTATTCATGCTATAAAACGAGTTATTTTTTTGGATATTGAAAATAACAAAACGATAAAAATAGAGGGATGATATAGTTTTTGCAGATATGTTTAAAGAAAGTATATATGAGCGCAATTTTTTAACTATAAAATATGCAGTAAATAATTTAATTTATGAGATGAGTTTGGAGCTAGTCTTACAGAGATATTGTTATACAAATAAGTTTATTAAAAGATTATGACAAATTGATAAGGAATAAATAATATACATTATTTAAATAAATGGAGGAGAAAATGAATTATTTAGAATGGAATGAGGCTATTGCTAGACACTATTTCAATGAAAGTATGGCTGGTAGAGAAGTGATATTGTTTATGGATGAAAATTTAATTAACTCATTAGGCGAGAGAAAAAATTCAGATATAGAAGATTTTTTTGAGGCCATTAAGGAGGGATCAAGGTGGTGTCGTGGCGACACTGTATGTGAAAAAGCCTACACAACATATAGTTGGGGTAAGATACGTAATGAACCAGGTTTTCCGCCTTATATTGCATATTTAGCTTTCTTTGTTTTAGCAGCAGGATTAGATGAAGATTTTGCAACACATGCGTATTACCCTAAATTGAGTACTTTATTAGACAAATTAGATGAAGGAACTAATGGACGCAGACCGAAAGATTTTGATAAGATGGAAGAATTATGGTATGACTTGCAAGAATGGAGTATAGATAAAGAACAAGAAAAATTAGGAAAATTTATTGCAAGGTCTATGATTAATTGGAAACATGTTGGATTACCTATGGCGCAAGTATTAATCACACAAGATGAAAGAAGTAGATTACCAAACTTTTTTAAAGAAAGCAGCTTTGATCCAGTTTTTCCACCAACATTAGATGCTATATCTTCTGCAATTTATAGAAGTGGAATATTTAGTCAAAAAACAAAGCGATTAGCATCTACCACAGATAAAAATAAAGCGCCATTTAGGGAAGCATTACTGCAATTAATCAAACAAGATTTATTAGAATGGGATGGGACGATAGAGGTATCTAATGAAGCAATACAAGAGAGGCAGAAAAGTAACAAACAAAGCATTAATGTTACCTTAAGGATCTGTATTGATGGATTTGATAGATTTACATCATCTATAAAAACCTCATTGAGATTTAAAACTGCAAAAGATTTCCCAGACGATGAAATGACTTTTGAAAGTTTATTTAGCAAAGTAACATTTACTTGTGAAGAAGAAGAATTAGGATGGTCAACACAACTTCTAGATGAAATAGAACAAGAATTATTATGTGTAAGTGCATTGGATTTGCTAAATGGAGATCAATTTGAAGATAAAGAATATGGTTGGAGTGCATCTTTAAAACCATCAAAACTAAGAATATTTGAACGTGATGAAGATCGAAATCTAACTGGATGGATTGAAGTAGATAGTATTAAATCAAATACTGAATACTATATACTTTGCCATGATAGAATTAAAAATTCAATTGAAGAGTGGGGATATAAATATTGCACTGATTTTAAAATAGAAAATGCAAGCAATCTTCCAAATGGGTGGTATCTATATAAAACTACTGAAATTAACCATTCACATCCCGATGAGGATATTTTAAAACTTCCACTAAATTATTCATTTAGATTAGATGGAGGAATTAAAGCAAGTAAAGGAAATACATATTTTAAGTTTTGCCCACCAAGAGTTCATTTAGAAGGTGGGAAACTAGAGCAATTGTCAATACAAGTATCACCAGAGAATCAGGATATTCAAGAATATGAAAAAGGCAGATGGAAGTTTGTTAATGGATGTGTTAATAATGATGTTGTAGATTTAAGTCTATATATAGGTGAAGAAATGATTATCCATAAAAAGATTAATTTTCAAAGTAGCATGTTAATGAATAATTATTATCTACCTAGAATGAATCGATTTGGGCATTTATTAGAGGAAAAAGATGATAATGGCTATATACAAGGTGTACATATAACAGAAAAAGAATTACAGAAACTGCCTACCTATACTCCCGAAATCCCAACATACAGTTCAGATACAATAATTTTTTTAGGAAGAGTACCTGGTCAGATAATAAGTTGGCCTAAAGAGGATCTAAATATAGAGTGGGAACCAATTTGGGCTTTATCTAAAATTAAGAGAGATTATTGGAAGGTACATTTTATTGGAAGTAATATAGACGAAAGAATGAGACTAAGCAAAGAGTACCCTAAGTGGAAAAAGTGGAGACAGGAATTTATTCAAAAAAATGTTGAACTACCTAAAATAAAAATAATTAGAGAGCTATGGCTTTCATACAAAAAGGAGGCCAGAAAACTATGAAAGAAGGAATATTAGAAGTTATATCTTCCCTTGGAAGTGTGTCTTTCGAACAATATAAAAAGATGTTTGATGAATTATATAGATCACTTGTAATCAAAGAAGAAAAATATAAATATATACCTCATCAATTTCTTTACTGGCTGGATTGTCTAGGGCATTGTGAAATAGATTATGATAAAAAGCAAATATACGTTTCTCCACCAGCATTTATATTATTACCTAATTTAGGTGTAAGAAAATTACTTTTAATAGGTGCTAGAACTCCATATTTATTGACGGAGATCTTGAACAGGTCAGAATACTATAAAGAAAATATTTCTGTGACAATAGATAAACAAAGATATAAAGGAATACCGTTCCCAGAAGTTGTTACTATAGAGGGATTAGATATGTCTAGGCTAATTGAGTTTAGTCAAGATATAAAAGTTCCCATAGTAGGAGATATGCCTACTTGTTGGCAATTGGTAAACATATCAGCGAACTTAGAAGACTATATAGATAGTCTTAGGTTTACTATAAGAGCTGATTTAAATTGGAAAAGACGAATATTTGATTTAGAAAAATTATATTTCTACGATAAAAATTTAAGTTCTTCCAGCGAGATGATTGAATACACGGAAAAATATACCTATAGAAAAATATATTATTGGGTAGAAGAGGATAAAATGACTAAAGTAGATAGAGACTGGGGAAGGTATTTAGCTTTATTTAAAGGAAACAAGAAAATAATTCTATACGATAAAAAAAGAAATATTCTAGGTATTGTGAACACAGCAAGATTACCTAAAATCTTAGCAAGAGGTGTATCCCTATGTTCAGGTATGATTCCAGATGAAATAAAATTAGATAAGGATTACAATGATATTCCTAGAGATACTATACTTTTACTTTATAGAGGTGTTACACAAAATATTGCAAATATAGTTTCTAATAAACTAAATCAAGATTTAGTACCAATTACTTTTAATGAAAAGGGGGATATATAGTGAGAAATCCTATAGGTGTATTTGATGAGATTAAGAATAATAGTATTTCTTATATTAAAACAGCATTTGGCACTCAATTTCCATCTATTGAGGAAGAGAGAGAATTACTATTAAAAAAAGAAGGGGTATTTAGTCGTGATCCATGGATAGAAGTAATACCTAGATATAAATCAAGTGGAAAAACAATAAATGATTTAGAAATAGAAGATACTCCGGGGTTAGATAAAGAACAACTACTTTTATTTAAGAATCTTGTAAGTAGAGGGTTAGTAGGAAAGTTTCCATTATATAAACATCAAGCTGAAATGTTAAAGACAGCACTTGACAAAAAGAACTGTGTCATTACTTCTGGAACGGGATCGGGTAAAACAGAATCATTTTTATTACCATTATTTGCACAGTTAGCAAAGGAAATGAAGCATTGGAGTAAACCTAATGCCGCACATGCACATCAAAATGATTGGTGGAAAAATATAGAGTGGAAAGATGAATGTAAAAAAAATAAAACGTCATGTCGTGTACCTCAAAGAAAGGATCATGAAACACGTCAAGCTGCAGTAAGAGCATTAATTCTATATCCTATGAATGCGTTGGTAGACGACCAAATGGTACGTTTACGAAAGGCATTAGATTCTAATGATGTACGTGAATGGTTTCATGAATATCTTAGTGGAAATAGAGTTTATCTAGGTAGATACAATGGAAATACACCTGTTGCTGGACATGAATTTGATAATGATGGCAAACTTAATAAGAATAAAGTTGCGAAACTTATAAAAGAGCTAGAGGAGATAGATGCAACAGCGAAAGAAGTAGCAAATTACATACAACATGAAGTAGAAGATGAAGGCGAGAAAAAAGAAGTGTTGGCTTCTTTTCAAAGATTAGATGGAGCTGAAATGAGAAGTAGATGGGATATGCAAGAAACACCTCCAGACATCTTAATTAGTAACTTTTCTATGTTAAGTATTATGCTGATGAGAGAAGAAGATAATGATATATTTGAGAACACAAGAAAATGGTTAAATTGTGAGGACTTACCTGAATCTCATCGAGAGGCGGAAAAGGAAAATCGTATTTTTCATTTAATTATTGATGAGTTACATTTATATAGGGGAACTGCAGGGACAGAAGTGGCCTATTTATTAAGACTTTTACTTTTACGTTTAGGTCTTAATCCTAAACATCCACAATTAAGGATTCTTGCATCCAGTGCTTCATTAGAGCCAGGAGACGATAAAAGTCAAAAATTCTTGAACAATTTTTTTGGATGTGATGATTTTGAAATTATTACAGGAGAGTATGATGAAGGAACGACTGAATTACCTGAACAAACTTTACCTATTGAACCTTTTATCACTCTAGCAGATAATGCACAAAATCTTTCAGATGAAATATTTAGCCAAGTAGCAAAAGAGTTAGGAAGTAAGAAGAAGTTTTTATCGGGTAAGATGGAACTAATTGATATACTCATTTCTCCTAGATATAACCTACAGAGAATATTATTAGATACATTTAAGAATGAAGAAGGTAAATATAAACCAATATCTTTACAAGAGTTTTCAGAAAAAATATTTGGATCTAATATAGATAATTGGCGTAAAGCTGCACAAGGTATTTGTATAGCCCGTTCCTTGTTTGAAGAAGAAAAAATAGAAGATCATAATCTTCCATCTTTTAGATTACACTGTTTTTTTAGAAATATACCTGGACTATGGGCTTCAACTAAACCTTTAGGAAAAGTAGAAGATGGTCGTCCAATAGGTAAATTGCATTCAAAACCGGACATTATAGATAAAGATGATAAGAGTAGAGTTTTAGAAGTCCTGTATTGTGAACATTGTGGAACTGTGTTTTACGGTGGAACTAGATTAGTAGATAAACAAGAGGCTAATACATATGAAATGCATATTACAACTCCAAATTTAGAAGGAATTCCAGATAAACAACTATCAGTAATGGTTGAACAAAGAAAATATGATGAATATATGGTGTTCTGGCCATTTCCAAGAGAAGATCTACATAAGGATTCTGAAAAGTGGAAACATGAATTTTCAGCCCCTAATGGAAGAGGAACTGTAACTGCCCAATGGAGCCAATATAAATTAAATATTTATTCAGGGCGTGTTAAAAGCAGTAAAGTAAATCAAACAGAAACAGATTCATGGATTAACGGTCAATTATATATTACTAAGAAAAAAGAAAATGAACAGTTTATAGATGCGTTGCCTAATAGATGCCCTTCCTGTGCAACTGATTACAGTAAACGCAATAGAATATCTCCAATTAGAGGTTTTAGGACGGGTTTTTCAAAAATAAGTCAAATTTTTACTAAGGAACTATTTCAACAAATACCTGAAGATACGGATAGAAAATTAGTAATTTTTACAGATAGCCGTGAAGATGCAGCACAGGTGGCAAATGGTGTAGAGAGAAATCACTACTCTGACTTACTTAGGGAAGTTATGATTAAAACTATTAAAGATGAAGTGACACTTGCTCCTGAGATATTAGAGGCAATCGAGAGTGGAAGGGAATATACACAAGAGGAGCAAGATCGTATAAAAAATAATAAGGTGATTAAAGAAGATTTACTTAAAAAACTAGGTAAGATCAATGCTTACAAATCATTACCACCAGAACATAGGATGGCACTTGAATCTGAGTTAGAACAATTGGAAAGGGAAATTGAAGAAATAAAAGAAAATGGGAAATCTAGAATTATATCATTTAGTCAATTAGTCTCAAATGATTATAAACAATGTGGTAAACTGATTCAAGAATTAATAAGTTTGGGCATAAACCCTTGTGGTAATGATTTAGATAAGCAAAAATTCTATTGGAATAATGCTGAGCATGATTGGATAGAATTGTTCGACTTTGAAACAAAAAGTTGGAAAAATAATTTACCTGTTGATGCTGATGAAGCTAAGAAGATAATCAATAATACTCTTAGCTATAATTTTGGAAGGTTATTTTTTGGTACGCTTTACTTTGGCTTGGAATCCTCAGGACTTGGAATTATAAAAATAGCTTATAATAATGAACAATTAAAACCTTTTGCAGATCGATTAGGAATGTCTTTACAAACTTTTGAACAGATATGTGATTCTTATTTGAGAATTTTAGGTGAAAGATACAGATATTTACCACAGAAACCTGTATTTAATAGATGGAAGAAAATTTGGCAAGACCAGTTTGTGGTAGATGATTTTCCAGATTACACATCAATTTCAGCATCACTTAAAACATATATTAGAAAGGTTGCTGAGAACTATAATATTCATGAAGAATATTTAGGAGAAACATTAATAAATGCACTAAGAGCATTTGGTCATAATAATGTAAAAATTAATATACCAAATATAAATATAAAGCTAGCAATCAAAGAAGATCCAATATGGCAGTGTTCTAAGTGTAAAAAGTATCACCTACACTTTTCTGCAGGAGTATGTACGAAATGTGGGAATGATCTTGATGAGAAAGCTACTGGAATTTGTGAAGAAATTTGGAGTAATAACTATATAACTCAAGCGGTTCTATCTGATAGAGAATCAATACGATTACATTGTGAAGAACTAACAGCTCAAACAGATAATCAATCAGAACGCCAGAGGTTTTTTAAAGGTATGATATTAGATGAAGATAGATTATATAAAAAAGTAAATAATATAGACGTTTTAAGTGTAACTACAACTATGGAAGTAGGAGTAGATATAGGGAACTTACAAACGGTTATGTTGGCCAATATGCCACCAATGAGATTTAATTACCAACAGAGGGTAGGTCGTGCAGGTAGACGTGGGCAGGCTTTTTCAATGGTTTTAACTTTATGTAGAGGACGTAGTCATGATGAACATTACTTTGCTCACCCTGAAAAAATAACAGGAGATCCTGCACCAGTGCCATTTTTAACAATGGATCAAGACAGAATCAAAAATCGCTTATTAGTAAAAGAATGTCTAAGAAATGCTTTTAAATACGCTGGAGTAAGATGGTTTCACAGTCCAACGCCTCCAGATACACATGGTGAATTTGGATTAGCATCAGATTGGTGTAGAAATAAAGATAAAGTTATTGAGTGGCTAAATAATATGATAGATCAGCAAAAAGAAATTATGATAGCATTATTCGGTAGCATTGATAATAATATGCTAAATTATCTAAAAGAAGAACTTCCAAATCAAATAGATAATACTTTGGATAATAAAGAGATTACTGGAGATGGATTGGCAGAAAAGTTAGCGGAAGCAGCTATTTTACCGATGTATGGCATGCCATCAAGAACGAGAGTTTTATATCATGGTGTTAACCCTAAAGATATGGAATTCTTAACAATAGATAGGGATTTAGAAATGGCGATTACAGAATTTGCCCCTGAATCGGAGAAAACGAAAGATAAAGCTATTCATACTGCAATCGGATTCACTGCTCCCTTTATTTTTAAGGGGCGGAGCTTTGAAGCAATTTCTGCTGACCCATTACCTTTTAGGCGGTTAATGGGAAGGTGCAGAGCGTGTGGATATCTAAAATCTATTCCTACAAGTAATGAGTTTTGTCCACATTGTGGAATATCTAAGGGTGATGAAGAGGGATATAGAGAGTTTAATATAGCAATTCCTCGAGCATTTCGCACAAACTTAGGTTCAGGGAAAGATGCTAAATCTGATGATTTCAAAGTAAGTAGAAGGATTTCTTTATTAGCCCAATCTGAAGATATAGATAGAACTAAAGTACATTCTACCAATACAAATATCTATTTATCAGATAACAGTCGTGTTTGGAGAATCAATGATAATTCAGGTGAGTTATTTGAAGGCGGAATAAAAACTCAAACTAAAATACCTAATCAATGGATTGCTTCTAAATTTATAAACGATGAAGAAAAAGGTGAAGTTGAATTAGAGAAGATTGCAATTGCAGCAGGTAAGCATACTGAAGTATTAAGAATACAACCTAATCAAATACCTGATGGATTAAATTTAAGTCTACATTACTCTGATAGTGCAATAAAAGCTGCAGCATTTACAGCAGCGTTTATTATACAAAGAGTGGTGGCAGAAGAGCTTGATATTGATCCAGATGAGATTGAAATTTCACAGTTACAAAAGTATGTTAGTAATGATGAAGATGGAATAATAGAAATTATAATGAGTGATAGGCTAGCCAACGGTGCTGGATTTGTTCAATATATTCATAATAATTATGTAGATTTATTAACTAAAACTTGTAATCCAAGTGGAAATTCATTTGCAGCAAGTATTATATCACCAGAGCATGCAGAAGATTGCAAATCTGCTTGCTATGAATGCCTACAAGTATTTAGTAATATGCCTTATCATGGCTTGTTAGATTGGAGATTAGGCTTATCATATTTAAGGGTTTTATTAGACCCAAATTATAAAGCAGGTCTTGATGGAGATTTTGATTTTATTGATCTAAAAGGATGGAAAGATGAAGCTGAGGAATTAATTAAACGGAATTTTGTAGATATCTTTGGTTTTAAGTATGAAGAATATGGACAATTACCTGGAGCTAAGATGGGTAAATATAATATTATTGTAGTACATCCATTTTGGAATACAGAAGAACATAGAGCTAAGGGAATACTTGCTGATGCAATTTATCAAGCAGGAGAAAATCCTTTGTTTGTCGATACATTCAATTTACTTCGAAGACCGGGGTGGTGTTATCAGAAATTGATGAAGTAGATAAGAAAATAAAGATGATTGCTCATACTTCGCCTAAATTTCAGTTGAGAGGATTAAAGCAATATCTCTTACTCATTACTATGACTTTATGAAATACCCTTTAAAGGAAGTACTAGAAGCAGGTGATGACGGTTTTCATCTGCATTTAGTACTTCATCTACTTAGATATCTATAATTATTTAAAACACATCTAAATTTAACAAGTGAAATTTATTAAGTTTAAAATGTTTTTAAAGTACAAATGATGATCCTGTTTTTAAAATAAACTTTTAAAAGCAGGATCATCATTTTATACATAGTTATATTTTTTAAATAAATATTTTAGTAGTTTTGTTTTATAATTTTTCCAGCAATATATAACTTAGCTTGATATACTTATTGTATCAATTTCACATTCCTTAAAAAATGTAAAATGAAATGTCTTCGCTAAAATAAAGTTAGATAGTTTAACAAATAAATTAATCCGTAGATTATAGAGCACATATAAACAACAAAACAGATAAGATTTTCTGTTCAATATTTTTCAGTTGAAAAAACTCATTATAACATATAGACTAATATTTATAGGATTAATGGAGGGAGAATTTTAATGAGTACAAACATAATACGAGCTATTATTAATTTAGTTAATACTCCAGTTGTAGAGTTAAAAGAATATGCAGATAGTCATAATAGAGTAAATTCTATGGGTGGTGCACTGGAAGAATACATAAAAGACATATTTGCTGGTACAGTAGGAGAAATAGATGAGAAAAAAAGACTATTGAAAATACAAGAATGTTTTAGTTATTTAGGTAATCAAAACAATCCACCAGATTCCATGCTATGGGGTGGAGACGCAATCGAAGTTAAAAAGATAGAAAGTAAAGATGCACAATTAGCTCTAAATTCTAGTTATCCTAAGGCAAAATTATTTTCAAATAGCAAGATGATTAAGAAAGCCTGTAGAGCGTGTGAAGATTGGACTGTAAAAGATATGATTTATACAGTGGGTGTTGTAAAAGATTCAAAACTATCTTCATTATGTATGGTTTATGGGATTGACTATGCAGCAGATGCAGAAACTTATGAGCAAATAAAGGAAGTAATTAAAGACGGTGTAGAGTCTATAAATGGTGTTGAATTTGCAGAAACAAAAGAATTAGGCAGAGTAAATAGAGTAGATCCCTTGGGTATTACTTATTTAAGAGTTCGTGGTATGTGGGGAATTGAAAATCCGTTTAAAGTTTTTAACTATGTGTATGAAAGAGATTCAAGCAAGAACTTTAATTTTATGGCATTGATCAATAATGAAAAATACGATACATTAGAGTACACAGATGAACTTGAAAAATTAGTTGGAGTTAAGGAAGGGCTAGAATTAAAAGAAGTAAATATTAAAAATCCTAATAATCCAGCAAATCTAAGAAAAGCAAAATTAATAACATTCACAATATAAGGAGCTGGTAGAAATGAAATTGATATCACTTTTTTCAGGTGCTGGCGGTATGGATCTGGGATTTGAAAAAGCAGGGTTTAAAGTAATAGCAGCAAATGAGTATGATAAAACTATATGGGAGACTTATGAAAAAAATCATAACGCCCCATTAATTAAAGGTGATATAAGAGAAATTGCTTCAGGAGATTTCCCAGATGATTGTGATGGCATAATCGGAGGACCACCATGTCAAAGTTGGTCAGAGGCAGGCGCATTGAGAGGGATAGAAGATTCAAGAGGACAATTGTTCTATGAATATATTAGGTTATTAAGAGATAAACAGCCCAAATTTTTCGTAGCGGAAAATGTATCAGGTATGATGGCAAAACGGCACTCTGAAGCGGTGCAAAATATTATCAGTCATTTTGCGGGTGCTGGTAGAGGATACAATGTATTTATACAGACCTTAAATGCCAATGATTTTCAAGTACCTCAAGATAGGAAAAGGGTATTTTATATTGGTTTTAGAAAAGATTTAGGTATAGCTGATTTCAAGTTTCCTAAACCAATAGAACCTAGATTAACGCTAAAAGATGCTATATGGGACTTACGAGAAACAGCGATACCAGCATTAGATAAGAATAAGACGAATGGGGATCAGTGTATTGTTTTAAACCATGAGTACTTTATCGGTAGCTATTCAACAATTTATATGAGTAGAAACAGGGTTAGAAGTTGGGATGAACCTAGCTTTACTATACAAGCATCTGGAAGACAAGCGCCACAACATCCTCAGGCTCCTAAAATGGAAAAGGTAGAGACCAACAAACAAATATTTATACCAGGTAGCGAGCAGCTTTATAGAAGATTATCAGTTAGGGAATGTGCTAGAGTACAAACTTTTCCAGATGACTTCAAATTTTACTATACTGGTTTACAAGATGCTTATAAAATGATAGGCAATGCAGTACCAGTAGAATTAGCCTATCATGTAGCCAATCAAATAATGACATACTTAAAGTAATGATAATAAGAAAATTATATTGTTTTTGCAAGCTATACAAAGCAGTATAGTTTTGAATAAAAGTTATTTCTAAAATGAACAGTGAAGAACTTATACCTAGATTAACAAAATAAGCTTTACTAAATATAAGATGATAAGTGGAGTTCTAGATGATAAATTCATATAGAACTCCATGTATATTTAGATTATTTGTATTAATTACCTGTTCGACATAGAATCTGGTTGACCTAAAAATGAAATGAATTACTTTATCCAAAAAAGAATGAAAACACAGGAAACAAATTTTATCTGTATAAATTTGGATTTAAAAATAATGAATTACACCTTTAATTCAAGATGGGAATGTAGTTTTATTAATACAGAAAATGGTGAAAGGACTTAAAGAAATAGTATTATTATGTAAGTAAGCAAAAAGAACAGAAAAATTGCTCCCTTTTATTTTCTAGGAATATAAATATTATACAAGCTTTCTAGTTCGTTAAGGATATGATTGTGGTTAAGGCTATTTGGTTCGACTTCAATAAATTTACCAAGCTGAAACAACTGTTTTGCTGAAGTGATTGTAGTCTTCACAGGCAAAGGTTTATATGGCTGGAATCTAGCATATACATTTTTACCACGATTTGTTCCTTCAGTCATAGGATCAATAGGTCTATATGCCACCATGAACTCGCCAACTAAATCCATTATTGTTTCACTGGTAATTGGAACTAAATTATTTAAGATTTCAGCTAAATTACGTGGATGATCTGATGAAGAGTATAGACAGTTGGCTACTTGATAACCATTTCCAAAGCCTCGACATACGCTCATAATGTCATCAGCGGTATAAATATCTAAGAATCGTCTTGCGGTTTTACCACTTCTTCGACCATAGCAAATACTAACACCAACGTATGGTTTTTTAGTATGATTGGTCCAATAATTAGCCCATTCAGCAGCATCTTTTGTTTGTCTATAAAAAGCCTGCTCTCCAAATTCTTTTAAAAATCTTTTATGACCATACCAGTTCCCAAAGTAATCAGCATTTGAAAGTTTTGCAGATATTTTTAGTGGAGTAGAGTTCTCTAGTTCAATAAGAACATCTGTCTTATTCTCTTTATCTTCACTCCCGATACCTCGAATGCTAATAATTTTAGCCCCAGGTTTAATTTCTAAGTTTTTCATCCATTCAGGTAAATTAGTAGGAAGTGATATATCGCTGCTTGCGGCTTCAGTAATAGCAGATTCTAATTCATCTGATTTTTTTGACATTTAATCATCCCCCCGTTTATAAAAAATATTATAAAAGCTGTAAATTAAATAGATAAAATTAAGCCAAAGCTATTTATTCTAATTAATAAACAAAATTATTAGCATGCTTTAATGAGTATATTTAGCTAAAAATAAAACTGATACAATTTGAAAAACTATACCAGCCTGTGAAATATTTAGATATTCCTTAATATAGAGACTTGTTTTTCGTCTATCCTGCTGAGTTAAGTTCATTCGTTACAACATCATGAGATTTTTTTATTTATAAAGCATAGGATGATGAGACTGAGGATTCCATTTTTTGTTTTATTCGTTCAATAAGTTTTTTATATTCAGACAAGGTTTCCCAAAAATCAAGATATTTTTTTATCCCTTTTAATGTCTAATACCTAACAACAAAGTGATCTTTTTTAATATGTTTTTCTTTCTCTTCCAAAAAATAATAATCAGTCCCTTTTTTATTTATCTTAAGTATTTTGAAACACACTTAATTCAATTAGATTTTCATGATGATAAAAGATTACTGCTATTGTCAAATTGACATTATTTGTGTTCTTATAGACATTTAGAACTTAAGTATTAAACAAGATTTTTATTTGCACCATCCAATTACTACGAATACATCCCGTATTGACCAACATTTTCCGTATAATAACAAAAAAATATATCCCTTTCGGAATAATATTTTATTTATCTTTTAATTGTCTTATTAAGTCGTATTTAATTTTATTAATTTGTTTACCTAACCTTATTTAGTCAGTTCATCAGAAATCTCGTCATTCCGTTTCTGCATATCTCTCATTTTATAGAGCTCTATTAGCTTCTTTAACTCTTCTTGACTTTCAGGTGATAATTTACGTATATCTTCAGAAATAATATCTGTACTAGAGGGTTTATTTTTTTCTTTAGGAATATAATTAGCACGACCAAGTAGATAGTCAGTAGTTGTACTTAAAATATTTGCTATTAAGTTTAATGTTTCCGCATCTGGAACAGTTCGCCCAGTCTCGTAGTTAGCAATAGCAGTTCGAACCAAGCCTAATTTATCAGCAAGTTCTTGTTGTGTCATATTATTTTCTTTTCTTAATTCTTTTAATCTTTCCTTAAATTTAATTTTATCTGTCATAACATAACCCCCATTACATAAATTATAGTCATTTCCACAATGAATATCTATAAATGTCATTTAAAAAAACTTTTTTAAGACTATATATTGACTAAGTCATTTTAAATGACTATAATTATATGTAAGAATTGTTTTTACAAGAGGTGAATGCGATGAGAATTAACATGATAAAGAGAAGAAAAGAATTGGGACTAACACAAAAGGATATTGCTAAAAAGATAAATAAGGGTCGTAGCACTTATGCAAGTTATGAAGTTGGTACAATATCTCCATCATTAAAAACAAGCCTATTATTAAAAAAGATTTTAAATAGTGATGATGATATTTTTTTAGATACAAACGTCACGCAAAATGACTACAAGATAATTTAGATTTACATATGCAGAGCTTATAAACTCTCATATTTAAATATATAAATTTTTAATTTTGAAGTAATCAATAGATCTTTGAAAAATTAATAAGGTAGTATTACAGGTACATTATTCTTGTGGACGGAGAACGGAAAGCGAGCAGGTGGACGGTTAATTTTCTATTTCAATAACCCATTACAACACCAATATTAGCATTGGTTATGCTAAATCGCCATGACCCACAAGAAGTAAATAATGATACTTCCGCTTAGTCCTAGGAGATCCCCTGGAGAGTGGCCTGCATATTGTGGAGGAGTACTGTGATGTTTCTGTGAAAAGGACATATGCAGTATTATGATATCTACTAACCATAGATAGCCTGTATACTAATTTAAAAATGTTAAAAGAGTTTAATTTATTATATTGCTTGAATTATAAGAATGATAAATGTTTTAGATATTATCTAAGGTATTTATTATTTTTATGTTTTTCCATAAAAAACTATTTTTAGGAGGAGATCATATTGAAATCTTATGTTCCACATACCTTAGTTAAGTATCATTGCTTTCCTTGTGATAAGGAATTTATTTTAAGTCAGCAGCAAATGGATAATAGGAAGGATAAGAAGAAAATTATATGTCCTTATTGTCATGATGATATGGCCATGGCATATGTCTGGATGGATGAAATTGAAGAATTAGAGATGTTACATGAACTGGGGATAGGGCATTATTCTGATCCTGTAGAGAATAGAATTGTGCAAGACAGGATAGATGAAATTAAGACACCTATTACTATAGAATAGCCGAGGAGGATTTAAAATGGAATCTTATGTGGAGGATATATTAGTTAAGCATCATTGTCATACTTGCCGTAATGATTTTATATTAAGTGAATATCAAATAGAAAATTCAGAAAAGGAAATTATGTGTCCCTATTGTCATGGAATCATAGTTAAAACATATATAAAATGTGGTGATGATTCAGAAATATTCGATATTCTAGGTTGTATGTCTATAGGGCATCACATGGATATTGAAGAAGAAAGAATTAGTTATGAGCGTATATGGGAGAAAATAATAGAATTAAAGATAGATAATCTAGAAAAAGAGATTGAAAAACTTAAAAGATGCAAAGGAAAGTATAGATAAATATAGAAGTTTAAAAAGGCTTCCTTTGAACTAATATGCTACAAATGATATATTAGTTTTAAGGGGGGATTAAGAATGAAAAAAAGCAAAAGAAAAGCCTTGGTATATAAAGAGGAAAATATACTTCTGAGTAAAAGTGCAATAATTGAAAATTATCCAGAGCTAAAAGAAGTTCTACATAAATATAATGCAATATATATAAATGATTTAAAAAATAGTAAGTATTTTGATGATAAACTCAGAAATTTACTATTGTATGTTTTTAAGGATATAATGGATGAAGCTGTTAAAGAATGGAAGGGAAATGAAAAAGTTGATTTAGCTGAAGGTAAAGAGATTAATTGTTCATTATGTGGTAGGAAAAATGAATACATTCATTATATAAAAAACATACATAATGATGTAATTTTAAATGTTGGTTCGGACTGTATTGATAAATTTCCAAAGATGAATACTGGATTAGCACAGGGGACAACAGCTAAGCAACATAAAAATAAGGTAAAACGAGAATATCAGAGGTTAAGGAAATTAGAGTTTTTTAATGAAAAGTTTCCTAACACTAAAGAGATGTTATCTGATTGGTATAAAGAATATAACAGTTTACCTATTATATTGCCAGTTGATTTGCATAACAAAATAAGCGATTTACATAAAGAAGCAAATGATATATATATAAACTATGCTGAAGGAAAAATATCAGATGAGAAGTTAGATAGATTTGAAACATTAATTAAAGAAAGAGAAAATTTGAAATTATTATCAGATGATTTTATTGATAAAAATAGTAATAAAGAATTTATTTGCACTAGAAAAATTTATAATTGGATTATAGAAGAGTATGATAAAGATTCAAATAAGATAATCAATAATATAAGAAGAAATAACTGTATATTAAGTGAAAACATACTAAAACTGATATATGAAGAAGAGTTTTTTAAAAAGCATTTATTCAGATTTAAAAGTATGATAGATAGTAATAGATTATTTTTAATAGAATTAAGTGAAAATGATGTTGTTTTTGAATTTATTGGAAGTACTAAAACAATCAAATACACTTTATATATTCCTAAAAAGATATTTGTTAAATTATATGGAGGGTTGTTGATAAATACTGATTCAAATATAAGTGAAGAAGAGATACTAAAACATTCTAAATTAGTTTTTAATGAAAATAACTATGTTATTTTTGAAAATGAAATAAATAAAATATTATTAGAAAATAGTTATAGAATAGAGTTAAACTATTTTAATATGAAGTATGGGTTAGAGGTTATAGATGATACTGAAAAAATGTTTTCGGAAGGCCTTCACACAGAAACTTTTTTTAATACTCATAAGAATTTAATTCTTCTTAATGAGGTTGAAGCTACAACGGCTATAGTAGATTCAATTAGAAAGCTAAAAAAATGGCGACCATTGTCTGATAAAAAGAAATACAATATTGAAGATATAAGAATTAATAACAGATCATTTTAAATATAAACTAATAATTGGACAGATAATAGATATAAGGTATAGCAGTATGCCAGTATTTATTATCCTTATAAATAGCATTTAGATGTTGTTAGAAAAGCTTTTAGAGGATATAATATAACTAAGATAATTAAACAGCGGTGTACCCTACCATTAAGTGGGAGTTAAAAAAGCGGTGTTCTTCCACCAGCAAGAGAAGGATTAAAGTAATGAAATGTTAAGAATCATAAGAGAATATTTAATTCAAGGTATTTCGCAACCTTCTTAAAATGCGACTTGTATATTCAAGGTGTTTCGCAGCCTTTAAAAATGCGACTTGTAATTCAAAGTGAGTTGGGATTTTTCCTAACTCATTTTTTTATGGGGAGAGAAACTATGGATAAACTAAAATTTTATGAAATTAATACCAATTACATTCAATACTTAAAGAAATATGACCATAGAGTGCCTAATATAGATTATAAAGAGCATAACAAGTTTTTGTGTGGAGTTGTTTTAGATGTTAACGGAAATAAATATTATGCTCCGGTCTCATCTTTGTGCAAAGAGCAACAAACTAATTTCATAATAAAAAATAATAAAGGCAAATCAATTGCATCTTTAAGGTTATCATTTATGTTACCTGTTCCAGATCGTGTTTTGACTATAAAAAATTTTAAAGATGAAGATTATAAATATAGACGATTACTTATGGAAGAGCTAAAGTATTTGGTCTTCTGTCAAGAAAACGGACAATAAAAACTTGATATATTTATATAGGAACACCAACCTCTGCACAATTAAAGATATGTATATACGTTATTTTAGAAGATCTAATATTGAAGTTTTACAGGCAACAAAAAATTATATTTAAAATTCTAGATCGATCTTATTGGTTTTATTAAGTAAAGTTAATATATGATTCGCAAATTATGACATTCTTCTTATAATGTACTGTATTATAATCTATTGTATTAGTGCACTAATATTTGAAATAGCTTTGTTAAATTCAAAAGGGGGCAAGATTATAATGAAAAATTATAAGAAATTTCTAAGTTTTATTATGGTTCTTTGTATTACACTAACATCATTTAGTATCATTTCTTTTGCAGAGACAGGTAATGAATATGAGAAAGTTAGAATAACACAAGACGGTGTTTATATCAATAGTAAGTATTATACTCAAGAAGAGTTTGTTTATTTATTAAATAATGCTGAAGAAGTTGAGGAAGGTGGAATAACTACTTTTAGTGCTATTGCAGCAGCTGCAGGTACATATGTTATTGCGGGAATAGGAAAAGTAGTAATTACGAAGCTTGGTGAAGTTGTTATAGCAGGAGTAGTTGTTGGCGCTGGAACTTGGTTATTTAGCACTGTAAAGGAATGGTTTGAAGGTAGAGCAGATGCCCAGTATGAAAAGGTAGTAGATAGCGTTCCTCGTAGATTGAGAGATGGTAATGTTGTAGATTTAGATAAATTTAATAAAAGGGTAAAGGTCAATGGAGAAACTGCCTATGAAGAAAATGGTGGTTGGGTAATACAAAAAGACAGATCAAATAATTCGCATGGAGGTAGTGAATGGAAACTAAAGAGTCCGAAAGATCAGAAAGACAAAAAAGGCAAGAAAAGAACAGCAACACTAGATTCAACTGGGAAGATTTTGAGAGATTAGAGTTACAATCTTCTAGAGATTTGATTGATGACACTGAAATAGATACGTTTTTTGAGGCTTATTCTGAATTAGAAACTTTCTCTGTAATTGATATTTTTCCTTACCAGGTTCCTGAAGGTTCTGATATGTACTGGGATGTAGAAAAATACTTTTTAGAAACTGAAATAAAAAATTTTATTAGTAAATGTATAAAGATCATTCTTAAAATATCTTGTTACTATCCTTATACGAATGTAATAGTTTCACATTGTGGAATGAATTCTGATTTTGATGATAGTCTTTATGACGAAGAAGAAGGTATTTATTATGGTGATCCTATAGAATATCAATCTGATGTAGTTGCACCTATTATAGTAGAAAAGACTGAGGAATTTGTTAATAAAGTATTTGACACCTTGGGAAATCCATCGATTTTTTTCTATTTTAAATCAATAGATACATTAATAGGACTATATCCAGATGAACTTGTGGCAACAGTAAAAAGTTTAAATATTGATGATAAGTTTCTAAAATTATTAGGAGCGTTAGTAACTTCAGAAGGTTTATTTTTAAGACAATAAAATATTAATGATGAAGAAGGGCTGAATATTTAGCTCTTCTTTATTTTTTTAACCCTTGTTAGAAATATTACATAAAGAAGATAGCAGAAGCGAGAAATATAGCTTCTTTTCTTATTCCTATTTTTCTCATTCCAAGAGCTTCAAAGGGTTATTGAAAAAGAAAATAAACTACATAAGGCTTGATCCAAAGGTGAATTAGACAATCTTAATGATTCATATAGTTAGTAAGAGTTTCAATTTAAGTGATGTAACAATAATTTAAAAGGGGATGAAATAAATGAAACAGGAGCAGGAGGTAGGGCTAAAGAACAATAATAAAGGATTAGTTATAAAAGATAAAAATAAATATCAAAACATTGTTGAGATTACTCATACTTTTCATGGCAGCACTACAATAGAAGATGCAATAAAGGATATAATTTTATCTAAATTAAAGGAAGATAAAATTATTAATTAGAATCTAATAGCTTATGAATGCTACTTTGGGGCCTTATTTATTGTAATTTGGGGGAGTGAGAATGAAAGTATATGGGTATTCCAGAATATCTAGGGATGAAGATAAGGAAAATTACGATGCCATTATTACTCAGAACAAAATAATTAATGAATACTCAATTACTGAAATTGGGTATAAGGTAGTAAGGATATTTGAAGACGATAATATATCAGGATATACATTTATTAGACCAGGGCTGGATGAATTAAAAGCTTTAATCGAAGCTGGACAAGTAGATATATTATTAATGAAGGATTTATCTAGGCTTGGTAGGCATAATGCCAAAACATTATTATTTTTAGAATATCTGGAAGAATACGATGTTAGACTCATACTAATCAATGATAATTATGATAGCTCTACAGATGATGACGATATCATAGGTATAAAAACATGGTATAACGAAAGGTATATAAAGGATATATCTCGGAAGATAAAGTCTAATTTAAAAATGAAACAAAAAACAGATGGTTTAATAACAAAGGTCTATTTTGGCTATGAGAGGGACCCCGACAATAAACATGGACTTATAATTGATGAGGAAGCAGCAAGCATCGTTCAAAAAATATTTCAATTATACATTGCTGGTAATGGTGGAAGAATTATTGCTAATATATTGCAGGATGAAGGAATACCAACACCGTCTAGATATCAATATAATAAAACTGGAAAAATGATCTCTGGTAGCATTGCTGATACATGGACGGGTACTCATGTAATGAGGATAATAAAGAATGATGTATACATAGGGATTCTTCGTTGTGGTAAGACGGAACGGAAGAAAATTAATGGTAAAACAGAACGTTTAAAAGAAGAATTACATATTGTTCACGAAGAACATCATGATCCAATAATATCAAAGAAGGATTTCTTTTTAGCTCAGAAAATACTAAGTAATAGGTTAGATAATAGTGTAAGAGGTACTAGTAAGGGCATCAACCTATTTATAGGTTTTTTAAAATGTGGAGACTGTGGCGGTGGATTTATGAAAGTAACGAAGAAAAGAAGTCCACCCAGCTATATCTGTACGAATAATCATCATTATGGCGCTAGCTTTTGTAGTAGTCACAAGATTCATGAAGAGCAGCTAAAGATTATAATCTTGGATAAATTAAAACTAATGAAGAGCTATATTGAAAATACGGCAGATGAATTAGATAAGGAAATAAACAGTATGGTCCATCTAAAGGTAAACCATGAACAATCTATTAAGCAGTATAATATAAAGATTAAAGATAAAAAAGAAGAGATTAAGAACTATTCTAAACAATTGGCCAAGGAAATTATATCCGAAGAGATTGCTGCCGAAGTAATTAAAGAAGCCAATAGAGAATTGGTGAGATTAGAATCTCAGTTAAATGAGATGATTAAAATAAAAGAAGATAGTTCTAATATAAAGGAAAAAGTATTTAAGTCTTTAGACATTATAAATGATATAATAGAAAGTGGAGATATAACAAGGCGAAATCTTGAAAAACTCATCAGAAAAATTACGATTAAACAGTTAAACAAATCAAGTCCAGGAGTAAAACCTCTCTTAAACATTGATATAGAATGGGATGTATTCATAAGTTCTATATACGATGATCTAAACATACAAAACCACCAATGAGTATACACTACCATGAGGCTGATTCGTCGGATTCCAATGTCCACCGGCACTTTGGAAAGGATCTGCTGGATCACCTACTGCGCAAGAGCAATTTTGATGCATATGAAACCCAAGAGGACCAATCGGATTATTATTACCTATGGCTGGTGTATATGGCGGAAGACCTGAAACATCAATATATACATTGGTACCTCCTGCCGCTTTTATAAAATAAACCGTTCCTTTAATATCAGGCGCAAGGGGTCCTCCATTGATATGCGCTACAGCCAACTCCATGAAATGAGGAATAGAGCAACAATTTTCTAATGGATGTATATCTGCTGGCCAATCATTTACAGTGTAACCATTAAAGTTGTAAGGAATATCGTTATCGTATTGATAATAATTCATTCATATCACTCCCATTATAATAAAGCTTATTTTTGATACACAGTCTTTTAATTATATAATATGTAGGAACTCTTATGAACGTTAGTGTTTTCATTAAATATATTCCTTTTCCGAAGAACTTTCTGATGAATCATTTTGATAAATTTCTCTTTCTTAATGATTGTTTAGAATATATAATATTGATATGCCATAAATGAAAAGGATGATGATAAATGCTGCTAGAATCGGTTAAAACAGGAATAAAGAAAGGCTTAGAAACAACTTGGATATTAGCAAAGACCATAGTTCCTGTATATATTTTTGTAACCATATTGAACCATACGCCAGTAATTAACTGGATAACAGTAATATTTGAACCTTTAATGGGAATTTTTAACTTGCCGGGTGAAGCCGCCATTGTACTCGTCGTTGGAAATTTACTAAATTTATATGCAGCAATCGGTGCAATTAAGGCCATAGAGTTGACAGCAGCCCAAGTAACAATTTTAGCAATAATGCTTTCGTTCTCTCATTCTTTACTGGTAGAGACTGCTGTTACAAGGAAATTAGGTTTTAAGGTTTCTCATGCGCTGATTATTCGAATGGGCTTAGCAATTATATTTGGAATTATTGTCGGAAGGGTCGGTGCAATCATATGATCAATATTTTGATGGAAGGCTTGAAGGGAAGCTTCAATTCTATTTACTCCATAGCTAAAATTGTGATACCCTTAATGATTCTATTGCAAATAGCGAAAGATTATAAATTCCTTGATAAAATATCCAAGGCTTTTGAATTTCTAACAAAGTTCTTTCATATGTCAAAGGAATCTACGTTACCACTACTGGTGGGAATTATCTTTGGAATATCCTATGGTGCAGGTGTCATCTTACAAGCAGCGAAGGAAGGCAATCTTTCTAAAAAGGATACTTTTTTAATCTCAACCTTTCTAGTGATTTGTCATGCCATCGTGGAAGATACGCTCATATTTGTTGCCGTTGGTGCAAATGGCTATCTATTATTTGGCATTCGGATTTTAGCTGCTATTATCATTACTTATATATTAGCCAAAAGATTCAATTTCGAGGAATACACATTGGATAAAGAACCAACATCAATAGAATAGACCATTTTCGTAAAAAAGATCTCTCTTTAAAAGGAGAGATTTTTTTATGTAGATTCTGTGAATGTCCTACAAAAAGTAATAGGAAATATTTTTAATTATTTAGTAATAAAGTGAATATTTTTCAAAATAAACTAAATAATAACAAATGGGAATAGTTACTTCGAATCAATAAGGAGGTGACATAGTTGAATAAAAATAATCGGAAAATGGATTCAGCAGAGCTAAGAGAGAAAATAATCACTTTTTTAAAAGAACACAGATCTGGAACCCTAGCTACTGTATTCAACTCAAGGCCGAGATGCAGCCCAATACAATACTTTTTAGGCGCAGATATGGATATTTACATAGTTTCCGCTGGGGGAGATAAATTTAGAGCAATCGAGCAGAATCCAGAGGTTTGCCTTTTGGTGAATACAGAGTATATCAATTTTAAAAAGATTAAAGGCGTACAGATATTTGGAAAGGCTAGTACAAGTCTTACCAATAGAACACTTTTCGATGAGGCTCTAAAATATACATCGGAACCTTATATGTTTGAAATGAATAGAGATTCCCTAAAAGTGATCAAGGTTGTACCTGATGAAATTATATACCTAGACGCTATAGAAACAGGGGATCGAACAAAACAAGTATTGCGGAATAATCAAGTAACCATCAAGGAAGATCAACTAACGCCGGTTCACTAATTAAAATAAAAAAGGTTTCTATAAAAGTGTTTTAAGGAAGCCTTTTTTTGAAACTCACTTACGATAAAGTTCTTCTTTGGAAACACATCATAAGTAGAACTTACCTATTCGCTATAAAAAACAAGGGTTAAAGAGGAGGTCAAATTATGACAGTAAACAATGCCATGACAGCAGATTTTTTAAGATCTGCTTATGGTGGAGAAAGTGCAGCTCATATGAGGTATTTAATTTGGGCAGATGTAGCTGAAGCAGAAAAAATGCCGAATATCGGCAGACTTTTTAGAGCCATCGCTTATGCAGAATATGCCCATGCAGACAATCATTTTAGAGTATTAAAGGATCAGGTTGGGGATTATACGGTAGCGTCTGGTGCTGTATTTGGCGTAGGTAAAACAGTAGATAATTTACAAGGTGCAATCAATGGAGAACTTCATGAAGTAGAGCAGATGTATCCAGTTTATTTAGAAACAGCGCGTTACCAAAATGAAAAAGGTGCTGAAAAAGCATTCCACTATGCATTAGAAGCAGAAAAAATTCACGCAAAAATGTTTCAGGATGCACAGAATATGGCAAAGCAAGGTAAAGATATGGATATTGGAACAATTTATGTATGTCCAATTTGTGGTCATACGGTGGCGGATCATTTACCAGATCAATGTCCAATTTGTGGCGCTAAGAAGGATCTATACAAGGATTTTCCAGCTTAGCATTTGAAAGCTATAGACTCTAAATAATAGAATGATGGATGTAGACATGGTAATTGATAGGATAAGTTACCATGTCTATTTTTATGAATGAAACATAAAACATACAGTTGAAGTAAGCTATGATATTATATATAATGAGCAAGAATAAAAATATTGCAGTGGAAAATGATGCCACAGCTAAAGGAGTTATAGCGATGTTAAGAGAAATTGCAATCATAGGTGGTGGAGCCGCTGGTATGATGGCAGCAATCGTGGCGGCTAGAAATGGTGCCAATGTTGTGATATATGAAAAAATGAATAGAGTTGGAAAAAAAATATTGGCAACGGGAAATGGAAGATGCAATCTTACAAATATCAATTTAAGTCATCAGAATATAGGTTGTTTACATAGCACAAATCGTGATTTGGTTCGTAATATATTAAAACAATTTACAGTGGAAAATACCATCGATTTTTTTGAAATCCTAGGCATTGCGCATAAAGTTGAAGCTGGTGGAAAAGTATTTCCAATGTCGGATCAAGCCTCCAGTGTTCTAGATGTTTTAAGATACGAGATAGATAAACTAGGGATATCTGTGCTCTGTGATTGTGAGATCCAGAGTGTAAAAAAAATAAAGGATCAATTTTTACTCAAGGATCAAAATGGTGTTGAATATAGGGCAGATAGGGTAATTATGGTTACTGGCGGTATGTCCAGTCCTAGTTTAGGATCCAACGGCAGTGGATACGGACTTGCTAAAAGTTTAGGACATAAGGTGGTAAAGCCTTTCCCTGCGCTGGTGCAGTTAAAGCTGGAGTCCCCCTTTCTAAAAGTGATCAAGGGAATAAAATTTGATGGAGAAGCTTCTATTCTAGTAGATAGGGAGGCTTTAAGAAAAGAAGAGGGCGAAATATTATTTACAGAGTATGGAATTTCAGGACCACCAATATTGCAGCTCAGTAGGAGTGCGGTGGAAGCCCTGGAATATAAAAAAAAGCCTCAATTAAAGATCGATATGTTTCCCAGTCATACCCATGATGAGTTGGTAGCTCTTATCAGCTTAAGATTGTCCTATCAGTATGACCGCCCATTGGATTTTAGCTTCATCGGTCTCATCAATAAAAGAATGATTCCAATAATTTTAAAAGAAGCCGGTATCCATCATTTGGATAAATTATGCTCAGAAGTATCGAATAAGGAGATCAGGAATATCGTTAAAATATTAAAGGATTGGGAATTCTCTATTACAGGTTCTCAAACTTGGGCAAACTCCCAAGTAACTGCTGGGGGCATCGATGTATCGAGTATATGCCCAGAAACTTTAGAATCGAAACTTGTAAAAGGTTTATTCTTTGCAGGAGAAATCTTAGATGTGGATGGAGACTGTGGCGGGTACAACCTACAGTGGGCATGGTCTTCTGGATATGTGGTAGGAAATGAAGCAACAATAAAATAGGCTATGGGATCGAGGAAGGAAGAAGAAAATGCTGCGTGTAACAGGAGTTAAAGTCACAATCAATCAAGATGAAGAAGCTTTTAAAAAAGCTTTATTGAAGAAATTAGGGATTCAGAAGTCCGATTTAATCGAATATCGTATTTATAAAGAATCCATCGATGCAAGGAAAAAAGAAGAAATTTATCTCGTCTATACAGTGGATGTTCAGGTGAAAGATGAAGAGACGTTCATTAAAAATTGTAAATCCAAGGATGTTACTGTAACGCCTGATATGGCGTATCAATATGTTCTTAAAGGAGATCAAAAGCTAGACAAACCACCTGTGGTCATTGGACTTGGACCGGCTGGATTATTTGCAGGCTTAATATTGGCGGAAATGGGATATAATCCGATTATTCTAGAGAGAGGTAAAGACGTAGAGGAGAGAGCAAAAGATGTTGCCCATTTCTGGTCCACTGGGGAACTTGTTAAAGATTCTAATGTTCAATTCGGAGAAGGTGGCGCGGGAACATTTTCTGATGGAAAATTGACGACCCAAATTAAAGACCCAAGATGCAGAAAAGTATTGGAGGAATTGATAGAAGCAGGTGCGCCAAGGGATATTCTTTATTCCAGTAAACCTCACGTAGGAACTGATATTTTACAGCATGTGGTTAAAAATATTCGAGAAAAAATAATAGCGCTGGGTGGCAAAGTACTTTTCCAGCATAAAGTAACAGATTTTATTGTAGAGGGCGATAGAATTAAAGGGGTTCAGGTGAATGGTGGGGATATCATCGACACAGATACTGCTGTAATCGCAGTGGGTCATAGTGCAAGAGATACTTTTGAGTCCATTTATGAGGGTGGGTTAGAACTCAAACAAAAACCTTTTTCCATAGGGGTCCGCATCGAACATCCACAGCGCATCATCAATGAGAGTCAATATGGCACATTTGCAGACCATCCTCGTTTAGGCGCTGCAGATTATAAACTGGTACACCACTGCAAAAACCAACGGTCTGTCTATACCTTCTGCATGTGTCCTGGTGGAACTGTTGTGGCCTCTGCATCTGAAGAAGGCGGCGTTGTTACCAATGGAATGAGTGAACATGCCAGAGATAAGGAAAATGCAAATAGCGCATTGTTGGTAGGAATAGGACCCGAAGATTTCGGAAGTGATCACCCGTTGGCTGGCATGTACTTACAGAGAGAATTAGAGCAGAAAGCATTTAAAGAAGGTGGAAGCAATTACTCTGCACCTGCGCAATTGGTGGGAGATTTTCTGAAGGATCAGCCTTCTACGACTTTAGGGAAGGTGAAGCCATCCTACGAACCCGGTGTAAAGCTTACGGATTTAAGAAACTGCCTACCGGAGTATGCCGTGGAATCTTTTAAAGAAGCTTTGGTAGGCTTGAATAAAAAATTAAAGAATTTTGCCATGGAAGATGCCGTAATGACCGGTGTTGAAACTAGAAGTTCCTCTCCAATTCGAATTGTTCGAGACAAAGAGCTAGAGAGCAATATTAAAGGAATTTATCCATGTGGAGAAGGTGCTGGCTATGCTGGAGGCATTGTTTCCGCCGCAGTTGACGGTATAAGGGTAGCAGAAGCCATTGCTGCAAAATATTCTTCAAATTAAAGATTACATCACGATTTGAAATATCCTAACAATGGAGTACCGTTCTATTGTGGGATATTTTGTTTCTAAGGATATTTCAGAATTCAACATATTTTAATGGAATACAATATTTAACAATATAAAATTATGGAAATATGCTAAAAATACAAATAAGATGATTGAAGTATCGCACTAGATATGATAAAATCCTTTTTATGGGTATTTTTTTAGACGAGAAAAATTAAGAATTTTTGAATATACCTACTACATTTATATAGGAAGAAGTTGAAGTAGAATGAAAAGAAATGATATTAGAAATGTTGCAATTATTGCGCACGTTGACCATGGAAAAACTACTTTAGTAGATCAAATGCTAAAGCAGAGTGGAACATTCCGTAACAACGAAGTGATCGAAGAGAGAGTTATGGACTCCAACTCTTTAGAAAGAGAACGTGGTATTACGATTCTTTCTAAAAATACTGCGATTCACTATAAAGATGTTAAAATTAACATTATAGACACACCAGGCCATGCGGACTTTGGCGGAGAAGTAGAGCGTATTATGAACATGGTAGACGGTGTGCTCCTGCTTGTAGATTCAGCAGAAGGACCGATGCCACAAACTAGATTCGTACTTCAAAAAGCATTGCAAACTGGTTTAAGACCAATCGTTGTTATTAATAAAATAGACAAACCGGAAGCAAGAATTGAAGAAGTGATCGATGAAGTTTTAGATTTATTTATAGAGCTGGAAGCAGATGATGAACAATTGGAGTTCCCGGTAGTATATGCTTCTGGAAAGAGTGGTTTTGCAAAATTAAATATTGATGAGGAATCTAGTAATATGGATCCATTATTCGACAGCATAATAGAGAATATTCCTTCACCAGAAGGTGATGAAAACGATGGTCTTCAATTATTGATCACATCTGTAGACTACGATAAATACATCGGTAGAATTGGTGTTGGGAAGATAACGAGAGGAACGATTCATAGAGGGCAAGGTGCAGTTTTAGTTAGAGAAGAAAAGCATATCAATGTGAAAATCAGTAACTTATATACCTATGAAGGCTTGAATCGTGTTGAATGTGAATCTGCAACTGTTGGTGAAATTATCGCTATATCTGGTATTAGTGATATCAATATCGGAGAGACTCTATGCTCCATAGATAAAGTAGATCCACTAAAGTCTGTTAAAATAGACGATCCAACAATCTCCATGAACTTCATGGTAAATGACAGTCCTTTTGCAGGTAGAGAAGGAGATTTTGTAACGAGCAGACATTTAAAAGATCGACTTGAAAAAGAGCTGCTATCCAACGTTGCTATGAAAATGGAGGAGATATCTTCAGATTGCTTTAAGATCCTTGGTAGAGGAGAACTTCATATCTCAATTTTAATTGAAACCATGAGAAGAGAAGGATATGAATTTGCTGTTTCAAGACCAGAGGTGATCATGAAAAAAACAGAGGAAGGACTAATGGAGCCGATTGAAATCCTATATATTGAGGTTCCAGAAGAATCTTCTAGTGCGGTTATAGAGAAAGTAAGTATCCGAAAAGGTGAAATGTTAAATATGGAGCCAACGGGAACTGGAATTATGAAGCTTCAATTTAGAATTCCAGCAAGAGGATTGATTGGATATCGCTCAGAGTTTTTAACCGACACCAAGGGATACGGTATATTCCACCATTTATTCGATGGTTATGATAAATACAAAGGAGAAATTCGTGCTAGAAATAGAGGTTCCTTAATTGCTTTTGAAAGTGGTACTGCTGCAGGCTACGGTATTAGCGGAGCTCAAGAGAGAGGAAAAATGTTTATAGGTCCTGGTACTGAAGTATATGAGGGAATGATTGTAGGCGAAAGCTCAAGACTAGAAGATATTGCGGTAAATGTATGTAAGAAGAAACAGTTAACCAACATGCGTGCATCCGGCTCAGAAGATGCTTTAAGACTGGTACCGCCAATTGTTTTTTCCTTAGAGCAATCCTTAGAATTTATAGCAGATGACGAACTGGTAGAAATTACACCAAAAAGCATCCGACTTCGTAAGAAGATCTTAGATAAAAATGCAAGACAGAAAGCTCAAAAAAGAGATTAATCATTCAGCGAAAAGTGCCATTGAATTGGGCACTTTTTGCATATATAAACAGAAAAATAGGAAATAATAGAGAGATTATTAAGGTAATAGTTGCTTAGAACCTAGTAATATAATATGATAAAATGAGGGAATAAGAATAGCTCAAGGAAAATCTACAGTAAAAAACATATAGACTATTAGAGCAGTGGGGTGAACTCAATGAATGAAAGAAGCTTAAGGGTTTTAGAATATAATAAAATAATCCATATGCTGGAAGATAAATGTACTTCTTCTTTAGGAAGAGAAAAACTAAAAGAACTGAAACCTATTTCAAATTTTGAACAAATTACAACTTGGCAGAAAGAAACCAGTGAAGCGCAAAGTATCTTAATCCATAGAGGAAATATTCCTTTGGGAGGAATTCATGATGTTTCTCAATACCTTCGAAGGACGGAAATCGGATCTTATTTAGATCCAGGCCAGCTCCTACAGCTGAAAGAAACATTGGCAGCAGCTAGGCGAATGAAAACTTTTCTAAAGGATGATAAAAAGGAAAGTACTTATCCAATCATTCAAGAACTAGGAAATAACATTTCCTCTTTAAAGCATATCGAGGATAAAATAGAACTGTGTATTATAAGTGAAACAGAACTGTCAGACAATGCCAGTCCAGAGTTAAGAAATATCCGTAGGCAAATTTCATCTAAAAATGATGCCATCAGAAATAAGCTCAATAGTATCATTACATCCGCTTCAAACCAGAAGTATCTACAGGATCCAATTATTACAATGAGGCAGGATCGGTATGTAGTTCCTGTGAAACAAGAACACAGGGGGAATATACCGGGATTAATCCATGATCAATCCTCCAGCGGTGCTACTATTTTTGTGGAGCCAATGGCGGTTGTAGAGTTAAATAATCAACTGAAAGAGCTCAGACTGAAAGAGCAGGTTGAGATCGAAAGAATATTGATGGAAATTGCAGCAATGATTGCAGAAAGATCCGACGATATTAAGTCCAATCAAATTATCTTAAAGGAATTGGACTTCATATTTGCCAAGGGCAAGCTTTCCGTTGAAATGAGAGCCGTTGAGCCCGTTCTGAATACTAATAAAAAAATATCCATAAAGAATGGACGACATCCCTTATTGCCATCGAATAAGGTCGTTCCAAATACCATGTGGCTAGGAGAAGACTTTCATACCCTTGTGATTACAGGACCCAATACGGGCGGAAAAACAGTTACACTAAAAACCTTAGGATTATTAACCCTGATGGCACAAAGTGGATTACACGTTCCAGCGGACTATGGTACAAAGCTGGCGATATTCGATCAAGTATTTGCGGATATCGGCGACGAGCAAAGTATTGAGCAAAGCTTAAGTACATTTTCATCTCATATGACAAACATCGTAAATATCATGGACAATGTAACAGAACAATCCCTCGTCTTATTTGACGAATTAGGTGCAGGTACTGACCCTACAGAGGGAGCGGCTCTTGCAATGGCCATTTTAAATAGTTTACGAGAGATGGGAACTGTTACAGTGGCCACGACCCACTATAGTGAATTAAAGCAGTATGCCTTATCGACGGAAGGTGTAGAGAATGCCTCTGTTGAATTTGATGTAAATACTTTAAGCCCAACCTACAAACTGTTGATCGGTGTTCCAGGTAAATCCAATGCATTTGAAATATCCAGAAAACTAGGGTTATCCGATTTTTTAATCCAACGATCAAAAGAACTGTTAACTAGAGAAGATATTCAATTTGAGGACTTATTACAAAACATTGAGAAAAATAGAAGTACTGCTGAAAAAGAGAAGGATGAAGCAGCAAGACTTCGAATGGAAACTCAAAAATTAAGAGAAGAGTATTATGAGAAAAAGCAACAACTTCAGACTCAAAAAGAAAAGCTAATCAGCGATGCCAAAAGAGAAGCCTATAAGATTGTGAAACAAGCAAAATTGGATGCAGATGAGATCGTGGAAAATTTAAAAACATTGCGTGCAGAGCTTGAAGAAAAAGAGATGAACAAAAAAATAGAAGAGGCTAGAAAGAATCTTTCTGATCAAATGGGTAAATTAGCCGAAAATATGGGAGAAAAATTAGTATTAAAGACCAATAAAAAGCCACCTAAAAACTTGAAGATCGGCGAGTCGGTGAATATACTATCGCTCAATCAAATTGGCTATGTGATTTTGCCAGAGGATGCAAATGGAGAGGTTCAGCTTCAGGTAGGCATCATGAAGGTAAATATGCATGTTTCGAATTTAGAAAGAATCAAGGAAGAAAAGGACACAAAGAAAACAGGGGTCGGAAAGATCGTAAAATCCAAAGCTGAAAATATAAAGATGGAAATCGATGTAAGAGGTCAGAATCTAGAAGAAGCTATGTTGAATGTAGATAAATACTTAGATGATGCCTATATTGCAGGTCTAACTCATGTTACGATTATTCATGGTGTAGGAACTGGAGTTTTAAGTGCGGGACTAAAGCAAATGTTAAAGAAGCATAAGCATACTAAAAGCTTTAGAGAAGGTGAGTATGGCGAAGGCGGCATGGGCGTAACGATTGTGCACCTTAAATAAATTTAGGAACAGGGCAGGTGAAGTTCATGGTCTTAATTAGTGGATGTTTAATTGGAGTGAATTGTAAGTATAATGGCAAACACAATTTAAGAGAAGAAATCCTTACACATTTCAATGGGGAAAATCTGGCTCCCATTTGCCCAGAGCAATTGGGAGGGCTGACTACGCCTCGGCTTCCTGCAGAAATACAGGGTGGCGATGGAAAAGATGTACTGCATGGACGAGCTAAAGTAGTAAGATCCGATGGTGTTGATGTGACGGAGGAATTCATTAAGGGTGCCAATGAAACCTTGAAAATTGCAAAGAGCTTAGGGATAACTAAGGCGATTTTAAAAGCAAAAAGTCCTTCCTGTGGCGCAGGAAAAATTTACGATGGTAGTTTTTCCGATATCATAATCGATGGCGACGGTGTAACAACGGCTCTATTGAAAGAAAATGGTATAGAAGTATACAGTGATGAAGAATTTTCAGAAAAGATATAGGGAGGAGACAGTCAACTTAAAAATAGAGTTGGCTGTTTTTCTTGTGAAGAATCTTGTATATGGTATTGAAATTAGATAATATGGTGATAAGGGTTTTACTAGGAGGGAATCAGTTGAATATAAACAATAGAATTAGCAATGTACTTACCTATATCGCATATGGAGATTCCATAGGCTTTCTCCATGAAAACTTACAACAGAGTACCAATGCTCTGGAACCTTTTTACTATTCCTATAACAATGAAATAAAGATTGAAGCAGAAAGAGGACAATGGAGTTATATCACTCAATTAACGATTATTAATTGTAAATGCCTCTTAGACCATGGTGAAAAAAACAAAGTAACCATAGACTATAAAAGAATATTTGAAGAAATTAAATTATGGAGCTACTATAGATGCGGTACGCCTTCAAATTATATGGCCAAACTTGAATTGGGTAAATCTTATTATACCGACGAATTTTATTGGAATGATAAGTTCGGTGAGGGTCTGGCGAGGATTATTCCCATAGCCTTAGTGAATAAGAACTTTAATGCAGCCCAAGAAGAAGTCTATAAGAATGTGGTTTATATCAACAGGCACCCCCAAGTTATTTTATCAGGCCTACTACTTCTGAGGACAACGAACTTTTTATTAAATCATAAGGTATTTGATAAAAATCAGCTATTGGATGAACTCAAAAACTATTTAATGCAATTGCAGCTGGCAGAGCTAGAGAAAAATATGAATGGAGCGTTACCAAGTAGCTATAGAATTAAATTCGAACAGGAAAAAATAAATTATTTGATGGACTTAGATCGAGTGAAAAGCTTGACCATGGTTCCTACCAACGCCGACGGCAAAACCGTATTCCTGTCCTCCTTACTCTGTTTCTTTCAGCTATGGGACAAAACAGAAAATGAAGGTTCATCTTTGGAACTTAAGGGAAAAGAAGTATATGCAGTAGCCTATGGGCTCTTGGCTTTAACCGATAAAAAGCAGGATCTAGATGTGGAATCCATAAAGGATTATAGCTTCATTAAGAGTATGGGAGAATATCTAGTGAAGTTAAGGGAGTATGAGGTTGAAAAGATCCCTTTTATAAAAGAAAATGAAAATATAGATATATTTTCATTAAATAAAGGAGAGGCGGCAAAGCATCCCCTATTAAATCATATTAGAATTCATAAAAAAACCCAGAACAATCACTATGTAGAGCTCATTGTTGGAAGCAAAAGTGGTCTCTATAAGTTTATAAAGAACAAAAAATAAGACAGCCTCTGCTGTCTTTTACTTTGAGCACTTGAAATTATAAAGTCTATCTAGAATTGAGTACGAGCTAAAGTTTGTGAGTCTAAGCGAAAAAATTATTTTTGTAAATACTCAAGAAACTCTTCCTCAGTAGAATTTGCTAGTTTACTCAACTGTGTTACGATATTATCTTTTAACTCAATAAAAGAAGGAATTTTTGTATTTTCTCCGGTGTATTCTAGGGCCTTAATAATGATTAACATATCTCGTTTAGATATTTCTTGAAATGATATTTTGGAAAATTCCTCCATAATATATTCTCCTTTCCGACTTGTAGAAATAGTAAATAGATGTATGACTTTTAACTTATTCTACAATAATAATAAAAAACCTTCAAGTTTCTACAAAAAGTTGCATATAAATTCAAAAACTTTGGTACTCGCTCCATTGCACTATGATTAATTTATCCTCGAAAAAGTGTACCGCTTTACTTGGTCTATGTCGCAGTCTCGCAAGTTGAATTTGTTCACTTCCTTTGATGGTAGAAATTTGGTGCTCCTTGCGTTTGACTTACCATCAGTTGATCACTCCTTATAGGAGGATAAATTGGGTTGAATCATAAAAAAAGAGTCCCGTGGACTCTTTTTTGGATTATGCTACTTGAATTATTTTATTAAAGCGGTTGCTATTGTTTAGAGAATTGTAAATAATAAATAGAGCAACAATGGATGACATACGAATAGAGCTTTGAACGTCGTTTAAAAGACTTTCGCCTCTTCTTTGATATTGTAAATGCATATCGTCAATTAGAGTTTTAATTGGGCTAGAATCATTGTTATTTAAATTAAAATAATCTTTTGTGACATCAATTTTTTCATCGAAGTTTTTAAACAGCTTATGAAGGTCATGCTCATATTTTACGTGCTCAATAAAATGATGCTGGTAAGTTAATCTATCATTATGTGGGACACAAAAGAAGTCGGATATAAAGTGAGTGACTACGCCTATACGTGTAGAGAGTTGTTTTATAAATTCCTTATTAAATTGAAAGTTGTAGGAGGATAAGTCATTAATGTTGTTGCAAACAAAATCGAATGACTGCGGTTTGAAGTGATCTAATTTAGCTAAACTAATTGCAATATCCGGTTTAATACTTCCATAAATCAGATTGAATTTATTTAAATCTACACCAAGTATTTCTTTAACATTACTGTGAACATGCTCTGAAATAATTTTGTGTGTTTGAGCTAGCAATATAAGGAACCACCTTTCGTTTGACTAATGATATCATTATAATGAAAATACTTATCAAATACAATAGTATTTTAAAACAATTATAATAAATTTTACTAAAAAATAATACTTCTCAAGGATATTAACTATGGCATATTTTGTATAATAGATAGAATCTGTGCTATAATTATAAACAGAAAACGAATTGAATAGAAATTAAACTGAAGCATTAATGTGGAACAGGAGAGAATAAAATGAAAGTCTTACTAACAGCAGTCAATGCAAAATATATACATACAAACTTAGCCATACGATATTTACAGAAATCCATATCGGGTATACTGGACGATAAAGATCTTCAAATTAAAGAATTTACCATCAATAATAATATGGATTATATGATCAGAGAAATTTATAATGCCCATCCTGATATTTTATGTTTTTCATGCTATATATGGAACATGGAAATCATCACTTATATAACGAAACATATTAAAAAAATTATGCCCGAAGTTACAATCGTTTTAGGAGGTCCAGAAGTTTCTTTTGACACAGAAAATTTAATGAAAGAAAACGATGCAATTGATATTGTTGTTATTGGAGAAGGAGAAGAAATATTTAAAGAGCTCATAGAAACGTTAAAACACGAGGGAGATTATTCGCAAATAGAGGGATTAGCATTTAGAGCAAGGGGAGAAATTATCTACACAGATCCTAAAAAAGCACTGTTAGATATGAATACTCTACCCTTCCCTTATGAAAATGAAAGTTTGGATTCAGATAAAATTGTCTATTATGAAAGCTCAAGGGGCTGCCCCTTTAACTGTCAGTACTGTTTATCATCATCGATTGCTGGCGTTCGATTTCTACCGATAGATCGAGTGAAGACAGAGATTCAATACTTTATTAATCAAAGAGTAAAGCAAGTGAAATTTGTGGATCGAACATTTAACGCGAAGAAGTCCTATGCTATGGATATCATGAATTTTATTTTAGAAAACAATAATGGAAGAACAAATTTTCATTTTGAGGTAACTGCGGATTTATTAGACAAAGAGATGTTAGATTTTTTAAGTAAGGTTCCAGTAGGATTGTTTCAATTTGAAATAGGTGTTCAATCAACAAATGAAAATACCTTAAATGCCATCGACCGACATGTGGACTTTGAAAAGCTGAGCAAAGTTGTTGGGAAAATCTCGGAGGGAAGGAATATTCATCAGCACCTGGATCTAATTGTGGGTCTACCAGAAGAAGATTATTTTTCCTTTAGAAAATCATTTGATGATGTATTTGCTTTAAGACCTGAAAAATTACAAATTGGATTTTTAAAATTACTAAAGGGCTCAGGACTTAGAAAGCGTGCAGAAGAATATGGATATATCTATTCCGATTATCCGCCATATGAAATCATGGAAACGAAATGGCTCTCTTATGGAGAATTCATTCGATTAAAGGGAATAGAAGAGATGGTGGAAGTTTATTGGAATTCAAATATATTTTCTAATAGTATAGAACTTATGATTCATAATTTCTATTCCAGTAGTTTTAAGTTTTTTGAAGACCTATGGAAATACTGGGAAAACCAAGGATACCACCATATTTCTCATGGCAAAAATAAACTATATGAGATATTGGCTGAGTTCTATTCCTATAGTAATTTTAATAATTATAAGATTTTCATTGAAGTTTTGAAGCTGGACTTTTTAAAAAATACAAAGACTTCTTCCATGCCTTCCATATTTAATAAAATTGAGATCGCAGGATTTAAGAACAAATGTCATGCATTTTTACAAGATGAATTCAATCTCGAAAAGTATCTACCTGCATATAAAGACATCCCAGCAAAACAGATTATAAAGCAGGTCTATTTCGAGCCTTTTGGTGTTGATGTCACTGAACTTGAAAAAGTTCAGTATCGACTTGAAAAGATGAGAGACGAGGGAACCATCGTTTTATTTGATTATAAAATAGAAAATAAGGCTTTAGAAGATTGTAAATATTATAAAATAAAGTTTGCACAAGAGGAAGGGGATATTCATTGGAACTGCTAAGAGATCTTTTTTATACAAACCGCAGTATTGCTAGAAAAACCCTATTGAGTATGGCGAAAAATTGGCCCATCGTTTTTACAGGTTTTTTCTATTCTATTGCTACCATCATTTTACTATTAACCGTACAATCGTTTTGGATTTTGGGTGGTCTAGTATGGGTTATTGCCACTAGTGCATTGATTTCGAATTATCTATACTTAATCAACACCATATTAAATAGAGGATATTTTAAATTCCAAGACTTCAAAGATGGATTTAAACCATACTTAAGAAAGGTTTGGTCAGTTTTATTTATAGGGTACATCGCCAACCTGTTGTTAGACCTAGTTAGCCCTATGTTCATCGCCTCCATAGGACCTGCTGCCTTCAGTTTAATTATTATTGTCTTAACCTATATCATTTGTAATGCAATACCGGAAGCAATCTATCAAAAATACTATGGACCTTGGGAAACCGTAACCTATGCTATTAACTTTGTTAAGGAAAATTGGATCGAATGGTTTATACCAAATATTGTTCTATTGCTTATTTTTTATGGAATTACAGGCAGTAGCATCAGTATTTTTGGGATTGTATCCAATGTATTCAACTACTTTTTAAGCTTTGGAGCCAGTGTAACTTCCGTGCGAGGATTGGTGATATATTTTCTAGGGCAGCTTTGGTTTTCGTATTTCATGATTTATAGAGCCTATCTTTTTCAGGAACTAAGCACCAGTAGCAGACGAAAAAGACTATTTATGAGAGAGTTTTAGAAAGAGGGATAAAATGAAATTTTTAATAGAACCATATATCCGAAAAAGAACAGAGGACTTATTATTTTTGCAATTAAATAAAGAAGCGATCAGTGTAAAAAACTATGAAATGCCAACGGAAGGATTATTCGTTCCTCTGCTAACTACAGAATTAGCAGAAAATATTAAAACAAAGGATGAAAACAAAGTCATAACAGCAAATGCAATCGTAAGGGGGATCATTTATCTTCTTGGAATCGATCCCCAATTTAAGCATAAGGATGAATATGTTAAATTTCTATATGCTGTTAATCCTGAAATAGAGGATTATATCAATTTTGAAGCGATCAAATTTGCAGATCAAGGTAAAATGATAGAAAGCATTATCTTTTTAAAAGCGTTGGTATTATTGAATAATAAGAATGTATATTACTTGTTCAATTATAGCCTCAATCTGATTCAATACGCTGAGGATAGCTTGAAAGCGAAACCGAAGGTACAAGTGGTTTTTAGAAAAGAGGCAAAGGTTTTTTTAGAAATGATATTAGATATCGACGAAAGCTTTTCCTTAGCATATTACCACTTAGGATTCCTCTATCTATATAATAAAGAATTTAATAAAGCGAAGTTATTTTGGGAAAAGTATCGATCCTATGAAGAAGATACAGATTTAGCTATGGAAGTAAGCCATTTAATTTTAGAGATTGAAGATAATGCCCTCTATGAAAGGGGCTATGAGGCAATTTTAGGTGGGAGAGCAGAAGAGGGATTACCCTTATTATTAGAACTAGAAGAAAGATCAACCAACTGGTGGAATCTTCTTTTCTTTATTGGATTAGGCTACAGGCAATTAGGGCAGTATACAGATGCTATCTCTTATTTTAATAAAGTGATGGAGATAGAAGAGAATCAATTGGACACATTATCAGAATTGGGATTGTGCTATGGAGCTACTGGCAACTACGGCAAAGCTGTAGAGTGTTTTGAAATGGCTTTAAATATCGGTGGAGAAAATAATGAGATCCTGTGTAATTTAGCCATGGTTTATATGGAAGTAGCAGATTATACAAAAGCGAAAAAATGTTTGGAACATTCCCTAGCAATCAATCCACAAGATGAAATTACTCAAGCCTGCAATAAACAATTAAAGATGTTAATGGAAAATAGTCGCTAATTTAGGACTATTTTTTGTATCAGAATATGCTTCTGAAGGAAAGCTCCACTATAAATGAGCTTCAAAAAAGCTTCTGAAGGACCCTTCTATAGAAGCTTTTTTATTTTGCCTAGAATTCATATAAATTACTGATTTAATATAACGGAAGATCAATTGTTAGGGATATTATTTCGTTTTATTTTTTATTTTTATTGTAGAATGTAAAAACCATAATTATAAAAATATATTCAAGTAAGAAGATAGAAAAGAAGGATTAAAGGAATCGTTGTAGAATTATTTTAAAAATTATTTATATTATGAGGTGATCCTATGATTAAGAAACTAGAAGAATTGGTTCAACAGGCACAAGGTCAAAAGAAAATGAAATTGGTAGTTGCAGCTGCTCAAGATAAAGATGTTTTGTTAGCCGTTAAAGAAGCACATGAATTAAACTTGATTGATGTGATCTTGGTTGGAGACGAAAGTAAGATTAGAGAAATTGCTGAGGAAATTGAAGTAAACCTAGAGGATTTTAGAGTAATTCACAAAGAAGACTTAGTAGAAGCGGCTTTAACGTCTGTTCAATTAGTTTCTGCTGGAGAAGCAGATTTCGTTATGAAGGGACTGTTGGATACCTCCATCCTATTAAAGGCCGTACTGAACAAAGAGGTAGGACTAAGAACAAATAATTTGCTCAGCCATGTAATGGTATATGAAATGCCAACTTATCATAAGCTTCTTTTACTTTCAGATGGTGGGATGCTCATCGATCCATCTTTAGAGGAGAAGAAGGGAATCATAGACAATGCTATAACCGTAGCAAAGGCTCTAGGAAATAAAGAAATAAAAGTAGCTTGTATATCCGCTAAGGAGAAGGTCAATGAAAAAATGCCTTCCACCGTAGATGGTGCAAAGTTAAAGGAAATGTGTCAAAATGGAGTGTTTGGTGAAGATGTGTATGTAGAGGGGCCTATTGCATTTGACCTAGCAGTTTCTAAAGAAGCAGCAGCAATTAAAGGATTTAACAGCCCTGTATCCGGCGAGGCGGATATTTTATTAGTACCAACAATTGAAGTTGGAAACGGTATTGGAAAAGCCTTAACCTATATGGGTAATGGAAAGTCTGCTGGTGTCATCATGGGGGCTAAGGTGCCTGTAGTGCTGGTATCTAGAGCAGATTCTGCAGAAACAAAACTGTTTTCAATCGCTTTAGGTAGTGTTATATCTGCAAAGAATAACTAGGATTAAAGATATTCAAGATAATTAATCTCAGGAGAAAGTCCGTCTTCTCCTGAGATTAATTGACTTTAAGCATCCGTAACTTTAGAAAAGTTTAAAATTGAGGCCAATGTGGGTTGATGTTGAGGAACAACAAATTTTATCTTTATTAATATGAATAAAGATTGATTTTTAGGTAAAACATATGAACTGAGGTAAAAATCTAATGGGAGTATATTTGTATCAAACTACAGATATTAATTCAGAAAAACTAAAAAAGGCAATTGACATTGATTTTGAAGTATGATATATTAACTTAAGTCGCCGCTGAGCTCAAGAGTTATAAATTAACAAATTGGATAAGTAGCGAAGTTCCACACAACACAATAAAAGCTGTTAAAATAAAAAATAAAAACATTTTCAAAAAAATGTTGACATGATGTTTCAAATGTGGTATATTAAGAAAGTCGCCAAAACAAGGCGGCACACAAGAAAAGGTCTTTGAAAACTAAACAGTATAGATTTAAGCCAAAATTTTTAAAGTCAGTTTAAAACTGAGCAATCCATTTTAAAGAATGGAACCCAGAAATTCAAACAATTTTTAATTGAGAGTTTGATCCTGGCTCAGGATGAACGCTGGCGGCGTGCCTAACACATGCAAGTCGAGCGGAGATGAAGAAGTTTACTTTGGATTCTTAGCGGCGGACGGGTGAGTAACGCGTGGGCAACCTACCCTGTACAGGGGGATAACAATGGGAAACCATTGCTAATACCCCATGACGCCTTTTGGGGGCATCCCTAAAAGGTCAAAGAACTTCGGTACAGGATGGGCCCGCGTCTGATTAGCTAGTTGGTGAGGTAATGGCTCACCAAGGCGACGATCAGTAGCCGGCCTGAGAGGGTGAACGGCCACACTGGAACTGAGACACGGTCCAGACTCCTACGGGAGGCAGCAGTGGGGAATATTGCACAATGGGGGAAACCCTGATGCAGCAACGCCGCGTGAGCGATGAAGGCCTTCGGGTCGTAAAGCTCTGTCCTAAGGGAAGATAATGACGGTACCTTAGGAGGAAGCCCCGGCTAACTACGTGCCAGCAGCCGCGGTAATACGTAGGGGGCAAGCGTTATCCGGAATCATTGGGCGTAAAGGGTGCGTAGGCTGCCCTATAGGTCAGAGGTCAAAGGCTACGGCTCAACCGTAGTAAGCCTTTGAAACTGTAGGGCTTGAGTGCAGGAGAGGAGAGTGGAATTCCTAGTGTAGCGGTGAAATGCGTAGATATTAGGAGGAACACCAGTGGCGAAGGCGACTCTCTGGACTGCAACTGACGCTGAGGCACGAAAGCGTGGGTAGCGAACAGGATTAGATACCCTGGTAGTCCACGCCGTAAACGATGAGTGCTAGGTGTTGGGGGTCGAACCTCGGTGCCGAAGTTAACGCATTAAGCACTCCGCCTGGGGAGTACGTACGCAAGTATGAAACTCAAAGGAATTGACGGGGACCCGCACAAGCAGCGGAGCATGTGGTTTAATTCGAAGCAACGCGAAGAACCTTACCTGGACTTGACATCCCTCTGACCGATTCTTAACCGAATCCTTCCCTTCGGGGACAGAGGAGACAGGTGGTGCATGGTTGTCGTCAGCTCGTGTCGTGAGATGTTGGGTTAAGTCCCGCAACGAGCGCAACCCTTGTCTTTAGTTGCCATCATTAAGTTGGGCACTCTAGAGAGACTGCCGGGGATAACTCGGAGGAAGGTGGGGATGACGTCAAATCATCATGCCCCTTATGTTCAGGGCTACACACGTGCTACAATGGCCGATACAACGGGCAGCGAAAGAGTAATCTGGAGCAAATCCTACAAAATCGGTCCCAGTTCGGATTGTGGGCTGAAACTCGCCCACATGAAGTTGGAGTTGCTAGTAATCGCGGATCAGAATGTCGCGGTGAATGCGTTCCCGGGTCTTGTACACACCGCCCGTCACACCATGGGAGTTGGAAGCACCCGAAGCCAGCTATCTAACCGTAAGGAGGAAGCTGTCGAAGGTGAAGCTAATGACTGGGGTGAAGTCGTAACAAGGTAGCCGTATCGGAAGGTGCGGCTGGATCACCTCCTTTCTAAGGAGAAATGGCGAATCTATACTGTTTAGTTTTGAGAGACCTTAAAATCTCTTAAAATGAAACTCGGCTAATGCTGAGTACTCCAATCACACCAAATCACAGATTTGGGAGATTGAAGCAACCATGGGGGCGTAGCTCAGTTGGGAGAGCACCTGCCTTGCAAGCAGGGGGTCAGGAGTTCGACTCTCCTCGTCTCCACCAAAAATACCAACAAAAATGTTGACAAAAGACATTAAAATTGGTATTATATTATTCCGCTAAGGCGGACAGTTAGTTCTTTGAAAACTGAATAATGTTAGAGAAACAATTGATGAAGTAACAAAGAAACAAGAATGCAACTATATAATTCAATTTATATAGTTCATATATATAGCTTTGGTCAAGCTAATAAGGGCAGAAGGCGGATGCCTTGGCACCAGGAGTCGATGAAGGACGTGGTAAGCTGCGATAAGCCTCGGGGAACTGCAAGCAAGTTTTGATCCGGGGATTTCCGAATGGGGAAACCTACTTAGGTTAATACTTAAGTATCCACTACTCAATTCATAGGTAATGGAAGACATACCAGGGGAACTGAAACATCTAAGTACCCTGAGGAAGAGAAAGAAAAATCGATTCCCTCAGTAGCGGCGAGCGAAAGGGGAAAAGCCCAAACCCATAGGGTTTTCTCTATGGGGGTTGAGGACCGGCCACAACGGAAAACTTACTGTAATAGAAGAGGTTTGGAAAGACCCACCACAGAGGGTAATAGTCCTGTATATGAAACAGTAACAATCTAGGCCGTGATCCAGAGTACCACGAGGCACGTGAAACCTTGTGGGAAGCAGGGGGGACCACCCCCCAAGGCTAAATACTACCTGGTGACCGATAGCGTATAGTACCGTGAGGGAAAGGTGAAAAGAACCCCGGAAGGGGAGTGAAATAGAACCTGAAACCTTCTGCTTACAAACTGTGGGAGCACTTTATACGTGTGACCGCGTACTTTTTGTAGAACGGGCCAACGAGTTACGGTATGGAGCAAGGTTAAGCACTTTAGGTGCGAAGCCGTAGGGAAACCGAGTCTTAATAGGGCGATATAGTTTCATGCCGTAGACCCGAAACCGGGCGACCTACCCATGGTCAGGATGAAGCGGAAGTAAAATTTCGTGGAGGTCCGAACCGATTGACGTTGAAAAGTCACCGGATGAACTGTGGGTAGCGGTGAAATTCCAATCGAGCCCGGAGATAGCTGGTTCTCGCCGAAATAGCTTTAGGGCTAGCCTCGATGTTTAGAGTTACGGAGGTAGAGCACTGAATGGTCTAGGGGCCTTCACCGGTTACCAAAACCTATCAAACTCCGAATGCCGTGAACTTTTAATCGGGAGTCAGACTACGAGTGATAAGATCCGTAGTCAAGAGGGCAACAGCCCAGACCATCAGCTAAGGTCCCAAAGTATACGTTAAGTGGAAAAGGATGTGGAGTTGCACAGACAACCAGGATGTTGGCTTAGAAGCAGCCATTCATTTAAAGAGTGCGTAATAGCTCACTGGTCGAGTGATTCTGCGCCGAAAATGTCCGGGGCTCAAACGTATCACCGAAGCTATGGATCCGCAAGGATGGTAGGCGAGCGTTCTATAGTGGTTGAAGCTGTACCGTGAGGAGCAGTGGACGCTATAGAAGTGAGAATGTTGGCATGAGTAACGAGAGGCAGGTGAGAATCCTGCCCGTCGAAAACCTAAGGTTTCCTGAGGAAGGTTCGTCCGCTCAGGGTTAGTCGGGACCTAAGCCCAGGCCGAAAGGCGTAGGCGATGGACAACAGGTTTACATTCCTGTACCACCTTAAATCGCTATTAGAGATGGAGTGACACAGTAGGATAGGTTCAGCGCACCGTTGGTTGTGTGCGTCTAAGTATGTAGGGAGTCTCGGGAGGCAAATCCCCCAAGACAATTCTGAGATACGATGGGGAGCGAAATTTAAGTAGCGAACTGGCTGATTCCACACTGTCGAGAAAAGCTTCTATCGAGAAATAAGGTGCCCGTACCGCAAACCGACACAGGTAGGTGAGGAGAGAATCCTAAGACGATCGGGAGAACTATTGTTAAGGAACTCGGCAAAATGACCCCGTAACTTCGGGATAAGGGGAGCCGATTGAGGTTGAGAGATTTACTCTCGGAGGCCTTAATCGGCCGCAGAGAATAGGCCCAAGCGACTGTTTATCATAAACATAGGTCTCTGCTAAGTCGAAAGACGACGTATAGGGGCTGACGCCTGCCCGGTGCTGGAAGGTTAAGGGGAATTGTTAGCGTAAGCGAAGCAGTGAACTTAAGCCCCAGTAAACGGCGGCCGTAACTATAACGGTCCTAAGGTAGCGAAATTCCTTGTCGGGTAAGTTCCGACCCGCACGAAAGGCGTAACGATTTGGGCGCTGTCTCAACAATAGACCCGGTGAAATTGTAATACCAGTGAAGATGCTGGTTACCCGCGACAGGACGGAAAGACCCCGTGGAGCTTTACTGCAACTTGACATTGGATTTTGGTGCTACATGTACAGCATAGGTGGGAGACTTAGAAGCCAGGACGCCAGTCTTGGTGGAGTCACCGTTGGGATACCACTCTTGTAGTACTGAAGTTCTAACCATAGACTATGAATCTAGTCTTGGGACACTGTCTGGTGGGCAGTTTGACTGGGGCGGTCGCCTCCCAAAATGTAACGGAGGCGCCCAAAGGTTCCCTCAGCACGGTCGGAAATCGTGCGTAGAGTGTAAAGGCAAAAGGGAGCTTGATTGCGAGACATACAGGTCGAGCAAGGACGAAAGTCGGGCTTAGTGATCCGGTGGTTCCGAGTGGAAGGGCCATCGCTCAACGGATAAAAGCTACCCCGGGGATAACAGGCTTATCTCCCCCAAGAGTCCACATCGACGGGGAGGTTTGGCACCTCGATGTCGGCTCATCACATCCTGGGGCTGTAGTAGGTCCCAAGGGTTGGGCTGTTCGCCCATTAAAGTGGTACGCGAGCTGGGTTCAGAACGTCGTGAGACAGTTCGGTCCCTATCCGTCGCGGGCGCAGGAAATTTGAGAGGAGCTGTCCTTAGTACGAGAGGACCGGGATGGACACACCTCTGGTGTACCAGTTGTTCTGCCAAGAGCACCGCTGGGTAGCTAAGTGTGGAAGGGATAAGTGCTGAAGGCATCTAAGCACGAAGCCCCCCTCAAGATAAGATTTCCCATCGCGTAAGCGAGTAAGACCCCAGATAGACTAACTGGTTGATAGGCCTAGGGTGTAAGTGCAGTAATGTACTCAGCTGATAGGTACTAATAGGTCGAGGGCTTGACCAATACATTTTTCTAACATTATTCAGTTTTGAGAGTACTATCTCTCAATAATGTCGTGGCTATAGCGAAGGGGTCACACCTGTTTCCATACCGAACACAGTAGTTAAGCCCTTCAGCGCTGATGGTACTTGGCGGGAAGCTGCCTGGGAGAGTAGGTCGCTGCGATATATTGTTCCAAAGTAGCTCAATGGTGGAGCAACCGGCTGTTAACCGGTAGGTTGGAGGTTCGAGCCCTCTCTTTGGAGCCATTAAGTGCCGAAGTGGCGGAACTGGCAGACGCACAGGACTTAAAATCCTGCGGTCCTTCAAGATCGTACCGGTTCGATTCCGGTCTTCGGCACCATTTTTACAAATTCATCGCGGGGTGGAGCAGTTGGCAGCTCGTCGGGCTCATAACCCGAAGGTCGTAGGTTCAAGTCCTACCCCCGCAACCAAATTATGGCGGCATAGCTTAGTTGGCTAGAGCGTTCGGTTCATACCCGAAAGGTCACAGGTTCGACTCCTGTTGCCGCTACCATTACCAATGGCCCCTTGGTCAAGCGGTCAAGACACCGCCCTTTCACGGCGGTAACAGGGGTTCGATTCCCCTAGGGGTCACCAAAATTTTGGGCGCATAGCTCAGCTGGGAGAGCACCTGCCTTACAAGCAGGGGGTCACAGGTTCAAGTCCTGTTGCGCCCACCAAAATGGTCCGGTAGTTCAGTTGGTTAGAATGCCAGCCTGTCACGCTGGAGGTCGAGGGTTCGAGCCCCTTCCGGATCGCCATTTTTAAATAAAAAGAAACATCGTTTAGCATGCTGGTGTAGCTCAGTTGGCCAGAGCAGCTGATTTGTAATCAGCAGGTCGCGGGTTCGAATCCCATCACCAGCTCCATGTATGCGGGTGTAGTTCAATGGTAGAACGTCAGCCTTCCAAGCTGATCGCGAGGGTTCGATTCCCTTCACCCGCTCCAAAAAACAGGACCCATTAGCTCAGTCGGTAGAGCACCTGACTTTTAATCAGGGTGTCCCGCGTTCGAGTCGCGGATGGGTCACCATTTAAAAAATTAGATGGCGACATAGCCAAGTGGTAAGGCAGAGGTCTGCAAAACCTTTACTCCCCAGTTCAAATCTGGGTGTCGCCTCCAAAAAGCGCTCATAGCTCAGCTGGATAGAGTGTCTGACTACGAATCAGAAGGTCGGGAGTTCGAATCTCTCTGGGCGCACCATATTGCAATTAGAGCAAAATCAAGGTTTTCACCTTGAATTTTTTTTGCTCTTTTTTAGGTTTAAAAGTAGTCACTATAGACGCACATTCTGACCCTTTAACCTGTCTAAAGTAGATAATTTATGAAAGTTTTTAACTGTATAGGCACTTGCCAAATGTGAATACATTCTCGTCATTTCTAGGGATGTATGCCCCAGTATCATCTGTAAGCTGAAAGCATCACCACCAGCGATTAAATACTTCGTAGCAAAGGTATGCCTTAATAGATGGGGTTTGAGCCTTTGGATGCCTGTTCTTTTCTTCAATCTCAACATTAACATTTTCATAACGTCCATTGTTACGGGTACTTTTTCTTGAGATATGAATACTCGATTGGTAGGGTAGGAAGGCATAGGACGATAGCCATTAAGGTATTTAAAGAGCAATTTCTTTGTATAGACCCCTAGGGGTATAATCCTTTCCTTTTCTCCTTTACCATGCACCTTAATGATATTCTGGGTGAAATGAATACAGTCTAAATCTAAGGTAATAACTTCTTCCCGCCTTAATCCAGAGTCCAGCATCAAGGAGATCATGCATTTATTTCTAAGACCAAATTCCGTATTATCATTAATGCACTTGTACAGAAGTTCGATCTCTTCATCGCTCAATATTTCTATGACTTTTTTCGGTGCCTTTGGAAGCTTTATTTTACTGCCGATATCTTCTTTAAGAAGCGACTCCGCATAAGCCCAATTTAGAAATACCCGAATCTGCCTTGTATACGTCTGAATGGTCTTTTTAGACAGGGTTCGATCAATCTTATCGGTGAACTTAAATTCTGCCTTTTTACTACTAAGATAAAGCTGATACTGTTTAACATCGAATAGGGTGATCTCTTCCATGGCTTTATTGCCGATGAAGTTTTGAAAATAAGTGATCATTCTTTCATAATTCTGTATGGTTTTTTCTGTATTGCCTTTCAATTGATTCTCCATTAAAAATAATTCTTTTGCATTTTGTAAAGTGATCATGAGTATAGTTCATTCCTTTCTCTTCGTAATCGTAGGTATTCTGAATCAATATATAAATTTTCATGACGATTTTTAAATAAAGTTTTTAAGTAGTTGATATCTTTAAATCTAGTCAATGTTGCTTTTTTTCCGTAAACAGTTTTCATGGATTCAAATATAGAGTAAATAGCATTTTTGAGCATTTGCAATACCTCTGACTTGTTTATTTCATAGGAATTAACTTCTACAGTACCGATAAATTCGTTAGAGTACTCTAAGTTTTCCTTATGGTATTCTTGGAAGTAGGTAATAAAAGTTTGATATATTTCTTTGTCCACATCTAATTTGTATATTTCTGGTTTATTAAGCCCCCTAGAAGTAAAGTATCGCTTAGAGTTCAGCATTTCCTTTTCTAAATAAATTTGATAATTATCTTCACCTTTTGAATTATTTTTCGACATATATTTACAAACGTACTTAGCAAAATCTTCAATATTCTGTTTTTCTGTGATACCTTCGATAAAAGCGTAGCCATGACCCCAAACTTCGGATATTTTTTTGATATTGACGTAAGGAAGATTGAAGTATAAGACATGAAAATGAACTGCACCACGCTTCTGGAACTCTGGAATACAGATATATTTAAGGACATTCTTATTGGTTTTGTATAAATGGTAAGATAATCGCTTGTTAAAAGTTGTAAATTCAGCATTTGCAGTCTGCAGATCAGTGATGTTTTCCGCAAAGGTTAGCGTCAAAAACTTTGGTAACTGGATATTTCCTTCATAATCTGGAAGCACATTCACGTTACAAGCAATAATGTCAAAGATTCGATTTCTAGACCTTGCAATAGATTTATTAAAATTGTCTCTAGCCATAGAACTATCGCCACGCTTAGCTTTAAGGCTAGGTTTAACACCAAAGTTAAATTGCATCGGTACAGCATATTTTTTAAAGGTCACCTTTTGACCCGATATTTTAACTTGAAAATTTGATGAAAGTAAATTAAGCACGGTAAAACCCCCTTTTACTATTGGAAAGACACTTCGCATTAAGTGTCCCTATAGTCGAGTAAAGAAAACCCAGACCCTAAAGTCCGTTTCTTACTCCATTCATTTTAAACAAATCAATAGACTTTCGCGGCATATCCTCCGCCTTGCTACGGTATTCCACGATTCTATTGATTCATTTAATTTTATGTGCTTAATCTACCTTGCGAAGGGCGATAGGGGAGAGATAGAAGAAATATCTTTTTTTCTCCCTTCTCCTGCCATCATAGCACATAAAAACACTCATTTATTTTGTATCAATATTCATTTTAGATTGCTCTAGGCTCCAAAAGTCGAGATAGACTCTGGAAGAAAATGTGACGTATAAACTGTATATTCAGTTTTAAAAACTAATATTTTTAACGATTTTAAGGCTTTTTTATCGTTTTAAAGTCCAATTTAAGGCATTTATAAAGAAATACAGGTACTTTTAAGTGGTTCATATATCAGTACTCAAATTCCATTTATGCACTAATATGGGCAATTTATAAAGATAGTTAAACTTAAGTATTTGCAACAGGTACAATGCTTATTTTATGGGAGAATGTATATTTATACAAGCAATGTATATTCTATCATTGATTAATAACAATGGTCTTTTCTTCTTTAAAACCTTCATTTTTGTACTTTTCTATCTTCTTATAGGTATCAAAAGCATTCCGAATTTCATCGGTATGGACAAAGAAATATGTTTTAATATACCGAGTAAAAACCTGTTTTTCATCATTCCAATATTGTGGCTTTGATACCCTCACAATAGTTAAGCAGCCAAATATAGTAAGGGGTAAATATACAAACGTGGTTTGTTCTCTAATAGGTTTTGCAATTCTTGAAAATACTTGAGCAGAACCAACGAGCATTTTTCTTTGTTTTCTCTGTTGTGATATCTCTGTAATCATTTCAGCAGGAAAATCTTTACTCTGATTAGAACTAAACCATGTCTGAATCTCATCGAGAACCTCAACTTGACCGTAGATACCATTATCATTTTCGACTAAGTCTTTCCAGTGTGCAATGGGTGCAACTTGATCAATATAGTCCATATTGGTACGAACTTTCGATTGTGGATATTTAGCTGAAATCATATTTAAAAGGTGAACCATAGCAGTTGTTTTCCCCGACCCTTGTTCTCCACAGAACATATGTAAACCGTACTCTCTAAACTCATAAGGATCACGAGCATAGATATCCAGGGATAGACGTTCGGGAAATTGAAGAAGCAGACGTTTTAAAACACTAGGCTTTTTATAATTAGAACCACCTTTTTTAACTCTCATACCTTTAATATAGTGTTTAATATGAAAGAAGGAGAACATCAATATTTCAAGCAAAATAAAAGCAATCAACGGGGAGAATATGATAAAGATAAATTTAAATACACTATTCATTAAAATCATCCTCCATTGATTTAAAGTATTTAGCTAAATCAAGAAACCAAACACCAATAAATAATAATGATAAAGCAGAAACCATAATTAATAAAAACGAAAAAATAATATTATTCATTTTATAACCTCCTAAATCGTTGCCCATGCTACGCACAAGGCGTCAGCATGGGGCAAACGTTCTTTTATGTGAATGGTAAAGCATCCCATATCCGTTGTATCACTTTCCAGACAATATCAAAATTACGAATACCAACCCATATACCAAAAATAGTAAGCAAATCAACTATTGGAAGAAAGAAAGCAACAGTAGACAATATATTTACTAACCAAGGCAAAATGCCAACCGCAGATGTAAGGGGATTGAATTCAAGTATCGATAATTGGTTAATAACTAAAATCAATAGATTTTTTAATAAGTTAAATATAAATTCTAATATCATTGAATCACCCCTATTTATAAATAATTAATGGCAAGGTTTTCCATAACCTCTTAATAAAGAAGAACCAAGCACTAAATCGAATAAAGTTCAAAATATAAACTCTATATTGAACAAAATAACTAAAATCAACAATTGAAAACTGTCCACCACCATATTTTGAAGGCATCGTTATTTCAAACTTCGGAAGTTCTTGACTATAATTAATACCTTTAATATTTTCCATGAAAGCACGAATTTGACCAATCAATGGAAGTCGCTCGTTGAAAGCACCTAATATATCATTGAAAAAACTTTCAAAAAATCCATCTTGAGGTATTAAGGCAATCCAAAGAAAAAACTTATCAGAAAACGGATTTAAATAATTAATTATAGATGTGAAATTATAGGATATATCATCCCAAAAATCACGAATTAGATTTCTAATACTTGTAATTCTTGAAACTATACTACTTAAGCCATCCGCAATAGCTTCAAAAGGAACTGCCAAGCTTTCGAAAATGCTAGATAGATGATCAGAAAGCCAATCACGTATGGAATCAAACCAACCACTTGGCGGACTGTCATCATCATCCCATCCGTCGTTACCATTTCCTCCAGGATTGGTCCAAGAGTTTTTGAAAAAAAAACAGTGCCACTTAAATTTTTAACATCATAGTTAGTATACATATAATTAGAATAATTGAGTTGCCCTTCAGCCCAAGAAGGAGAACCACTATCAGCAATATAACCACTTTTTTGTACACTCAAATCATCGTTTACAAAATAATTACCAATTTTAGTTCCAGAAGTGAAAATTTTATTAGATGAAGGATCAATAGTCATTCGACCATCGGATAATAAAACACATACTTTACCTTTCGAATTTTGATAGATTATAAAATGTTGAACTGAATAAGAAGAAAAAGAAGATGGAATTTTAGTTTTAGAATAATCAACCGCAAATGAAAAACTTGTAAAAAGCAAAATAAACATCATGGAGATAATTAAAATTCGCTTACTTTTCACATTAAAAACCCCTTTCTAAAAAATAAAGGAAGGGTTACCCCTTCCAGTAGGGAACTCTAAGCACCCTTTAACGCAGACTTGACAAATGCAAGACCTTTTCTTAAAGCTATAAACCCAATAACCGCTGGTAAAACTGTAGGAACAAGAGCAACAACTTCGTCTAAAACTTTCATAAGATCTACCCCTTGTAAACTAATAAGACTAGCAACACCATGTAACATATTTTCACCCCCTCCCTATAAACCGCCTAAGAACCAACCGCCAAACAATTTTCCTAGTACAGTAATAACTTTCCAAACTAGAAAAGCGATAGCAACATATATAAGAATCTGCAATCCAGCAGTTATGTTGTTAAGGTGCAATATCAATTCGTTGATGGATTCAAGTTGCAAATTAGAAACTTCCAAGAGTTCAGAGAAATCGTAAACGATTTCATAAACTTCGGTAATGGTAGTAGTCTCCATTTCTAGGAAGCCTTTTGAAGTTTAATACTTGTAAACTTGTTTTTAACAGTAAGGACAGCATCTACCATTTCACCTTGACCGAATTCTGCCTTTGAATCATCATCGAGTAGGAATACCTCATTTTTGTAAGTCTTAGGGTCTGCCAACTCTACGAATCGTAAAGTCTTTTTACCCTCTCTTTCTAATGTGTTTTTCTCAACAAATACCAATCCTTTTTTAATAAATTCCATTTTTCAACACTCCTTTTTAAATTTAACTTTGTGTTTAATTTTTCGTTTTGTTAATTTCAATTATAATTTAACTAAACGAAAAAATCAAGCTTTATTTTTCGTTTAGTTTAAAAAGATTTTCTTTTTGTAAAATAAAGGTATAATAATAGTGAATGGGAGTGATTTCATGACTTTTGGAAAAAGATTAAAAAAATTACGAGAAGAAAAAAGCTGGCAACTTGAAAAAGTAGCAAAGTATTTAAAAGTAAGTATAGCAACAGTATCTAACTATGAGAGAGATTTTAGAAAGCCAGATATAGACACAATCAATAAAATAGCTGATTTATTTGAAGTAACATCAGATTATTTAATCGGGAGAACAAGTATAAAAGATGCTATTCTATTAGAAAATGAAGATTTACCAAAAGAATTAAAAGAAATAGGAATTGAATATTTAGAAGTAAACAAAGAGTTAAAAAAGAAAGGGTTATCACCAGAGGATATATTAGACATTATTGAAGCTATTGAGAAAACAGGACTAAGAAAAAGAGATAGATAGTTAAAAAAGGGGAGAGGAGTAGTTATGGAAAATATAATAGCAATTATTTTTCTATTCTTTTTATTTAAATTATATAAAAAAATTTTCAATAAAATAAAAATATTTTTAAAGGAAAATTTAGAGAAAAAAAGCGCTAGAGAAAAAACAATAGAAGAAAATAAAGGAGATATGTTTACAGAAAGACCAGTACATATATATAAAAAAAAATATTTTTTTACTAAAAACGAAAATTTATTTTTTAGAACTTTACAAGAAGCATTAAAGGAAGAAAACGTAATCATATTATCAAAAGTAAGAATAATTGATATAATTAGTATACCAGAACGGCAAAAAAACTTTATATACTATTTCAACAAATTAAAAGCAAAACACATTGATTTTGTAGTATGTGATAAAGATTACTTTTCACCAATATATTGTATAGAATTAGACGATAAAAGCCACCTTAGAGAAGATAGAATCCAAAGAGACATATTAGTAAATGAAATTTTTAAAAAAGTAGAAATGCCATTAATTAGAATTAAAGCAAAAGAAAGCTATGAAGTTAATGAAATTAAAGAATCATTAAATATTACAACCGAAAGAACTGAATTATATTAACAACTATTTTGGTGTTTTTTTTATATTCTTTAAAACTGAATTATCGATCTTAATAGAATAAATAAGATTATTTTTTAAATTAATTTCACCCATCTATTTTTTTATCCCCCTATGTAAAATATAAGAACATATGTTCAGTATAATTATAACACAGGTTATAAAAGTAAGTCAAACATATGTTCTGGATAGGCGAAAGTGGCGAACGTATATTCTAAAACAATTAAAATAATTGTACGAAATGTATAAATTTCAACAGATATACAATAATATATATATATTTTAAAAAATAAGTGAAAAAAGTATAGACAAAGGTATAAAAGTCATGTATAATTAATTTTGTTGCCAAAGAGAAACTACGAATCAGAAGGTCGGGAGTTCGAATCTCTCTGGGCGCACCATCTAATAAATGTCTACTATGGGTAGATGATAAAATTTCAGGAGGGGTTCCCGAGCGGCCAAAGGGGGCAGACTGTAAATCTGTTGTCAACGACTTCGAAGGTTCGAATCCTTCTCCCTCCACCAGATTATTTTACATAGATAGTAGCGTTTATAAATAAATATGCGGGTGTGGCGGAATTGGCAGACGCACTAGACTTAGGATCTAGCGGGCAACCGTGGGGGTTCGACTCCCTTCACCCGCACCAATTAACAAAATATGCGGAAGTGGCTCAGTGGTAGAGCATCGCCTTGCCAAGGCGAGGGTCGCGGGTTCGAGTCCCGTCTTCCGCTCCATTATTATGGTGGGTGTAGTCAAGTGGTTAAGACACAGGATTGTGGCTCCTGCATGCATGGGTTCGAATCCCATCATCCACCCCAAGTGTTGGGATATAGCCAAGTCGGTAAGGCAACGGACTTTGACTCCGTCATTCCGCAGGTTCGAGTCCTGCTATCCCAGCCATTTTGACCCATTAGCTCAGTCGGTAGAGCACCTGACTTTTAATCAGGGTGTCCCGCGTTCGAGTCGCGGATGGGTCACCATTTTAAGGAGAGATGTCCGAGCGGTTTAAGGAGCTGGTCTTGAAAACCAGTGACTCCGAAAGGGGCCGTGGGTTCGAATCCCACTCTCTCCGCCATATTCTAAGGAGAAGTACTCAAGTAGGCTGAAGAGGACGGTTTGCTAAACCGTTAGGTCGCGTAAGTGGCGCGCGGGTTCGAATCCCGCCTTCTCCGCCATTTAATGTCCGGGTGTAGCGCAGTTTGGTAGCGCACATGGTTTGGGACCATGGGGCCGGGGGTTCGAATCCCTCCACCCGGACCATTTTTTTTATGTTTTTAAAGTAAGGACCTTTAGCTCAGTTGGTCAGAGCATCCGGCTCATAACCGGCAGGTCCGGGGTTCGAATCCCTGAAGGTCCACCATTTACATTTCAATAAGCCCAGATAGCTCAGTCGGTAGAGCAGGGGACTGAAAATCCCCGTGTCGGTGGTTCGATTCCGCCTCTGGGCACCAGAAAAAGAACTGATAATATTATCAGTTCTTTTGTTATGTCCTTTGCCAAGCTTCTACCCAACGATTGGCAAAGGGCTGGTGCCATTATTGCATTTGAGTCTATTTTTTTATTGTTCATTTAATATTGAATTTAAGATATTCGATATTAAATGTGTTATTAAATCCACATTCATCCTACCATTTACGGCTAGAATCATAAGTTGGTCTGTCAGAAGATCACCGTTATGAAGCTGCTTTTCTTTCAACACATCTTCAAATAAATTAAAGTCCTTTCGATTAATATAGGTACACTTTTCTCCAGATGGTAAATAACCTTCATATAGCTGGATTTCTATGCAAAATTCTCCACTGGAAGGGGACCATTCAAATTTAAATTCCGATCCATAGTAAATAACATCGAGTAATTTTTTTTGACACTTTGTACTTCCTTTAATAAAGAGCAAGTTTCCCTTTATCAATACATCTTTAGGAAAAAATACAAAATCAATGGTTTCAGAATGGTGGATCACCTGGATCCTATTTCCTATCAGATTATTCTTTTCGATCTGAACATGATTAAAAATATGAAGAAGTTTATTTAAATAATAAATATCCTCGTAATTATGAAGTAATATTGTTTTCTCTAAGCTAGGTGAAGGATTTTTAACGTACTCCTTATAGAGAAGAACGCTATCCTGACCACTGATGGTATCCGTTCTGTAAATCCCAAGAAACCTCTCAACAGTTTTTAGCTTAAGGTTTTCTAGCTGTGATTTTAGCGTATCTTTTCGGAGACATTGGAGCACGTCGATATGCGTCAGATCATCAAAATGCCACTCTAAGTTATGATATTTAAATCGATGCTTTAGAAAAGGAATATCAAAAGCGGCACCATTGTAAGTTATAACGTAGGAAAAGCTTTGATATAAAGCAGCAAATTCCTTTAAAATGAGAATTTCTTCCTTCGGTTTTTCTGCAAAAAATTGTTTGATCACAATTTGATTGTTTTTATTGAATAAAACACCGATTAATACAACTTCATGATATTGTCTGCTAAGGCCCATGGTTTCTATGTCGATGATACAATAGTCTCCCGAATTGAATATATTTAATAGAGGATTGGGTAAATATGTGTTTTCATTTAATTCAAAAGTTTTGATTTTCATAGGGACCTCCTAAGGAATTCTTAATAATATCATATCAGATAAAAAGATTTGAATCAAAAATTTAGAAAAAAGTTTTTATTTTTAAACGTAATGTAAGTTTAATATTAGGATTAGGGTATACATGATAATATGAATAATAGAGATTCCATAATAAAGGGGAAACAGGAGGGATTTTATGAGAAAATTATGGATATTGTTTATGGTGATTTTAATGGTGGTATCTAGTGCTCAAACCAGTAGGGCATATGTTTATTACGACGATATTTTGGATCATTGGGGAGAACTATATATCGATTGGGCAACAAATGATGTTCGTTTATTTAAGGGATATGAAAACAATACATTTAAACCTGAAAATAGTATAACTAGAGCAGAATTTATGGCCATCATTAATCGGTTGCTTGGAATACAGAAGAGATCCACCAGTAAGGTGAACAGTAACTTTAAATTAAAATATAGTGACCTAACAAAAGAATTTTGGGCTTATGAGGATATTTATAAAGTCATCCATTATATAGAGAATGAAAATATGCCCAAAGTAGATATTCAATGGGTTTTCCCTGGAAATAATTTTAAACCAAATGAGCCCATTACTAGATATGAGGCTGGAGTTCTAATCAGTTTAATAACATCTCCCCCAGTAAAACCATTGAACAAAAAATATACAGATTTAAATAGCGATATGAAATTCTATAAAGAGATCTTAAACTTAACGGGAAACGGTATTGTTGAAGGTTATGAAGATGGTACTTTTAGACCGTGGAACAATATTACCCGTGCTGAAGCCTCAAAGATCGTAAAGAAAGCATATGAGGATTTAGAATACTTAAAGAAAGATCAATTGAATATCAATGATTTGGCGCGATTCAATTTACTAAAAGAAAAACCACTTTTTGAATATGGGAATCGTCCTAGAAATCAAGAAAACTTCGATAAAAAGTTTGTAGATGCCATCGCAACATTAGAATACATATCTTTTATTGGATACATTCCTCATGCGGAACGCCATTTATATGATGCGGATCCCATTGGTACATTATGGCAGCTCAAAAATGATGAATATTACAATGTGATCGGCGTAAATTACTATTTACTATCCTATGATAATAGCCTATTAAAAGAAAGGCAGAGAGAACTGGTCGTAGAGGCTATGGAATATTATGAAACAATGGAAAATAAAGAAAACATCAAAGGAATGGCAAATTTCATCTATATATCCAAGGACAAAATTAACGCCAAGGACTACATCTCTTTTCTAGAGAAATATCTAAATTTAACATTGGACAACAATGATGCCATATTCATAGGAACAGAATTGGTAGGGCAATACATGAACAATTATCAATATAAAAAGGCATTGGATTTATCTCAGTATATTCTTACGTTAAATAAAGATATTCGACTAAATGCCCAGTTAATATTAAATCATGGTTATATAATTTACAAGGATAGTGGTGTAAATTCTGCGGTACAGTACTTAAGCAAATCTTGGAACAATTTAAAGACAAACACATCCTACAGATTATATAGTGAGGAAATAGACCTCTTATTTACAAGTATGATGAAGCAGCTAATGAAAAAATGACACCATTTTAATCAAATAGAGTTTAATTTTTTAAGGAATTTGATATAATGGTACAAGCTAAATTATATTTTAAATTTGAGGTGTATTATGATACAGCAGTACTTAAAACAATTAAATCCGCAACAATTGGAAGCCGTCCAGCACTTTGAAGGACCTTGCATGGTATATGCAGGACCTGGCTCAGGCAAAACTACAGTAATCACCCATAGAGTAGGGTATTTAATTGATCACTATAAAGTGGATGCAAACAAAATTTTGGTTATTTCCTTTACGAAGGCTGCTGCAGATGAAATGAAGAGCAGGTTTGAAGAAAGCTATCAGTATTTTTCATCTTCAGATAAAAATGTTAGTTTTGGGACCTTTCATTCTACCTTTTTTAAAATTTTAAGATCTTATTATAGATATAATCTAGGAAACATTTTAGATGAGGGAGAGAAGATCGGTGTGATCAAAAATATTGTCAAGACATTGAATATAGGAAATGAATTAGATGATGATCTAATCAAAGACATTATATTAGATGTGGGGCTATTTAAAAGCAATATCTTAGATCAAGATAACTTTACGCCCAACTCTATATCAAAGGAAGACTTTGAACGAGTAGTTTTTTCCTATGAAACCTACAAAAAAGATTCCTTTAAAATTGATTTCGATGACATGCTGACGAAGTGCTACCAATTGCTTGTGAATCAACCCAGTGTTTTACAAAGCATAAGAGATGCTTATCAATACATATTGATTGATGAATTTCAAGATATCAATAGTATACAGTTTGAGATCATTAAACTAATTGTAGCTTCAAGAAAAAACTTGTTTGTTGTTGGAGACGATGATCAATCCATCTATAGTTTCAGGGGAGCAAATCCAAATTTCATCTTAGAATTTGATCGTATTTTTAAGAATACAAAAAAAATTATACTGAATCTAAACTATAGATCCCAAGAAATCATCATTGACACAGCGAATAAGCTCATAAGCAATAATGAATTTAGGGTAGATAAAAAGATGATATCTACAAAAAATCCTGGTGTTGAGATTCAATTTTCTCGACCGAAAACCAGGGAGATGGAAAATCAAGAGGTTAGTGAAGTAATCTCCACCTTGTTAGAAGAAGGATATACCTATAGGGATATTGCTGTCATCTACAGAACCAATATCCTATCCAGCTCTATCGTAGACTCCTTTTTAGATAATAATATTCCATTTATATCGAGAGATAATATATATAATATATACGAACACTGGATGGCGAAGGATATTGTGGCATATTTAAAAGCCACTGTCAATCTCAATGATAGAGAAGCATTAAAGAGAATTATCAATCGGCCCACCCGATATATTACGAACAAGGCAAAGAAAGATGCGGATGAATACCATAAAGATTTTATTACATCCCTCAGAGTGAAGGGAAATTTAATGCCTTATCAAGTGACTTATCTGGACAAATTAGAAATAGATTTGAAAAACTTAAAATCTATGGATGCCAAAGAGGCCATTCATTATATTCGAAAAGACATTGGATATGATGACTATATCAACAATTACTGTTTGGAAAAAGGTATCCATGGGGAGGGTTTATTGGAGATATTAGACGAGCTAGAAGACATCTCTTTAAAGCACGGTAATACTATGGAATTCTTAAACCATATCAATGAATTCAAGAAATCATTGCAGGAAAACAAAAGAAGCTCTTATGCTAAAGGAAATCAGGTAGAATTGCTGACAATGCATAGTGCAAAGGGACTAGAATTTAAAGTAGTCATCATTATAGAAGCTTTAGAGGAGATTATCCCCCACAGCAAGAGTCAGGACGAGGAAAGTATAGAGGAAGAAAGACGTTTGTTCTACGTGGCTATTACGAGGGCAAAGGAGCGATTATATATTTATTCACCCATGAGCAAATACGATAAGAAAGCAGATGTCTCTCGGTTTATTGGAGAAATGGAGCTGTTCAAAGAAAAACTCAATACATTTCAAAAAGGTCAGGAAATATTTCATAAGGTCTTTGGTAAGGGATTGATTCAGAAGGCAGATAAAAACATGCTGAAGGTTTGGTTCTTTAAAAGTAACGAAACGAAGGATTTAGATTTAGCAATATGTGCGGAAAATAATTTAATTAGTTAAAGAGAAGACCCTATTAGTAAAAAAGAAATTACTAGTAAGGTCTTTTCATTATTTATATTGGTTATTTTCAATGATATTTTTAACGACGTTTAGATCATTGGATATGGATAAGGCTAACATCAACTTAATCCTAGCTTTTTGTCCTGGAAGATCTCCACCTAGAATGACGCCCATATTTTTTAAGGCCCTGCCAGCACCTTCATAGCCATAAGTATCTAAAACTCTTCCAGTAGGGCAGCGGGATACCATTACAATGGCGACCCTATGCTTAATAGCGTACTCAATACCCTCTAGCATACTTGGAGGAACATTACCTCTGCCCAATGCCTCGATAACAATTCCTTTGGCGCCTGTATCCACAGAATATTTCAGAAATCTTGAGTCCATACCTGCAACACATTTGATTAAATCAACATTGATTTCAGCAGATTGAGTCGGAATATATTGACGGTTGATGATCTGTCTATGGTAGATGACCTCATCATTATCTACAATTCCAAGGGGACCGAATTCTAGGGATTTGAAGGTATTCAAGCTCAATGTGTTATTCTTTGTAACTTCACTAGCAGCGTTAACCTCATTATTCATTACAACGAGCACACCTTTATTCTTAGAATCTGGTGATATGGCAGTACAAACTGCGGCAGCTAAATTACTTGGTCCATCATAGCCAAGCTCTGAACTGTTTCTCATGGCCCCAACAACGACAACAGGCTTAGAAGAATTAATTGTCAGATCTAATAAATAAGCAGTTTCCTCTAAGGTATCTGTACCGTGAGTTATGATGACACCATCCATATCTTCTCGTTCTAAGGTTTGAACAACGAGCTTTTGAAGATCCATCATTAATGGAATATCAATATGCGGACCAGGAAGAGTAGAAAATGTAATGGACTCTGTTTCTGCATATTTATCTATATTCGTTACTAAGGACATAATTTCTTCGCTGGACAATGAAGGAATTGCAGCGCCGATCCTAGGGTCTACGGACATTGAAATTGTGCCTCCGGTAAATATGATTGCAACTTTAGGCTTACGCATTATAAACCTCCTCTAATAGTTTAATATAATAAAGATAATCCAATATCATTATATAGCATAGAATAGTAGTTTGGAAATATGAAAATATAAATTTACATAAAAACTTCAAGCACGAAAAAAAAAGCTAGGTCTATGCAACCTAGCTGCACGTCCGTTGGACGTGATTCCGTTCAAAAGGGGTATTGGGAATAGAGATTATATTATCGAGGTTACCAGGGGGATAACCACAAACATATTGTAACAAATTTCGACAAAAAGGTCAATGATTTGACATGAAAAAAATTTATTATATATAATAATTTTGTTTATGTAAAAATTAGTATATAATAGAGTATATACATATTCACTTATTTCATTTAGGGGGTAATTTCGTGGAACAAAGGATTGAAAAGGTTTTAAAAAATCTAGGGAAGAGAAACATCAGTGCTAAATTTTTTAAAACGAAGGAAGAAACTAGAGAAGCAATTTTAAAGGAAATAAAAGAAGAGATGTCAGTAGGCATTGGTGGATCAATGTCAGTGAAAGAATTAAATCTATATGAAGATTTAATAAAGGCTGGTAATCAAGTTCATTGGCACTGGTTATCAGAGCCATCAAAAATGTCAGAGACAAGAAGGATCGCTGCTACATCCGACATTTATCTAACAGGGACCAATGCGATAACAGAGGATGGCGAGTTGATTAATATAGATGGTGTTGGCAATAGAGTAGCTTCAATGTTCTATGGTCCCCAAAAAGTAATCGTCATATGCGGGATAAACAAAATCTGTTCAGATTTAATTTCTGCTATTGATCGCATTAAAAATGAAGCCTGTAGTAAAAATGCAAATCGATTGAATCTCAAGACGCCTTGTGCTGTTACTGGACAGTGTACTGATTGTCAAAGTCCTGAAAGAATGTGTAATATTACGACGATTATCAGTGGAAGACCTATGGAAATAGATTTGCAGGTTTACATAGTAGGTGAAAAATTAGGATTTTAGAATGAGAAGGGTTTCAATAACCTTTCTTTTTTTCTGAATACTTATTTATCATGGCAGAGGACATAATAAAGTAAGAATTACAAAGCTTTACAAAGTAATATTATTCATATATGATATTACCTGTAATATTAAAATGAGGGTGAATTTATGGAAGTTTATTTAGATAATGCAGCTACTACAAAACCTAGGGAAGAAGTAGTGGAAGCAATGTTAAAAGCCTTGAAAGAAGCCTATGGGAATCCTTCCTCGCTTCATAGAAAAGGAATGGAAGTCGAAAAAGAAATAAAAAGAATTAGAAGAATTATCGCTAAAGCTTTAGGCTGTACAGACCAAGAAATCATATTTACCTCTAGCGGTACAGAGGCAAATAATCTAGCCATTAGAGGAATTGCTGAATCTTATAAGCGCAGTGGAAATCATATCATTACCTCTAAGATAGAGCATAAATCTATTTTAAGTACATTGAATGAGTTAGAGAAGAAGGGTTTTTGTGTAACGTATTTAGATGTAGATCGAAAGGGTTTTATATCCTTAGATCAGCTGAAAGATTCAATTACAGATCAAACAATTTTAGTCAGCATCATGCATGTCAATAATGAGATTGGAAGTATAGAGCCCATAAAGGAAATCAGTAAGATTATTAAAGATAAAAATCCAAAGACTTTATTTCACGTAGATGGCATTCAGTCCTTTGGAAAAATAAAATTTAGCTTAAAAGATTTCAATGTTGATAGTTTTTCAATCAGTGGACACAAGATCCAAGGACCCAAAGGAATCGGTGCGTTATATGTTAAAAAAGGAACTAAAATAACGCCAATTCTAAGTGGGGGAAATCAGGAAATGGGAATACGGTCAGGAACTGAAAATGTACCCGGTATTTATGGATTGGGAGAGGCAGTTCGATTGTCTGTAGAAGAGCAAAATCAAAATATTGCCCATTTAAAAGAGCTACGTGATTATTTTATAGAGGAGTTTAGCACTAAAATAGAAGATGTCCATATCACATCAGAAAAAAATGATGCTTTTGCTCCCCATATTATCAATGTCAGTTTTCCTGGTGTTCGAAGTGAGATTATGCTTCATAGCTTAGAGCAAGATGGAATCTATGTATCTTCAGGTTCTGCTTGTTCTTCAAAAAGAAAAGGCTTCAGCCATGTGTTGGAAGCGATTCGTATGAATGAGAATCTGATTGATAGTGCTCTCAGATTCAGTTTATCCCATAGGACGACAAAGGCTGAAGTCGACTATGCCTTAGAAAAAACTAAAGAACATTACACGAGTTTAAAGAGAATTATTAAGAGGTGATGGTATCATGGAAAATGTAGTAATTATTCGATATGGAGAAATCATGTTGAAGGGAAATAATAAAAGATTTTTTGAAGATAAATTAGTGAAACAGATTCGTCATGCACTATCGGATCTGGGTAAGCTTAAAGTGTATAAAGCGCATAGTAGAATCTATGTAGACGTTGATGCATACGATGTGGCGGATATTACAGATCGCGTAAAGAAGGTCTTCGGTGTAGTTTCTCTCAGTGTTGCAAAAAGGTTTGAAGTAGATATGGACCGAATCAAAGAAGTTGTGCTTGAAGAGATAAAGGATCGAATGCTAGAAAATCCTGGAATTAAAACCTTTAAAATGGAGAGTAAAAGAGGAGATAAAAGATTTCCAATGCAATCCTTAGAAATTAGCAGAGAGCTGGGTGGACACGTTTTAGAGAATATAGAGAATATCTCTGTTGATGTCCATCATCCAGATGTCTCTATTCATGTGGAAATCAGAGATCAAGCTTTTGTCTTTAGCAATAAAATTAGTGGTTTTGGTGGCCTGCCTTTAGGGACCAACGGTAAAGCGTTGCTTCTGCTTTCAGGGGGAATTGATAGCCCGGTAGCAGGATGGATGGTTGGAAAAAGAGGTGTGGATATAGAGGCAATACATTTCCATAGCTATCCATTTACCAGTGATCGAGCGAAAGAAAAAGTAATGGATTTAGCAAAAATACTTTCTGGTTATTGTGGAGCGTTCAAACTATACTCTGTGAACCTGCTACCGATTCAGAAGGAAATCAACGAGAAGTGTCCGGAAGAAGAAATGACCATCCTTTCAAGAAGATTTATGATGAAAATAGCAGAGCGCGTAGCACTGCAAAACGATTGCGATGCCTTAGTTACTGGGGAGAGTATCGGTCAAGTTGCAAGCCAAACAGTAAAGAGCCTAAATGTTACAAATAGTGCTGTAGACCTGCCTGTATTTAGACCTTTAATCGCTATGGATAAAGTAGATATCATTGATCTATCTCAGAAGATAGAAACCTACGAAACATCGATACTTCCATTTGAAGATTGCTGTACCGTGTTTTTACCGAAACATCCAGTTACACAGCCTAAGTTAGAAAAAATCCTTCAATCAGAAAGTAAATTAGATGTAGAAGCTCTCATCAGTGCAGCTTTAGAAGCGTTGGAAGTAGAAAAGATTTCGATTGAAGACTAAATTAATATCAAAGGGAGAGAAGCTTTATGGATACTTTGACTCATTTTAATGAAGAAGGAAGAGCTAAAATGGTAGAGGTTGGACAGAAATCAGATACCAATAGAGCAGCTGTGGCTAGAGGAAGCATCTATATGCTACCCGAAACACTCCAGCAAATCGTCCACCAGAATATAAAAAAGGGTGATGTTTTAGCTGTTTCACAAGTAGCTGGTATTATGGCAGCAAAAAAAACCAGTGATATTATCCCAATGTGCCACAATATTTTTCTAACAGGTGCCGATATTAAATTTAACATTGATGAAGAAAAGAGCAAAATCGATATTGAAGCCATCGTAAGAACAACCGGAAAAACAGGCGTAGAGATGGAAGCCTTAACAGCTGTTTCTGTAACCGCCTTAACTATTTACGATATGTGTAAGGCCATTGATAAAACAATGAGGGTATCGGACATAAGATTGGCTAAAAAAACAGGTGGAAAATCTGGAGATTTCATTATAGAAGATTAGGAAGCTCAGATAAAACATAAAGACCTAAGATACTTACTGGTTCAAAGTAAAAGTCTTAGGTCTTTGTAATTATCACATCAATTTATTTTACTTCGTGGCCACATTCATTATCTGTACCTTTTAAAATACCAACACCATGGGAAAGAACTGGTAGAATGACCTCTAAACATTCTTTTACTCCTTTAGGACTGCCGGGAAGGTTGATAATTAAGGACTGCTTTCGAATGCCAGAAACAGCTCTAGAGAGCATGGCTTTCGGCGTAACACTGAGGCTTTTCATTCGAATCGCTTCAGAGATTCCAGGGGTTAGCCTTTCCACAACATCTAAAGTAGCTTCCGGTGTAATATCTCTAGGAGAAAAACCGGTTCCTCCCGTTGTAAAAATAAGATCCAGCTTTGCTTCGTCACACATATAGATTAAACCTTCGGCAAGTTTTTCTCTTTCATCTGGAACAATCATATATTCCTTTACTATGCCACCAATTGGTTCCAACAGTTCACCGATTAATGGACCGCTGGTATCTGTTCTTTCTCCTTTAGAACCTTTATCGCTTGCTGTAATAATACCTACTGTAATCAAAATAGATTCCTCCACTCATGATCGAATTTTTAAAAAAACATTGTTGTAATTATTGGATTATCATATAATATAAGTATAACATAGAAATGGAGGTGTATAGAATGAAGTTTTTTGCTAGATGGTTGATCAGCGCCCTCTCTATCTACATAATCGCAGGTTTGTCCATAGGGGTAAGCGTGACGAGCTTTAAGTCTACGTTGGTTGCTGCAGCTATTTTGGGTATTGTAAATACAATTATCAAACCGATTTTAGTAATTTTAACTTTACCAATTAATATTATGACATTGGGTTTATTTACATTTATTATTAATGGAATCACACTTAAGATAACCTCCAGCATCGTTGGTGGCTTCGATGTAAAGAATATTTTTGCAGCAGTCGTAGCATCTGTACTGATTGGTGCAGTGAATCTCATATTAACGAGTTTAGTTGGTGTTAAAAAATAACTACAGTAGAGTAGACGGAGGCTAAAATGGGAAATATAATGGATACTAAAATAGATGGTTTTAAATTGAGATTGGCAGAAGAAAATGATGTACCATTGATTCTACAATTTATTAAAGAACTAGCAGACTATGAAAAATTATTGCATGAAGTAGTAGCAACGGAAGAGATATTAATGGATTCCTTATTCAAGCGAAAAGCAGCGGAGGTTGTGATCGGAGAATATGATGGGGAGCCTGTTGGCTTTGCTTTATTTTTTCATAATTTTTCCACTTTCCTAGGAAGACCTGGGATCTACTTAGAGGACTTATATGTGAAGCCTGAAATGAGAGGAAAAGGGATTGGCAAACTGATGCTATCCTTTTTAGGAAAACTGGCCGTTGAAAGAGGCTGTGGGAGATTAGAGTGGTGGTGTATCGACTGGAACGAACCATCCATTCAGTTTTATAAAAGCATGGGCGCAGTTCCAATGGATGAGTGGACCGTATATCGAGTCTGTGACGATGCACTGATAAATTTAGCAAAGGAATATGACAAGTAAATAGATAAGGCTCTACAGAAAAATCACAAAAGATATTGACTGTATTAGCAATGATCGTTATAATCAATTAGTATGATAAATTAACTCAATATAGAGATGAAATTAAAATTAAAAGGCAGATGGGCGGCTTTCAATACCCATATGTCTTTTTTATTTATTTCTATGAATCGTAGGAGGCAGACATATGAAAAAAATTTTAAAAGACAAGCATTTTTTATCTACAATTATAGCATTGGTTATACCGATTACATTACAAAATCTAATTAGCTCCTCATTAAATATGGTGGATAATCTAATGATAGGAAAACTAGGCGAAAGTGCGATCGCTGCCGTTGGACTGGTGAACCAGTATTTTTTTGTGTATACACTGGCTGTGTTGGGAATTAATGCGGGTGCAAGCATATTTATTGCACAGTTTTGGGGGAAGAAAGATATCCCAAATATCCGAAAAATGATCGGTTTAGATATGGTTTTGAGCATATTCGTTTCCATTTTATTTTCAATAATCGTATGGATATCACCGGAGGCGATTGTAAAAATATTTACAAAAAACCCAGAAGTCATAGCATTGGGTGCAGAGTATATCAAGTTTGTATCCATAACCTTTATTTTTTCAGCAATCACTCAAGTATATTCCACCAGTTTGAGAAGTATTGGTATTGCAAATCCTCCTATGTATGGAAGTCTCATAGGCGTATTAACCAATGCATTTTTAAACTGGGTTCTGATATTTGGCTATCTTGGATTTCCTGCCATGGGCGTTAAAGGAGCAGCCATCGCCACCAGCATTGCACGATTTGTTGAAATGATATTTATTATTATATCTGCACACACAACAAATGATGTAATTCCTGCAAAATTAAATGAAATCTTTGGATTTAACTTTGAATTTATTAAAATCTACTTTAGAACTTCTTATTCTGTAATATTAAATGAATTGATTTGGTCCTTGGGCTTAAGTGCCTACTCTATTATCTATGCTAAAATAGGCATTCGAGAAGTTGCTAGCATGCAAATCGCAACAACGATCAACAATATGTTTATGGTTTTATCCATCGGTGTCGCTACAGCAGCTTCTATTATGATTGGGAATAGGATTGGGGAAGATAAAGAAGAACTAGCCATAGATTATGCAGTAAAACTAGGAATATTAACCCCGATGATAGGCCTTGTATCGGGAGTCGCCCTTTGGATTGCTTCTCCCCATATTGTGAGTATATTCAATATCAATAAGGATACCGTTGAAATGACCATCGTTGTCCTTCGAATTATGGCAGTTTTTGCACCACTACGATTTTTCAATGTTTTGATGATTGTTGGGGTGTTTAGAGGGGGCGGAGATACGACCTACTCCATGCTGGTACAGCTTGGAACCGTATGGTTTTTTGCTATCCCAGCCGGATATATAGGGGCAGTTGTATTTAATTTATCTTTAAGCGAAGTATTCTTTATTATATGTTTAGAAGAAGTCGTTAAAATTGGTTTTGAGTTGAAGCGTCTTCACTCTAAAAAGTGGATTAAGAATATAATCCATGATGTAGAAGCAATGAGTGCTTCAATTTAGAAGTAAGTTTCAAGGAATTTATCGATCAATGTCGGTAGATTCCTTTTAATTTTTGAGGATAGAGAAAAATTATGGATATGAAAAGAAGGATATGAAAGTGATTTATAGAAGGTTATAGTATTCTATAAATCAGAGAAGATATAGAAATATTCTCTGTATAAACCCAAGGAATCCATATCTTATATAAAAGTAGAGGAGCTGAGCAGGAATATGATTCAAAGGAAGAAACCATGGAACCTAATTTTTTTATTGATTTGTATATTGATTGTAATACCAAATTGGAGCTATGGGAATTCTGCGGAACCGCCTTCTATACTGATTATTGTACCAAATGCGCCAACAGATTTAGAAATCAGCATGAATATCAATAATAATATAGTAAGAGGCAGAAAAACCGATAAATTAATCGAAAGTCAATATACTTTCTATTATAGGGAAATCAAAATGGCACCAGCGTATATTCTTACAATCGAGACAGAAGATCATCAATATGAAATTCCTTTTGAAAAGCCCATAATTGCATATAATAATGTATATACCTTGGATTTAGAAACTCAGATATTGACCATAGGAAAATTACCTTCAAGGACAGTATTACTGGTTTCCCTCCGGATAATTTTAACCTTCTTAATTGAAGGGGCCATATTTTTTATGTTTAATTTCAGAGAAAAAGCATCATGGATTGCATTTCTAATCATCAATTTAATGACACAAGGTGCATTGAATCTATGGATCAACAGTTTTAAACCCAATGAATATGTTATTCTAGCTTTGGTTTTTGCTGAGATAATTATACTTATTACCGAAATGATACTATTCCCAATATGGATAAAAGAGCATTCTAAGACGAGAACAAATGCATATGTCCTTATTTCAAATATTGCAAGTTTATTTGTAGGTGGATATTTAATTACCATACTGCCCATATAATACGGAGGGACTGAAAATATTAAGGAAATAGTAGAAAGGATAAAAGAAACACAACCAAAGGGTCTGTTTCTAGCAATTGTTGAATGTGATTCGAATCAAACACAAGGGTTTATAGGGGTACAAAACAGAAAAATGTAAGGATAACGCCATGGTTCTATCATTGTATGTTGCGAAAATTCATAGGAATAAAGGTATGGCAACAGACTTGAGAAAATTTTTACTCCATAGAACAGTAGCATGATGTACAATTGAAAGTTTTGAAAGGGATTTGACCGAAAAGGAGTGATAGAGTAATGGAATTGAAGGTTGATGAAAGTCTTATGACGATTTTGGATGCCATATCTGAAGGAATTACGATTATTGATATAGATGGTAAAGTGATATTTGGAAATAAAGCTTACTGCAATTTTATTGGATTAGAACGTGAAAATTTAATTGGTGCTGAATTAAAGAAAATAAGATCCAGTGCAAAGCTTCCAGAGGTGATCCAATCGGGAGAAAATTTAATGCATGTTGAAAGAAAAGAAAATGGTGAATATTATTTTGTAAATATGTACTCTGTATACTCTAAAGATAGAGTAATCGGTGGTATTTCAGTTGTTACGTTTTTTAATGAAGCTTTTGATTTTAAAAAACAAATTGAACAACTAGAAAAAAAGATGGAAACCAAGATTTTGAGAATTAACAAAGCGAATAGTGCTCGGTATAAATTTGAATCAATTACTGGAGTAAGTAAATCTATGGTAGATGTTAAAAATACGGCGATGCAGGTTGCTGAGACTGATATGACTGTGCTCCTAGAATCAGAGACCGGAACAGGAAAAGAGCTATTTGCTAATGCCATACATAACTTTAGCTTAAGAAAAAACGAGGTGTTTATCGCAATTAACTGTGCAAATTTTAGGGGAGAGATCCTTGACTCCGAATTATTTGGTTATGTAGAAGGAGCCTTTACTGGTGCAAAGAAAGGCGGTAAAATGGGACTTTTTGAAGCAGCTCATAAAGGAACCCTATTCTTAGATGAGATTTCAGAAATGGATATCAGCCTTCAGGCAAAACTCTTAAGAGCACTTCAAGAAAACATTATTAGACCTGTAGGGAGTGTTACAGATATTCCAGTAGATGTGCGAATCATATGTGCTTCCAATGCTAATCTCAAAGCGTATGTAAAAGAAGGAAAATTTAGGGCAGATTTATATTATCGGCTCAGTGTCTTTCCAATAAAAATACCACCTCTTCGAGAGAGAGTAGAGGATATTTCTGTTATAACTATAGATCAGTTAAAAAATATATCTAAAAAATTGAAAAGAGTGATTCGAATAGATCAAGGGGCTATGGAGGTTTTAAAAAAATATCATTGGCCTGGAAATGTAAGAGAACTAGTAAACGTCTTAGAATTTTCATCTTTTAAAGCCAAAGATGGTCTGATAACGTTGGAATGCCTTCCAGAATCATTGTACGCCGTTGAAGAAATAAATACTAACGATAAGCTGAGCGAAAGAGTTCGAGCTTTTGAAAAGCGTGAGATCTTGAAAGAACTAAATAAATATGGAGCTGATACGGAAGGGAAAAGAAAAGCTGCAAAAAAATTAGGGATTTCTTTGGCATCTTTATATAACAAAATAGGAGATTAATTCTAAAATATTAGAATTAATTTTAAATATTTAGAATAACCCAAAGTGAGCTATTGCAAACACTTTATAAGAGGGACTTCTAATTTTTCTAAGATACTAGAAAAATTAGAGTCTTGTTTTTTTATTATAAATCAAAAACTTTACTTTCAGATATAAAGAAACAAAATTAATTGTTTTTGTATCGATTAACTTTATATCGTATCTAATTTTAGATAACATTTAAAATCACAACTATTTAAAATAGAAATAAGGGATAAATGGACTTCAACAAAAGCTTACAATATAAATTTAGGGAAGAAGAAACGTAGGTTATCTTAACTTGGCATGGTATTTGCTCTTAATATTAGTGACAATATTAAAAAGGAGGTAGCATATAAATGCTAGCAATGTTAGGATTTTTAACTGTTATTTTTATGCTTGCGCTTGTAATGAGTAAGAAAGCTTCAGCTACAGTTGCATTAATTGGTGTACCAGTAGTAATTGGAGCAATTGCCTCATTTTTCTCCACTGGAGAAGGTGCATACAATATTTTAGACATTGGTAAATTTATTACGTCAGGTATTGGAACCGTAGCAGCAACTGGCGTAATGTTTATCTTTTCAATTTTATTCTTTGGAATTTTGACTGATGCAGGAACTTTTCGTCCAATCATCAAGAAAATACTTAATATTATCGGTACGGATCCTATTAAAATCGCAATGGGAACTGCTATATTAGCGATGATTGTTCATCTTGATGGCTCTGGAGCAGTAACTTTCTTAATTTGTATTCCAGCATTATTACCTGTTTATGATGCCGTTGGTATGAGTAGAACAACCTTGGCTACTATTGTTGCTCTGGCAGCAGGTACGATGAATATTGTACCGTGGGGAGGACCTACTATTCGAGCGGCAACAGCCATGGAAATGAACGTAATGGATTTATTTAATCCATTAGTAATTCCTGTAATATGTGGCCTTGCCACAGTCCTATTAATTGCTTTTATTCTTGGAAAAAAAGAGAAAGGTAGATTGGGAGAAAGTAATACAAATAGCGTAAAAGAAATGGAACAAGAGTTAACAGAGGAACAACAAGCTCTTCTAAGGCCGCATCTCTTTGGTGTAAATGTTATTTTAATTTTAGTAGCAATTGTAGGATTAATCATGGGTGGTAAATATGGAATCAAGCCAGAAGTTGTATTTATGATTTCCTTTGTATTATCCATAGTAATAAACTATCCAGAAGTTTCTATGCAAAAATCAAGAGTGGATGCCCACGCAAAATCAGCAATACTTATGGCTTCCGTATTGTTTGCGGCAGGAGCATTCACAGGAATTATGAAAGGTTCTGGAATGATCACTGCAATGTCAGAGGCGCTGGTGGCAATTATACCAGCTTCAGCAGCTCGATATTTTGCAGTTATTACTGGCGTTATTTCAATGCCATCATCTCTATTATTTGATCCAGATTCCTTCTACTTCGGTGTATTACCAGTTTTATCATCCACTGCAAGTAGATTTGGAATTGAGGGAATAAGCATTGCAAGGGCCGCTATCTTAGGTCAGATGACAACGGGATTCCCTGTTTCACCCCTTACACCGGCTACATTTCTTCTCGTGGGTCTAGCGGGTGTTGATTTTGGTGAGCATCAGAAAAAAACAATACCGTATTCATTTACAGTAACAATCGTAATGCTTGTAGCTTCAGTGGTATTCGGCGCGATTAGAATTTAAGGAGGGAGAACATGAAAAAAATTAGATTAGGAAGTGGGGCAGGATATGCTGGAGATCGATTGGAACCAGCATTAGAATTGCTTGAAAAAGGAAATATTGATTATATAGGTTTTGAGTGTCTAGCAGAGCGAACAATTGCCATAGCACAGCAAGAAAAATTAAAAAATCCAACCAAAGGCTATAATGAATTATTAGAATACAGGATGGAAAAGGTTCTACCTCTTGCTTGGAAGAAGAAAATAAAGGTTATTACAAATATGGGAGCAGCAAATCCACATGCAGGTGCGGAAGCAGTGTATAAAATTGCTCAGGAACTGGGGATTAAAGGGATTAAAATCGCAGCGGTTACAGGTGACGATGTAGGGAGTCGAATGGATCACTATAAAAACATTACAGTTTGGGAAACAGGACAAACACTAAAGGAATTAGATGGAGAAATTATATCAGCGAATGCTTACCTTGGTTCTAAAGGAATTGTTAAGGCCTTAGAAATGGGTGCTGATGTAGTGATTACTGGTAGAGTGGCCGATCCTGCTATATTTATGGCACCGCTGATATATGAATTCGGTTGGGACTGGGATAATTATGATCTTTTAGGTAAAGGGACATTGGTTGGTCATTTGCTTGAGTGTGGCGGACAGGCAACGGGAGGATATTATGCTGAACCTAGCAAGAAAGATGTTCAAGGATTAGCTCGACTGGGCTTCCCAATCGCAGAGGTATCAGAGGATGGAAGCTTCATGATCACTAAAGTTGAAGGATCTGGAGGAAAAGTGACAAAGCACACGTTAATCGAACAAATGATATATGAGATTCATGATCCAGCCAACTATATTACACCGGATGTAATTGCAGATTTTTCAAAGGTAGAATTCCAAGAGATTGAAAAGGATGTCGTTGCGGTTATTGGCGCAAGTGGTAAAAAGGATTCCGATAGTTTCAAAGTTTCAATAGGATACAAGGATTGCTATATCGGAGAAGGAGAAATTTCCTATGGAGGCCTTGGAGCTTATGAGAGAGGAATCCTTGCTGGTGAAATTGTCAAGGAACGACTAAAGATCAGAAATATTCAGGTAGACGAAATTAAATATGATCTGATTGGCGTAAATAGTCTTTATTGGAATGCAGATAAAGATTATAGAGATTCTGAAGAAGTAAGACTTAGAGTTTCTGCAAGAACGAAGGACCGTGCTGTTGCTACAAAGATTGGCGAAGAAGTTGAAACACTATATACCAATGGACCAGCAGGTGGCGGTGGGGCAACAAAAAAGGTATCGGAAATTATATCTGTTGCCTCTATCTTAATACCTAAAAAAGATGTTCCAGTGGATGTACGTATATTGGAGGTGAAGTAAATGAAGCTATGGGAAATTGCGCACTCAAGAACAGGTGATAAAGGAAATATTTCTAATCTTTCCTTAATCGTATACAATATGGAGGATTTTAAAGAAGTTAAAGAAAAAATAACTGCTGAGGCCGTAAAAAAACATTTTAAAGATATTGTAAAGGGAGAAGTTATAAGATATGAATTGCCACAACTCGGCGCATTCAACTTTGTCATGTACGACGCCTTAGGTGGAGGGGTTACGAGAAGCCTTTCTCTGGATAAACACGGTAAAAGTTTAAGCTCTTTCCTACTGAATATGGAAATATAGTCGGAGGACTAAGTTATAAATGTAATAAAATATAAGTATAGGAACAGTTGTAATAGATACAGTAGCCTTGAATAGTCAAGGTTGCTGTATTTTTTTCTGTGATAGAAGGACTTTTAAGTATGGTGAAAGAATAAAAGATATAATTACAATATACTATTTATATATTTTTAAAAAAGTAGATAGAGATTTTTATATAATTGGGAATGTGAGAATAGAGAATGAGATGTGAATAGATGGATGTGTAAACAATTTTTAAAATATAGAGAGGTGGGTCCAATGAAAAAAATTATTGCTAGATATTTTTATGCGCCGATTTGCCCAGAATCATTTGCTTCACTTGATCGTTTACATCATTTATTTTATAAATACAAAGATCGGATTGATTTCGAAGCATTTAATGTATTTGACTGTAATTTAATTGAAGCAACATAAGTAAAAAATATTATTCTCTTAATACAACTTGATGGAACAATTTAAAGAGATTCATCGTCTAAAAATAAAAGGAAACAGTTGGGAGGATGAATTTATTATGAAAAAAATTTTGATTTTGATGATAGGTGCAATTCTTATTTTATCAGGTTGTAGCCATCCAGAAAATAACAACAAAACTTTATTGGTTGCAACTATATTGGAGAACAATGGGTCCTACTTGGTGGTAGAACCTATAAAGGGCTCTGTAGAGCTAAATTCTGCTGATAAAATTAAAGTATCCATAGGAAACAATACTGTATTAGAATCTAAAGATAAAAAGATATCAGTAGAGGATATTGAAATAGGACATAAAGTTGAAATACTCTACGATGGTACCATTGCTGAAAGTTATCCTGCACAAATTAACAAATGTTACAGTGTTCAAATATTGGACTACAATGTTTTTACAACAGAAGATGAAAATTTCCTAGTAAAAACATATATCAACAAATTAGAGTTTAAAGAAAAAGAAGAAATCAGTATGTATTCGACCATAGAGTATATTGGAGAAAAAGACAGTATTACCATATGGTCAGGTGAACCCTATTTCCATTATGAAATCTACGATGGAAAAGAATACTTCAGCGAGGGCATGACCCAAGATATATTAAAACAAACAGTTTTAAATAAAGGTGAAATATATACGATACCATTTTCAAAAAGTGGAGGATACAGTGAAGAGGATCCTAAAGCTGATTTTTGGAAACAGTATTATTCAGAAAAAGAACTGAAGCTACCGAAAGGAAAGTATTTCTTTACTGCATATACAGATTTTTCTTTGAATAAAGAACAGGTAGAAAATATAATGTTGAAAATAGAATTTGAAGTTAATGTAAATTAAGAGAAGGTATGTGATACCTTCTTTTTTATTATTAAATGGATAACGATAAAATATTGTATAAGTTAAGCTGAAAGAAAAGGAATTTCTATATAGAGGAAGAATGATATAGTTATGTATATTTTAAAGATATTCAAAATGGACAGCGTATATATTTCAACAATAATATTTAAAAAGACATACAAACTTTATATTTAAAGGGGAAAATGGGATGATCAAAATAAAAGAGGGAAGACCTCATGATGCTCAAGAATTTATATCATTTTTAAAACAATTGGATTCAGAAACCAGTTTCATGCTATATGAGCCAGGTGAGAGAAAAACAAATGTGGAAAAAATGACCCATAGGATAGAAGAAACGAATAAAAATTCACTGCTATTATTGGCAGAAGATGAGGGTACAATTGTTGGATTCTTATCTGCAGAAAGGGGAACTGCAAATAGAACGAAGCATAGTGCATATATCATTATTGGAATTTTAAGAAACTACAGGGGTGAAGGTATTGGTCGTAAAATGTTGGAAGAGCTAGATAAGTGGGCTATGAACAATTGGATTATTAGATTGGAATTAACTGTTATGAAACATAATGAGAATGCAATCAAGCTTTATGAGAAAATGGGATTTAAAATAGAAGGCATAAGGGAGAAATCCTGCTTTGTAAATGGTAAATTTATCGACGAATACCACATGGCAAAGCTATTTATCTAGAAAATTAAACGATATAATATCATGCTCTAAGTAGAATACTTCAATTAAGGGGGGATGAACATTGGAAATAAATATGCATGATATCCCGAATTCAGATAAGTGGAATGTAGTAGAGCCAATTAATAAAGGGTGGTCCGATGATAAAAAATATTATATTAGAACCTTGAATCAACAGGAGTTGTTACTTAAAATTTCGGATAAATCCCAATATGAGCAGAAGAAAAAGGAATTTAATTACTTAAAGGTACTTATGAATAAGAATATATTAGCTACACGTCCTATTGATTTTGGCCTGTGTAGTGGGGGAAAAGCATCTTATTCTTTACTTTCTTGGATTCATGGTGAGGATGCTGAATCTGCTATACTTAAATTGAATAAGGAGGAACAATATCGGTTAGGAATTAAAGCAGGTGAGTTTCTAAATAGAATCCATGAAATCCAAGCACCGAAAGAACAAGAAAGTTGGGAGAAACGGTATCATCGTAAAATTGATAGCAAAATACTCAGCTATAAAAATTGTAAGATTCAGTTCAATGGCGCTGATCAAATGATGGCGTATATTGAGCGCAATCGTTTTCTACTAAGGGATAGGCCACAATCTTTTCAACACGGAGATTATCATGTTGGCAATATGGTTATCACTCCAACGGGAGAATTAGGCATCATTGACTTTAATAGAATGGATTATGGCGATCCGTGGGAAGAATTTAATCGCATTACTTTTTCTGCATCAATTAGCCCTGAATTTGCATCCGGCTATATCAATGGCTACTTTTACAATAAAGTACCAGATCTGTTCTTTAGGTTAATGGCGTTATATATTGCAACGAATCAGATTGCTTCTATTCCTTGGGCAATTCCGTTCGGAAAAGAAGATGTGAATAAGATGTTGGAACAGGCAAAAAATATTTTACAGTGGTACAATAATTTTGACACATATATTCCAAATTGGTATATTAACAGTATGTAAGCGTACCGTCAAATATCTTTGGTTGTAAAGATTTTGTCAATATATGAATTTATTAAAAGAGAAACACTATGTCTATAATAAAATGGAATAATCCGATATGTAAATCAATAAGAAAGAGGTGTACAAATGGAAATTATTAATGTGTTATTATCATCTATCATTTTCTTTTTCACTATTTATGGGGCTGTCAGTTTAGCAATAAGACCTTTATTACCTGAGGCAGATAGTTCACCAAAGATTAAGCAAGATCTTCAAGTTGTTGGATTGGTAAGATTACGTGACATTGAAGTAATAGATAATGATGAATTAGAGAAAATCGTCAGATTTTATCAGAACAGAGGGATTCAAAAGGAGAACTATGAGGAGTATAAAAAATATGTAAAGATTTTAAATGAATTAAGAGACGAAAGATATTTAACGGATGAAGATTATTTAAATAAATTAGGAAAGCTTAAATCGCATTTTAATATGGATTAGCCGTTTAGAATACACAATACTGATATACGGCTTTAACAACTCAAAAGGTGGGGATAATCACATGAGACCAGCGTTGGTAGTAATAGATATGCAACATTATTTTTTTAGGACGGAAGAACGTAGAATAAGGATAAATGAATTGATTGAATCTATTAATGATTTAATAATTTATGCTGAAAATAAAAATATTCCGATATATCAAGTGCTTACAATACATAAGGAAGATAGATCTACTTGGAACCTAGTGATGAAAAAATACAACTTCTCTGCGCTAATACAAGGAAGTGACGAAGCAAAATTACTTTCAGAAATTAAATTTAGTGACAAGCACATTGTTATCACTAAAACGAGACAAAGTACATTTATTAGAACAAACTTTGAAGAAGATTTAATAGTAAGAGGAATTGATACATTGATTTTATCGGGAGTATTTACCCATGGATGCGTTGGAAGAACAGCAATAGATGCATACGAAAGAGATTTTAATGTGATATTAGCCAAAGATGCAAGCTTTAGCCACTTGGAAAACCAAGAACAAGCTATGTTTGAAGTGATACTAAATGAACAAGAGCAGTTAATTCTAGATAATGAACAGATTAAATCTATCCTAGATGATAAAATAGAATAATATTTTCTTATAAAGTGATAGAGGATATTTTAAAGGAGTAGATAATTGAATATTATTACCGTTGAGATAGATAGTTTAGAAAAAGAGCATGTTTTCTGCGCGATTTCTAATAAAAAGGAAAAGTATCGAGTATTTTCTAAAAATGGCGACCTTATAACAAAGGAAATATTAAGTGATAAAAAGCTCATTAAGTTGCTTGAAGCAAAAGGATGATAAGAATATAACAGTGAAGGAGCAATGGAGATGAAAAGATGTCCTTGGTGTGAGAAGGATGAAATGTATATAAGGTATCATGACGAAGAATGGGGCGTTCCTGTTTACGATGATCAGAAGCATTTCGAGTTTTTGATACTGGAGGCTGCTCAGGCTGGGTTAAGCTGGCATACGATTTTAAAGAGAAGAGAGAATTATAGAATAGCATACGATCATTTCGATCCAGTAAAGGTAGCTCAATACGATGAGGAAAAATTTAATGAACTTTTGAATAATGCAGGGATTATCCGGAACCGCAGAAAGATAGAGGCTTCTATACATAATGCGCAGAAGTTCTTAGAAGTTCAAAAGGAATTTGGAAGTTTTTCTCATTATTTATGGGGATTCGTAGATCATCAAACAATAAAAAATCAATGGGATCATATTTCAGAGGTACCAGCCCATACAGAGTTATCCAGTAAAATAAGTAAAGATTTAAAAAAGAGAGGATTTCGATTTGTAGGCTCTACTGTAATATATTCTTATTTACAGGCAGCAGGGCTGATCAATGACCATATTAAAGATTGTTTTAGGTACGATGAAGTGTAAACATACATCATAAAAAGGAAAATCGACAAATGGTGTCAATTTTCCTTTTGTTATATTTTTTGCCCTCCAAAACATTACAAAACAAGTGTTTTTTCACGGAAGGACTTATCCAAAGTTTATAGAAATACTATATATCATGTAAACAGGAGGGGTAGAAGTTGCAATTAAAATATGAAATGATAGAGAATACACTAATTGTCCAATTTGATGGTGAACTAGACCACCACTTTGCAGAAAGCATCAGAACGGAATTAGACGATATGATTAGCCAACAAAGAGCGAAGAATTTGATCTTTGATTTGAGTGGCATGAAGTTTATGGATAGCTCTGGCATCGGTGTTATTATTGGAAGATATAAAAACATATCGAAATTCGGTGGAAAAGTATCGGTGATTCATGTCGCTGATAAGATAGATAAAATCTTTCATCTAGCAGGTCTATATAGTATTATAAGCAAGTATACCAACAAAAGCGAAGCTCTTAATCGCATGTAAAGGAGTGTAATCAGATGGAATACAAAAACTATATGAAAATAGAATTCGATAGCAAGTCACAGAATGAGGCGTTTGCTAGGGTAGTTGTAGCCGCTTTTGCATCTCAATTAGATCCTACAATTGAAGAAATCACAGATATAAAAACTGCTGTTTCTGAAGCTGTAACGAATGCTATTATTCATGGGTACGAAGATAATACAGGCTTAGTTGTGGTGACCTGTAGAATCAATGGCAATGATTTAGAGATTATTATAGAGGATAAAGGTCGTGGTATTGATAATGTTGAACAAGCGAGAGAGCCTTTATTTACATCTAAGCCACAATTAGAACGTTCAGGTATGGGATTTACTGTAATGGAAACCTTTATGGACGAAGTTGAAGTATATTCTGAACTAGAAAAGGGAACAACAATAAGAATGGTAAAAAAATTCAAAAGCCTGAATGTAAAGTAAGGGGTAGATAACATGAATTTTTCAGCTTTTTCAGGGGAGCAAGTTGAAATATTAGAGCACGATAGAACGATAGAATTAATATTACAGGCTCAAAGTGGCAATATGGAGGCACAAGAAATCCTGGTCAATCACAACTTGGGATTGGTTCGAAGTGTCATCCGACGATTTGCCAATAGAGGATATGAGAGAGAAGATTTATTTCAGTTAGGCTGCATCGGACTAATTAAAGCAATAAAAAAATTTGATACCAGTTTTGATGTAAGGTTTTCTACATATGCAGTCCCAATGATTATAGGAGAAATAAAGAGATTTTTAAGAGATGATGGTATCATCAAAGTTTCAAGATCTTTGAAACAAACTGCTGCAAGAGTGAAGATGACGAAGGAGAAATTACAGAAAGAGAATGGAAGGGAACCCACATTACAAGAGATTGCAGACGATATGGGTGCTACAAAAGAAGAAATTGTTATGGCATTGGATTCTAGTGCCAGTCCAGAATATCTATACGATGTGATTCATCAGGATGATGGTTCACCGATCCATTTAATCGATAAAATTAGTGAGAATGATACTTTAGAAGATAGTGAAGTAATCGATCGAATCGTACTACAGGAGGCAATTTCTAAATTAGAGCCAAGGGAGAGACAGATTATATTTTTAAGATATTTTAAAGATCAAACCCAGACCCAAATTGCTCAAGTTTTAGGGATTTCACAGGTTCAGGTTTCTAGAATAGAAAAGAAGGTATTACAGAATATGAAGGATATTATGAAGAAGGCTTAAATGAAGTCTTCTTTTTTTATGACCTAACCCAGTTTATGCGACTGGAAGGAAAAGAAGATTGTGCAATGAGACTGCGAAAATATTAAATATAAGCAGTACTTATCTAAGAAAGGTTAATAGAGAAATACTCAATTTATGCGACCAAAGGAAGCAATCAATTGATGGTAGGTCAAATGCAACCAACGCCAAATTTGTACGACTGCGAAATAAGAAAGCATAAAGAAGAATTAAAAAATAAAAATAGTAAATAATAAAAGTGAAGGATGGTGAAGATATGCTATATATTTTAGAGAAAAATAAAAGTATATTATTTTTTTTAGCAGTAGTAGTAATTTCTTTTGGCGCTTGGTATATTTTTTCAAATAAAAATGTGAATAAAGTTCCCGAAAAGGCAGATCTAGTTTTTAGTTCAAAAGCTTGTATAAGGAGTATCCATCATGGAAAAGAATAATCAAATCTTTCTAAGGTCCAAAGGAAAAATTATGGTGCCTAAAAATAGTGCCGTATTATTAAAGGATATGGTAGAAATTTCTGCAGATAAAGAAATAAAGACTAAATTGGAAAATATGAACTATCCTGTGGATACGAAGAATCAACAGTTTCATCTGATTTCTATTTTAGTAATTGTAACGTTTATAAAAGAAGAAATACCAAACTATGAGATTGTTGTGATAGGAGAAACCGAGATTCTAATAGAACTGAATGATAAAACAAAGGAAGATCCATATAAAATTTTAAGAGTAGCACTTGTAAGCTTCTTGTTGTTTATAGGGGCCGTCACTGCTATTATTAATTTTCACTCAGATGTAGATATGAAAGAGTCCCATAAGGTGATCTATAAGGTGATGACAGGGGAGGAGTCTGAACGCCCCTTATTGCTGCAAATCCCATACTCCTTAGGGATTGGTGTTGGAATGGCAGTATTTTTTAACCATATATTTAAGAAAAAAATAGATGATGAACCTACTCCATTGGAGATGGAAATGTACTCTTATCAGCAAAGTGTTGATGAATATATAAAAAATAAGACTCATGAGCAGCAATAGGGGGTAAAAATGAAATATATAACGATACCTGTCATAGGTTTTTCTAATGGAATCATGGTAGGTGCAGGAATTGTGGCATTACTTTCTGTTTTGCAAATAATTCCCAGGCTTTCGCAGCTAACGAATACCTATCAATATGTTAAATTATACGAAGATATCATTGTAATCGCTTCAGTTTTGGCTTCTTACCTATCTCTTGCAGAGATTAAAATCAATATGGGCATTCTAGTCGTTCTAATTGGATTTAGCATGGGAATATTTATAGGAATGCTGGCATCTGCCTTAGCGGAGGTTCTAAATGTGATTCCAGTATTAATAAGGAGATTCAAGTTACAAGGATATACAACCTACATCATATATTCTTTAATATTTGGAAAGGTAATCGGCTCATTGTTAAACTGGTTGGTTTATTTTTAATATAAATGAGGTGATGGCATGGAAGATTCCCATGGATATTATTCCATAAAGAAATTCGATCTATCGAAGATATCAAATATAGAGGAAAAGAGTTTGATTCATCAATTTGGAAATAAACAGAGTGCTTTAAATGTAGAACATATTGAAAACAAACAAATATTAAATGAACTTAGATAATTTAAATACGGAGTGATGTCAATGTCAAAAGATCAATCGAACAAAAATAAGGCCTATCAAAATTATGTAGATACTAAAATTCCAAAGCCTAATATTTTAAAAAATTGTATTTGGGCTTTTTTCTCTGGTGGAGCAATCTGTACCATTGGTCAGGTGATCCACAATGTTATTGAATCTATTTATGATTACTCCCATACGGATGTAAGTAATATTACAACTTTAATCATGGTTTTCATTGGAGCCCTTCTAACAGGCATTGGCGTTTATGATGTCATTGGAAAAAGGGCAGGTGCTGGTTCCCTAATACCAATTACTGGATTTGCAAACTCTATTGTTGCACCTGCAATGGAATTCAAGAAAGAGGGTTTTATCATGGGTGTAGCAGCCAAGATGTTTGTTTTGGCAGGCCCAGTACTGGTATATGGCATAGGATCTTCAGCCATAATAGGCGTACTATACTATATTTTTAATCACTAGGAGGTGTTTCGTTATGGCAGTAAAAAAGATAGGCAGTCAAACGATTAAATTGTTAAATCCTCCCTCCATTATTTCCGCAGGTTCTATTGTTGGACCAAAAGAGGGCGATGGACCGCTTGCACAATACTTTGATAAGATCGTGCAGGATGATTTATTGGGAGAAGATAGCTGGGAAATGGCAGAGAGTGCATTGGTAAAGGAAGCAGCAAATATTGCCTTGGGAAAAGTTAATTTAACTTTAGATGATATGGAGTATATGTTTGGTGGAGATTTACTGAATCAAATTATGTCTACATCCTTTGCGGCTAGAGATATGAAGGTTCCTTTTTTCGGTTTGTATGGAGCTTGCTCTAACTTTACAGAATCCCTCAGCTTAGCCTCTATGATTGTAGATGGTGGATATGCAGATCAAGTAATTACTACAACATCCAGCCATTTTTCATCTGCAGAGAGACAATATCGATTTCCATTAGAGTCTGGAAATCAGAGACCCCTTACATCACAGTGGACAGTTACGGGCGCTGGTGCTACTATCATTTCTTCTGTAGGCGAAGGCCCTTACATTACTTACGTTACCACTGGAAAAGTTATCGATTTTGGAATCAAAGATGCTGCGAATATGGGTGCCGCCATGGCACCAGCAGCAGTCGATACAATAAGAGCACATTTCACCGACACTGGATTTAAGCCAGAGGATTACGATCTTATTATTACGGGGGATTTGGGCATTATTGGTCATGAAATTGCTATGGAGCTACTGCAAAAAGAAGGCTATAATATGTCTAAGGTCTTTAAAGACTGTGGTGTAGAGGTCTTTGATAATGAAAGGCAGGACACACATTCAGGAGGAAGCGGCTGTGGTTGTTCGGCAGTTGTATCCTGCGGATATCTGTACAAAGAGTTACAAGCTAAAAAGTTAAATAAAATACTGATCGTTTCGACAGGAGCATTGCTATCATCCACAAGTTCTTTACAAGGAGAATCTATTCCTAGTATCGCTCATGCTGTTACGATAGAAAATAAATTGAATTAGGAGATGTTCATATGGAATATATCAAGGCATTCATTGTAGGTGGAGCAATTTGTGTCATCGGTCAGATTATAATTAATAAGACACAACTTACACCTGCCCATGTATTAGTATTATTTGTAACAACAGGCGTAATATTAGGAGCACTAGGTGTATATGAGCCTATTGTAAAATTCGGAGGCGCAGGTGCAACTGTACCAATACCTGGATTTGGATATGCTTTGGCAAAGGGAACGATTTCAGCAGTGAAAGAAGATGGGCTCCTAGGCGCTTTTACTGGAGGAATATCAGCTACAGCCGGTGGTATTACGGCGGCCATTGTATTTGGGTATTTGATGGCAGTGTTTTTTAATCCAAAGACGAAGCCATAAGATAAAATTTATTATAAAGTTTTAGTTAGAGCATTTGATGCTCTAACCGGAATAAAAAAGTCATCCTTAATTTTCTTAAGGATGACTTTTTTAATTTTACTGATAGAAAGAATCTAATCGCCAGGACGGAAATTCGCATTATTGTTGTCTTCATTGTCGTTCGATGGGATTTCCTCATCTGGATCATTTCCATTGTTATTCGGGAAAGTGATTCCTAGTCCATCTTTTAAAACATCGTAGTATTCAGTAGGCAGCTCGTAGATATAATCTTCTGGAACAATACCACCATTTTCTGATGGAATGTAAGGTATTGGTCTTTGAACAAATATTCTAGATTCTACTTGCCAGAACGGCGTTAAATCTGTAGCCAATTTTCCAGTAGGCACGTGAATTTCTGCACGAACGTGTACGTCACAGTATTCGGTAGGCTGTGTACCCTCTACAAATAATTCTGTGATAACAGTACTTCCTCTAGGGTCCAATGCACAATATTCTGTAGGCATTTTTCCGGAAACAGAACATATACTAACTCTCTTTATATTACTTGGTTCTTCAAAATCCTTAACGGGAAGTCCTTCGTGGACTTTCTTCATTACTGTGCTCCATAGCTTTGCAGCAGCAGGGCTACCTGTACCTAAGCTTACAGGTTGATCGGAGCCAATCCAAACAGCAGCAGAATAATAAGGTGTATAACCCACAAACCAAGCATCTTTTTGATCATCCGTTGTCCCTGTTTTACCAGCTACCGGCATGCTTCCGATGCTAGCACCTCTACCGGTACCTCTCGGAGAAGAAACAACACCGCGAAGCATATCCGTTACAAGAAAAGCAGTTTGTTCAGTAATGGCTCTATGTTGCTCCGGTTTATTTTCTAAGATTAGATTGCCGTGTCGATCATAGACTGTCGTAAAAGTGGTTGGCTTTGTGTAAGTACCACCATTGGCTAATACATTGTAGGCAGCATTCATTTCCAGTGGGCTAACACCCTTTGTCATACCACCCAAAGCAGTGGACAGTGTTTCATCTGTATAACGCTTTCCATTCACAGTTAGTGGATTTTCTTTATCATGAATCGTAGTGATCCCCATATTTTTCATATAGCTAATCATGGTATTGATGGAGGAATTTCGATCTCCATTCATAGTGGCTGCTAGTTTAACAGCAATTACGTTGGCTGAACGCTCCACAGCTTCACGGAAGGTAATGAGACCTTTATAGCTTTTATAAAAGTTTCTTGGCCAAGGTGAGTTAGGAGAGGCGCTGTTAAAATAACCAGGTATGTCATCGACTATAGTCCCTGGTGAATAACCAAGCTCTACAGCAGGTGCATACACTGCGATCGGTTTAATAGATGAACCCGGCTGTCTAGGACTGAGTGCTCTATTGAATATTCTTTGTCCAGAGGTCATTCGACCACCAACAATGGCTTTGATTTCACCAGTTGTAGGATCGCTGATAACCATAGCAGACTGCGGTTGTATTTGACCAGCAGCATCCAGGATGTTTTTTTGTTCATCTTCGGTAAATCCGTCTTTTGCCAATAAAGCTGCTCTATCAGAGCCACTTATTTTGGGGAAATTATTGGATTTAGAAAATTCTTCATCTACAATTTTTTGTATTCTGGTATCTAAGGTACTATTAATCCTAAGTCCTCCGGAATAAAGCATGTCAAAGGCTTCTTCTTGAGAATAGCCCACACCTTCTAAAGCCTTCATAACGTCTTTTTTGACCAGGTCTCCAAAGAAAGAAGAGATGTTTTCATCGATTCGTCGATTTGGTTTTAGACTGGATTTAACATCTTCATTCAGGGCTTGGTCATACTCAGCTTCGGTAATATAACCTAATCTTTTCATGGAATTAAGCACTAATTTTTGCCGATGAATAACGTATTCATCAATTTTTTCATTCATTATTATAGTATATTGAGGATCTGAATCATCTAAGACGATGTGATGCTCTTTAACATCTTCTTTTTTCAAAGTGATGATCGGTGTATTTCTCGATGGAAATTTAGTAATACCAGCAATCAATGCAGATTCTGCCAGTGTAAGATCTTTAACGTCCTTTGAAAAATATACCTGTGCAGCGGCCTGTACGCCATGGGCACCGCTTCCTAAATAAATGGTATTTAAATAAGCTTCTAAAATCTGTTCCTTTGACAGCTGTTGGTCTAAAATGATACCATAGTAGATATCTTTAATTTTTCTTGTATAAGAAGAGTCGGAACGCTCCAAATATAAGTTTACAGCTAATTGCTGGTTAATGGTACTGGCACCTTGTCGAGAGCCTTTTCGTATGTTTGTCCAAAGTGCGCCAAACATACGTCTGATATCGACTCCTTTATGAGTCCAAAAACGCTCGTCCTCAATAGAAACGAAAGCATCTTTTAAGTCTTCCGGCATATCCGCGTAATCCACTACAATTCTAAAATTATTGGACTCTATCTTTTCTATCAGTTGACCTTCTGAGTCGTAAATAAAGGAGCTTTCATCCAACATATCGTATATACCTGTAGGATCAATCGGTTCAGTATTCTTTATAATACCCATTACGATACCGCCAATGGCACCAGCGGCAATAAAACCTACTAATATAACTACAACTACGATTAATCTAAAAATACTTAATCTTTTTTGCTTTTTATTATTTTTCTTGTCAGTTTGGTTATTAGATTTTTTTTCTGACATTGTTCACACCTCCATAAAGAGTAAATCCGACAGTTTTGGAGACCAAATTTCATAGGATGCCAAATGAATAAAAATACCACCATATTAATATAGCATATAGGCATTAATATTACAATTATATCATAGTTTGTGTAAAGTATACATTATATCTTGAATGTAGTAAGAACAAGTACACTGCACCAGGAATATAATAAGCTGAGGTGATATTTTTGGGCCGTATATTATCTAGTAAGCGAAAATATTTAAGAATTAAAATTTTAGGGATGATGCTCATCGTGAGTTTAATCTTAATCTCTTCCTTTGTGTATATAGATCGTAAAATTACGCCCAGTGTACAGGCCATTGGAGAATTAAAGGCACAAGAAATCACGACAAGGGCGATTAATGAATCCATCAGCAATGTATTAAAGGAGGATATACGTTATCAAGATTTAATTTTTGTAAAAGAGGATGAAGAAGGAAATGTTACGCTGATGCAAGCGAATACATTTCTCATGAATAAAGTAGCTTCAGATGTAGCTTTGACAATACAGGGATATCTTAAACAGATACAGACCACATCCGACCGAATACCCCTAGGAAATGCCTTTGGGAGCCAACTATTTGCACAATATGGACCGAAGATGAAATTGACAGTAACGCCACTGGGAATGGTCAATGTAAATTTTGGAACTGAATTTGAAGAGTCAGGAATCAACCAAACACGACATCGAATCTATTTAATTATCAATACCAGTGTAAGGGTCATGGTGCCGTTCAGCTCCAATACCATAAAGGTTACAACGTATTTCCCAATAGCAGAAACGATTATTGTAGGAAAAGTGCCGATGAATTACGTCAATGTACCTGGAGATGAGATGTCAAACTTTGTGGAGCCTTATGAATAATTATGTTATATATTCTCAGAATCGGTTATAATGTTAATAGACGATTTTAATTGAATAAGAAGCATTCTGCTGAAACAAAGGAGAGGAAAGCACTGATGGAGATAGAGAATATAGAGGATAAAGAGATCACGAAAGCAATACTAGTAGGACTGAATAATACTGGAAAAAGGGAAAAAATAGATATTGAAGTGTCTATGGAGGAATTAGAGGAACTTGCAAAAGCTGCTGGTGCACAGGTTCTAGCTACTGCCATTCAAAGTAGACCAGCCGTTGATGTAACCTATTTTATAGGAAAAGGGAAGGTCGAAGAAATAAAGGAACTCTGCGAAAACCTAGAAGCCAATATGGTAATTTTTAATGATGAGCTGTCTGGGTCGCAGATAAGAAACCTAGAGGAAGAAATCGGTGTTGATGTCATCGATCGCACTGCCCTTATTTTAGATATTTTTGCACAGAGAGCCAGTACGAAGGAAGGGAAGCTGCAAGTGGAGTTGGCTCAGCTAAAATACAGAATGCCAAGGCTCATCGGATTAGGACGGCAGCTTTCACAACAAGGAGCTGGTATTGGTACAAGAGGACCTGGAGAAAAGAAATTAGAGACCGATCGTCGACATATACTGAAGCGAATCGATGATATTGAAAGCGAATTAAAGGAAGTTCGGAAAAACAGAGAGGTGCAGAGAGGTAAGAGAAGTAAATCGGAAATTCCTATTGTGGCTTTGGTAGGGTATACAAATGCAGGGAAATCTACACTTATGAACACGCTTCTGAAACTCAGCGACCATCATGACGATACGAAGGAAGTATACGTTGAGGATATGCTATTTGCTACATTGGATGTATCCTTAAGACGACTATCTTTCCCAGATAAACTAGATTTTATATTGACGGACACCGTTGGATTTGTTAGTAAGTTGCCCCATGCCTTAGTGAATGCATTTAAAGCAACACTGGAGGAGGTAAAATATGCAGATTTATTGATTCATGTAATTGATGCATCCAACGAAGAATATAATTTACAAAAAGATACAACGCTGGGGGTTTTAAACGACCTTGGTGTAGAAAACAAAAATATTATTACAGTGTATAACAAAATCGATAAGATATCGGATGAAGCTCTTTTACCTAAGGAAGAAAATTGCATCCATATTTCTGCGGTAACCCATAAGAATATAGATGTATTAATAGAAAAAATCAGAGCAGAAATTGGCCCCGATATTATTGAAGTAGATTTATTAATTCCATACGACAAAGGGAACCTTCTATCGAGCTTACATAAGGAAGGGATTGTTCTTTCGACGGAATACGTAGAAGGCGGTACACAAGTGAACGCAAGATTAGAGAATATGTACTACCATAAATACGAGCCTTATAAACTAAATTAATGTACTTTTTGGGGGATTCTTATGAAGGAAGAAAAAGATACTTTTATAAATTCGACACAACATAAAATAGACGATCATTTCTTTATAAGCTTACTGGCAGGAACAAAAGATGAAAGAATAGAAATATTGAACTCCTTAGATGAAACAGAGCGCATAGAGCTTGCAACTTTTTTACTGAAAAAAATTCCAATGATTGAGAATGCAGAGGATAAAATGATTGCTTTGTGGATTGCTGGAGAAATAAAGAAGGAATCCTTAACCCCGGTTATACATAACGAAATTTCTCACAAACACGGTGGAGTACGCAGAATGGTGTGCTCCGCCTTAGGTAAAATAGGATCCGTACAGAGCGTGGATATCTTACATAGAGGACTACAGGATGTAAAACCACAGGTTCGGCAGTATGCAGCGAAAGCATTGAAGGAAATCGGGAATGAAAAGACCATAAGAAGGTTAAATGGTCTATTAAACAATCCAAAGGAATTGCCTTATGTACGAAGAAGCTATGAAGAGGCAATCCATGCCATCGAATCCAGACGAAAAGATCCAATAGAAAGAAATTAGAAAATAAATTAAAATATTCTGAAAAAAGTTGTAAATTTCTAATATTTAGTATATACTAGTACTAAGATAATCGGAAGGAGGATTCGTCCAATGATTTTTAGAAACTGCGCAGGTGGCGTTGTATTTTATGCAAATCAGGTATTTATCTTAAAGAATGAAAAAAATGAATGGGTTTTACCGAAAGGTGTAATTCGTAATGGTGATCTTTCTATGGATGTAGCGTTGTGCCGTGTAAAAGCTGAAGCTGGCATTGACGCAGAGATTCTATCCACAGCAGGTGAAACTAGTTACGAATTTTTTTCTGTTACGAGAAAACAACCGGTATGCAATAAAATAACTTGGTTTATCATGCATGCACCAAATAAATCCTTTGAAGTCGACAAAGAATCAGGATTTAAAGATGGTGGATTCTATACCATTGATAATGCATTAGAAATGATCACTTATAGTCAGGATCGATCATTAGTTAATCTTTCTTACAGGAAATACAAAGAAATAATGAAAAAAGAGCAAGAACGAGTCAATGAGCTGATTGAAGTAGGTTAATATCATAATTGAATATACGATGATGTGGGGAAGTAGGAAACTACTTCCTTATTTTATTGAAAGGTTAAATATGGTATGATAGAACTATAATGAAAAAAAGGATTGGTCGTATATGCTGAAAGAATATAGAACTTTACTAGAATATGGAGAAGCAGAAATTATTATAGATAAATCAAGATTTATAGGGTATGCAGCGCCTATTAATAGCGAAGAAGAAGCCATTGCCTTTATAGATAGCATCAAAACGAAGCATAGGAATGCAACGCACAATGTTCCTGCCTATATCCTTGGAGAGAACAATGAAATCCAGCGGTATAGTGATGATGGTGAGCCTTCCGGTACTGCAGGAATTCCTGTTTTAGAAGTTATAAAAAAAGAGGGACTAAAGGATGTTGTGGTTGTTGTAACTCGGTATTTTGGTGGAATCAAACTGGGTACAGGTGGTTTGGTTAGAGCCTATACAAAGGGTGCTAAAGTCGGTTTGGATGCAGCTAAAATAATCATAAAACGATTATATGAGCTGGTACATATCAAAATAGATTACACGATGCTTGGAAAAATTCAAAATGAGATATTACAGAATGGTTATCTAATAAAGACCACGGAATATGATGATTCAGTACATTTCTACCTATACATAGAAGTTCCTAGAATACAGCAATTTAAGGAACAAATTATTGAATGGACCAATGGAAGAAGCACCCTAGAATCCATAGAACAAGAGTATCTAACGGAAATTGATGGTAAAATTATAGTTCCGTAACATATTAAAAGAAGAATAATAAATATTTTTCCTATATAAACATAAAATATTTGGGTACATAATAACTATATAAAATTTAAGGAGGGCTCTACATGGATGCAATAGAAGTAGTAAAAAAAGAGATGTTGGATCGAAAGGTGTGGGCAGTGATTGGTGCGACACCAGATCCAGAAAAATTTGGATATAAAATTTATAAAAAGTTAAAAGATCATGGATATACAGTTTATGGAGTGAATCCTAAATATGAAAGTATTGATGGCGATCAACTGTATCCAAGTTTAAAAGAATTGCCAGAGAAACCAGAATGTATCAATATGGTCGTGAATCCTAAGTTATCCAAGGCAGCACTAGAGGAGATAGGGGCACTTGGTATTGAGTATGTATGGTTTCAGCCAGGAACATTCGATGAAGATGTAATAGATACTGCAGAGGAAAAAGGAATGAAAATTGTATTTTATGATTGCGTGCTAGTAGCACTCGGAGGAGACCACTAAAATAGTGGTCTCATTTCTTTTTTGTGCCCTTAAAAAAAACTTCATAGAGTCCTATGACCAACAAAAATCCACCAAACCATTTTCTTAAAATTACAGAGGATAATTTCAGCGCTAATTTCGATCCGATAATCGTACCTAAAATACCAGAGCCAATCAGTGGAATACTCAGCTTCGATACGATATTACCTTTTCTGAAATGCACAAACAAAGCAACAATTGCAACCGGAACGAAAGATATCAAATTAATGCTTTGAATCGTCTGCTGATTTAAATCTGTTAAAAATATTAAAGAAGGGATCAGTATAGTTCCGCCCCCAATTCCCATTCCGCCAATTAAACCAGCCATTACCCCTAACAAGATAAAGAGCATTAAAACACCATCCTTAAAGCAGAAACAATGATGAAAGCACCAAAAATTTTTCGAAGGTAATTTTCTGGTATTTTATTTAGCAAATTGGAACCGATGTAGCTTCCAATTACTCCGCCAATGGCAACTTTGACGGTAGTTTCCATTGTTGTAAATCCACTTCTGTAATATATAAAACCACTGATTAAAGATAGGGGTAGAATGATCGATATGGCTGTAGCCTGCGCTTTATGTTGACTAACGGAAAAAATAAGTGTAAGAGCCAGTACGGCAATGGTTCCACCACCGGCACCGAATAATCCATTGACGATGCCAGAAGTAAAACCAATTAAAATGATGAATGTAAAATGAGAAACCTTGTTCATGCCATCGCTCCTAGCTTTAAAGGTAATATAGAGTATTTTGTCCAAATAAAGTGAAGATATTCTTTCGCTACAGGAATGGATAAAAACCATAGGTTTTATGGTATAATACAATAAATAATATAGAATGAATGGAGTGTTTTGAATGACTCAAAATATACAAAAAAATATAGATCAGGTAGTAGAATGGTTAAGGGAACAGGTGAGAAATGCTGGAGCAAAAGGATTAACCGTTGGAATTTCTGGTGGAATAGATTCCGCTGTAGTTGCATGCTTAATAAAAAAAGCATTTCCGGAAAATTCGCTGGGAGTCATACTTCCCATTAAGAGTAGTACAAAAGATGTGGAGCATGGCATCCTAACAGCAGAGGCTTGTGGGATAGAATACATAGAAATAGATTTAGGAGAAGAGCATAATACTGTAGCAAATAAAGTAGTGCATCAATTAAATAATAAAAACTTATTCAATACAGGAATGGAAAGAGCCATGGATTCAAATTTAAGGGCTCGATTAAGAATGAGTACATTATATGCCGTTGCCAATAATTTAAACTATTTGGTCGTTGGTACCGATAATGCTGCTGAAATCTATACGGGATATTTTACGAAATATGGGGATGGTGGTGTGGATATTTTACCGATCGCCTCTCTGAAAAAATATGAAGTATATGAATGGGCAAAGGTACTGGGGGTTCCGAAAGAAGTACTTGAGAAAGAACCGTCTGCAGGGCTGTGGGAAGGTCAAACGGATGAAGGAGAAATGGGAACAAGCTATAAATATATTGATGAATTTTTAGAGGGAAAGGCAATTCCAGAAAAGGATTTAACTGTAATTGAAAGGCTTCATAGAAATTCTGCCCATAAAAGAACAATGCCACCATCACCTAAAATTGGATAAAGCATATTCTGTAGAGAATAAATAAATTGCATGATGATTTAAGTTATGCTAAAATTTTTTTAGAAATTATATATGGTGTACATCGTGACATCATGAAAGATAACTAAGGAGATGGAATAATGGGAAGAATTGGTAACATCATCGATAGAAAATCAAAACAGGACGCTAAAAAAGCAAAAATATATACGAAATTAGCTCGAGTGATTTCTGTTGCTGCACGAGAAGGCGGCGGCGATGTAGAGTATAACGCGGCTTTAAAAAATGCTATCGATAAAGCAAAGCTTCAAAATATGCCCAATGATAATATTGATCGAGCAATCAAAAAAGGTACAGGCGAAGGTGGCTCAGATCAATACGAGGAAATTGTATATGAAGGCTATGGACCGAGCGGTGTAGCTGTTATTGTTGAAGTACTGACAGATAATAGGAATAGAACTGCTGGAGATGTAAGACACGCCTTTGATAAAAATGGTGGAAATTTAGGTTCTACCGGTTGTGTTTCTTTTATGTTTGATAAAAAGGGACAGATTATTATAGAAAAAGAAGATCATATCGATGAGGAAACGCTAATGATGGTATCCTTAGAAGCTGGTGCAGAAGATTTTATTTCTGAGGAAGATGCATATGAGGTCATTACAAGTATCGAAGATTTTCACAGTGTAAAGGAAGGGATTGAAAAGGCAGGATATAAATTATTAGAGGCAAATATTTCCTATATTCCGCAAACCCTATCCCAATTACAAAGTGAAGATGATATTAAGAAAATGAACCGATTAATCGATATGCTGGAAGATAACGATGATGTTCAAAACGTCTACCATAACTGGGAAGTGATGCTATAAACGGAGCTGTTCCTTAGAAAGTTTTGATTCGGTATAAAAAATAAACAAAAAAAAGAAGGACAATCCTACTTTAAGTCGAATTACCTATAGTAGATTTGTTATGGTACTGATTAGGTTAGGAGATGATTATCATTAGTATGAAAAGAAGAAGGTTTGTCATGTGTATGGCACTGGCATCTTCCATATTTACGACTACATTTGCATCAGGGCTTGACTATAGTGGTACAATCATTAGTACGCAAGCTATCATTAGAGAAGACAAATTTGGTAATAGCAAGGAATTGGATAAGTTAAACATCGGTAGTAAAGTTATGATAAAAGAAATATTAGATGAATGGTATTTGGTGGAATTATCCAATGGAAAAGGAGAAGGTTGGATTTCTTCACAGGAAGCTATTATAACGGATGCCAACTATAGAGAGAACAAAATAAAAAAAGGTGAAATAACGGGGGATGGATTGAGAGTAAGAGTAGGACCTTCTCTCAACGATAATGTAATTACCAATGTTTCAAGTGGACATATTGTTACGATTATCGGAGAATCTGCTGAATGGTATGAAGTTATTTTAAGTAACAATGTTAAAGGATGGGTCCATTCAGATTATGTAAAAATAACCCATAACCTTCCTACTGGAAGATTAGTGAATGATGCTATCGCCTTAAAGGAATATGCTGGTGAAAACGAAAAAAATGTGGATACGTTAAAAATCTCGGAAATGGTTTATATTAAAGGATATCAAGATAAATGGTACAATGTTATTACGTCCAGCAACAAAGAAGGTTGGGTAGAAAGTAAATATGTATCGGTTCAAAATACTAATGTGAATCGTTCTAGTTCTGGCAGAAACGCTTTTGAAGATATAGAAGCCATTGCAACAAAATATTTAGGCAAAAAATATGTTAGTGGTGGTAACGGACCGAATGGTTTTGACTGCTCTGGCTTTACAAGCTATATATTAAAGACCTATTATAGTGACTATTTAAATGCAAAAGGGATCAAGCAGTTACCACGAACAGCGACGGGACAAGCAGGAATTGGTACTACAGTGAATCGAGGCGAACTGGAAATTGGGGATCTCGTATTCTTTGATACTTCTGGCAAGATCGGAAATGATATTGGTCACGTTGGCATTTATATTGGTAATGGAAGAATTATTCATGCATCTACATCAAGACGTCAAATTGTTATTGATTCCTTATCAGATCGATATTATAGCACAAGATATATGAAAGCAATTCGATTATAAAAATAAAGTCGTTAATCTAGAAACTCCTATACGCTGTATAGGAGTTTCTTTTTGTTCCAAATAGGAATGGATCAAAAATCAATTTATTATGAAATCAGGAATAAATTAATTCGATTGATATATATATTAATAGGAGCTGTAATTTAATGACATAAAGGAATAATTTCTAAAATTAGGATGATTCAAAGGCGGACAATCTATTTATAAAATATTAAGAAGGAGCGTGATTGCTTTGAGAAGAACTAGGTTTGGTATTCGAAAGAAAAGACGAAATATGAATGTGGGTATCGCTCTGTTTTTTCTAGTGATTCTTCCGCTATTATCAATAATGATTGGTTCTAGAATTACGGAATGGGTCGTTATCCCAACAATTAATACAGAAAGTATGCTACAGTCCCCTGGAGACATTACTTTGGAGAACATAAAGGAACTGGGAAGCAAAAAAGAACAGGACGATACGGAGGAGGTTGAACCTAAATCCGAAAAAGAAAACAATCAATTCACCAATAAAGTGGATTTAAAACCCTTATCCTTTTACATGATTCAAATAGCAAGTCTGGCGGACAACAAAAATATAGAAGGGTTAATTGGAGAGTTACAGAGCCATGCACTTCCCCATATCATTTATAGAGCAGATAATATGTACAAGATCTATAGCTATGGCGCTACCGATCGAAAGCATATAGAAGAAAAGTTAAATGCTGTCAGAGAAGTATACCCAGATGCCTATATCAGTCATGTAAACATTGGACAAAGACAGATCCAATTTTCTGATGAAAACAAAGGAACAGAGAATGTGATTCAAAATTTAAATACACTGGTAGATTCCCTATACGAATCTTCAGATGCCTTATATAATCTCAGTACAGGAGGGATTACCTTAGAAGAATATGATAAGGTATTGAACCAACATGAAAATATTTTAACAACGATTTCATCCAACCTAGAGAGTGCTGAATTGCCTGAAAA